>NZ_CP162414.1:670217-1002935 GCF_040932005.1 Aestuariibius sp. HNIBRBA575
TTCGCCAATGGGCGACATCCCCGTCCCGCAGGAAATCCTTTGAAAACCAACGCTGAATTGTGTCGTCGGCAATGTCGCCTAACCCGTTGTCTTGGATCGCTTCGATCCGTTTGCGCCACACAGAAGGCTGCGCAATTTTTGCCGCCGTATTAGACAGGACCAACCCTCGCACCAGATCAAGCCGTTTGACCGCCAGACCCTGCGCAATCATGCCGCCAATCGACAGGCCAACCACAATGGCGTCTTTGACGTTTAGCGCGACACAGATTGCTTCTAGATCGGCAATCAAAGCCCCCATCGAATAGGGGCCATCGGGCACGTCAGATTGACCATGCCCACGCATATCGGCGCGAATGATGCGGATATTGTCGGGCATGTGGGCGATCATTTCATCCCAGACATGATGGTCTAGCCCCAACGCATGCACCAAAACCACATCGCGCCCCGCCCCCTGTTCCGTGGCATGCAGCGTGACGCCAGCGCGATCAATTTTATGAACGAGCATCAAAGTTTCCTCTGTCCGTGGCGGCCTAAATGAAGCGGGAAAATTTGCGGTTCGGGCCGACGTAGAAACGTGGCCCGAACCAGCTAGCACTCTACAGCCTCCGGTTCCGAATGAACCTCATGACCGTGTTATGCTCCTCCCGATGCGAACTTGATCAAGAATCTGTTACAATGTCAATTGTCTTGGTCATCCTGTTTCAAACGCATATGGGCAATGATCTGACCATGATCCGAAGCGAGTTTGTTATAGGGCGCTTCGGGGTGGGAACCGTCGGTCAGATGATCGTTGAGCACGCTGAAATATTCCATATCCGCGATGCGATCGGCGTAATCGGGGTGGAAATGGCGGGACAGGAAAATCTGGTCGATGCTTTCAAACACGCCGCCAAAGGCCGAGGTATAGACCATGTCCCGCAAGCTTTTGCGTACAAACAGTTTTTCGGCGGAATGCAGGCGCACAGATTCAACGCCTTCGGTGATTTGTTCGTTTTCCTGACGGCTGTAACGATCATTGGCGTGTTTGGCATTGTGCCGCAACATCCAGCTGTAATTCTTGAACGGGGCCTCGCCGGAAATGATTTCCGAACTGACCGCATGTTCGCCGTCGTTAAAATCCCCCAGCACCATCACCGGGCGCCCCAGTTCGATTTCTTTGACAATTTCGCGACGCAGAACCCAGGCTTCGGCCATCCGGCGCAACGCCGCCCGCATCGCGCCCAATGCGCGGCCCACCGGATCATAGGCGGTCAGGTCGGATTCTGGGGCAAATTCTGCGCCTTCGGGACGGACAAATTCCCCCAGTTTGGATTTCAGATGACAGTTGAACACGGTGATGACTTCGCCGCCCACAGGAACGCGCACCTTTAGGATCGGGCGCGACAGACGTTCAACGCGATATGATCCCGCATCGCCCCCACCCAAGGCCTGCAATGGGATATCCAGCGGTTCATCCAGTTTTTGGATGATTTCGGGCGCGCCTTTGAACCCAAACCGTGACAGAACCGCCAAACCGGGGCGGCGCTGACCGGGGCCGCCATCATTGGCATTGGAGGCAAAGGCCAGTTGCGCATCCGTATAGGGACGATAGGCCAGTTTGCGAAAAATCGCGCGTTTATGATAGCGTTTGGACCGGTCGGGGATGGTGATTTCATTTGTTGCGATCCCACGTTTGTCGGCCTCGGCGATGACCGAAGCCAGCGCACTTTCTTCAAAGATCTCTTGGAACCCAACGATATCCGCGTCCATCGTCAACAGCTGATCCGCCATCCAATCCTGTTTCCAGGCAAATTCTTCGGGCGTGTATTCCTGATATTTGTAATATTCCTGCCCGGCGCCGATCAGGTTTTTCACGTTAAAGCTGGCAATGGTAAAGTCGGTCACGCGTATTTCTCCAAGGCTTGTTGAAACATTTTGGAATCTACATTTCCACCTGACGCCACGGCAATCACGGTGTCGCCCGATATTGTATCAGGGCGATAGAGTGCGGCCGCCAAAGCCACAGCGCCGCCCGGTTCGATCACGACCTTTAATCGGGTGAACGCCGCCGCCATGGCGCGCTGGCAATCGTCGTCAGACACGGTTATGCCGGGGCCACACAGATCGGACATTATCGGAAATGTGATGTTGCCTGGTTGCGGTGTGATGATGGCGTCACAGATCGACCCGGATTGCGCGCTGTTGCGTTGAATTTCCCCGCAGCTGAGGGATCGTTTCACGTCGTCAAACCCGACTGGTTCACAGGGCCGTGCCCGCAACCCCGGCGCATCCGCGGCCAGCGCCATCGCGATCCCAGAGGTCAGGCCGCCACCGCCACAGGGTACCAGAACGTCGGCATCCTTGATCCCTAGCGCATTGGCATCTTGGGCGATTTCCAGACCAGCCGTGCCTTGGCCCGCGATCACCTGGGGGTCATCAAACGGGCGCACCAATGTCAGGCCCCGCTCGGTCGCGATTTTGTCACCCAAGGCTTCGCGGCTTTCACCGCCGGGGCGATCATAGAGAACCACTTCGGCCCCCAGCGCGCGGGTATTGTCGATTTTCAGTTGCGGCGCGTCATTGGGCATGACAATCACCGACGCCACGCCATGCTGGGCGGCGGCATAGGCCACGCCTTGGGCATGATTGCCGGATGAAAACGCGATCACCCCGTGTTTGCGCACATCATCAGGCAGGGCAGACAGAGCCGACCAAGCCCCGCGAAATTTGAACGATCCGGTATGTTGCAGGCATTCTGGTTTCAGCAGAACCCGACGCCCGGCAATGTCGTCCAGAAACGGGGACGACAATAGCGGCGTATGGCGCGCGCGTCCCTTTAGCCGCTGCTGCGCGGCGCGGATCATGTCGATATTGCTCATGCTGTGCGCTCCAATAGGGTGTGGATCATGGTCAGGCTTTCGGGTTCATCTAAAAACGGCACATGGCCGCGATCCGGCACTGTAGCCGCGATCAGATTGGGATGACGGGCCTGCATATCGGACAAGGTTTTTGCCGACAAAAGATCTGAGTTCCCGCCCCGGATCACAGCCACGGGAACGGCATTTAACGTTTCAAACAACGGCCATAAATCGACCTCTTCGTTAGAAGAAGCCTGTGCGTTAAACGCATCCTTGAGCGCCGGATCGTATCGCAATTCCAACCCGGTTTCGGTTTCCAGATACATCGCAACCGCCTGACGACGCCATGTTTCAACGCTGACACCGGGGAATTCGTCGCCGTAAAATTTGGCCAGCCCCAGCGCTGCGTCGTCATAAGTTTTTGCCACGGGTTTATTGCCCACATAGGCCATGATCCGCGACAGGCCGGGCATGTCGATCACCGGGCCGATATCGTTCAGGATCACACCATTTAGTCGGTGCACATGGGTCGCGCCCAGCATCATGGCGATCAGCCCGCCCCGCGACGTGCCCAACAGCGTGACCCGGTCCAATGCCAGATGATCCAGCAATTCGATCACGTCCTCGGCTTCGCGGGGGACGGAATAATGGGTGAAATCAGGGTCATAGTCGCTGTTGCCCCGGCCGCGATAATCCAAACGGATGATCCGGTGATGTGGCAGATGGGGCAGTAGCGGTTCAAAATCCCGCGCATTGCGGGTCAGTCCAGCAAGACACAAAAGAACGGAGCCGGAACCTTGATCCTCATAATGCAAGGTCAGGCCGTCGCTGGTGATAAATGTGGGCATCAGGCAAAATCCGGGATTGTGGTCAGGTCAGTCAGAATGTGGTCTGGCGTGGCATAAAGCCGATCCAGCGGGTCGCCTGCGCGGTTGACCCAAACGGTGTCGAACCCAAACCCGGCGGCCCCGGCGGCGTCCCAACCATTGGATGACACAAACAGAACCTCGTCGCGTGTGCAGTTGAACCGCTGTTCCACCAGTGCATAAACGCTGTCATGGGGTTTATAAACGCCGACGGATTGCACGCTTAGGACATCGTCCAGCAATTCATCGATCCCGGCCGATCCGCAGGCGGCTGATACCATATCTGGTGTGCCATTGGTCAGGATCGCCGTGTTCAACCCACGCGATTTCAGGGTTGCTAACATATCGGGCACTTCGGGATAGGCGGCCAATTCATAATACAGCGCCAACAGACGTTCGCGCAGTTCCGGATCGTCCAGATTGGATGCCTCCATCGCCCAATCCAGCCCGTCCTGCGTGACCTGCCAAAAATCGCAATGCTGATCCGCCACAGCGCGCAGCCACGTGTATTGCAACTGCTTGGCGCGCCAATCTGCAGCCAGTTTTGGCCAGACCTCGGCCAGTTTCTGATGGCCCGGCTCGCCGGCGGCTTCGCGGGCGGCGGCATTGACATCCAGCAACGTGCCATAGGCGTCAAAAATACAGGTCGTGATCGGCATTCGGGGTCTCCTTTGGCCAGAGCTTGGCATGGGCCAAGTGGCGGGGAAAGCCGAAAATTGTAACCGCACAATGCGCGCATTGGGGCGTTTTGGCACAAGGTGTTAACGCGGTTTGCGTTTTGCACCCCTGCCAATTAAGGTGCCGCATCAAATTTTCACCATAAGGTAGACAATCATGACCCAAGCCAAAGCGGGTGATACCGTACGCATTCATTACACCGGCACCCTGAACAATGGCGACGTTTTCGACAGCTCAGAGGGCCGCGATCCGCTGGAATTCGCTGTTGGATCTGGTCAGATCATTCCCGGCTTGGACAAAGCGATCCCCGGCATGGTGGTTGGTGACAAGAAAACCGTGCAGGTGCCCTGTGACGAAGCCTATGGCCAAGTGAACCCAGAGGCGCGCCAAGCCGTGCCACGCGCCGATATTCCCGACGAAATCCCAACCGAGCCGGGCACACAATTGCAGATGCAGGCCCCAAATGGCCAAGCTATTCCTGTGACCATCGTCGAAGCCAACGAAACAGAAATCGTTTTGGATGCAAACCACCCGCTGGCAGGTCAGGACCTGACCTTTGCCATCGAAATGGTTGAAATCACCGCATAAATGCGTGTGAAAAATGGGCCGCGTGTTGCGCGGCCCATGTGATTACATGTTCTCAATCTGAGGCATGCCCAGCACATGATACCCACCATCCACGCGGATGATTTCACCGGTTGTGCAGGCCCCCGCATCAGACGCCAGATAAACAGCCGTGCCACCCACGGCGGCCAGTGTTGCATTGGCCTTCATTGGGGCGTTTTGTTCGGTGTGTTTGAACGTGCGTCGCGCGCCGCCAATCGCCGCACCGGCCAGCGTTTTCATCGGGCCGGGTGAAATCGCGTTCACGCGGATACCTTGGCGTCCCAGATCGTTGGCCAGATAACGGGTCGCACTTTCCAGCGCCGCTTTGGCCACACCCATCACGTTGTAATAGGGGGTCACGCGGTTGGCGCCCTGATAGGTCATGGTCAGGATTGTCCCGCCATTTGGCATGATTTCCGCCGCACGGCGTGACACGTCAATCAATGAAAAACAGCTGATATCCAACGAGTTTTTGAAATTGTCGCGGGTTGTGTCCCGGATATCACCTGTCAATTCGTTTTTGTCCGAATAGGCGATGGCGTGGACCACAAAATCGATGCTGCCCCAGCGGGTTTTCAGTTCATCAAACAACGTATCCATCGATGCATCATCCGTCACATCGCAGTCGACCAGAAAATCGCTGCCAGCGCTTTGTGCCAAAGGTTCCAGTCGTTTTTTGAACGCTTCACCTTGGTAGGAAAAGGCCAGCTCGGCCCCGGCTTTGTGCATTTCACGGGCGACGCCCCATGCAATAGACCGTTCATTGGCAACGCCCATGATCAGGCCTCTTTTGCCTGCCATCGAAAGGGTCATGGTTATGCTCCTGTTTTAAATCATAACGCCACGAAACCCGTGGGGATGTCGTGGCGTTAAACTGTGTTAAGACTTATTTCAAAGGTTTTTTGAAACCAATTAGCCGCGGAATTTGGACAACAACATCGACCCGTTGGTGCCGCCAAACCCAAATGAATTGGTCATGACCGTGTCCAAACCTGCATTTTCCACCAGATCCGTGGCGATTTCAGCGGGGTTCAGGGCCGGGTCCAGATTTTCGACATTGATCGACGGAATGATAAAGTCGTTTTCCAAGGCCAACAGACAATAGATCGCTTCTTGGGCGCCGGTGGCGCCTTGGCTGTGACCGGTCATGGATTTGGTCGAACTGATCGGCGGGGTCTGACCTTCGCCAAATACGCGACGCACCGCTTCGACTTCGCCCACATCCCCGACGGGGGTGGATGTGCCATGGGCGTTGATATAGCTGACTTTGCGACCCTCTGGGATGGTCTGCAGCGCCAGACGCATGGCGCGTTCGCCGCCTTCGCCTGATGGGGCCACCATGTCATGACCGTCAGATGTGGCGGCGTAACCTGTGACTTCGGCATAGATTTTTGCGCCGCGCGCTTGGGCATGTTCCAGATCTTCTAGGACCACAATACCGCCGCCACCCGCGATCACGAACCCGTCGCGATCCGCGTCAAACGCCCGCGAGGCGCGTTCTGGCGTGTCGTTATATTTGCTGGACATCGCACCCATGGCGTCAAACAGACAGGACAGGGTCCAGTCCAATTCTTCGCCGCCACCGGCAAACATCACGTCCTGTTTGCCCATCATGATCTGTTCGGCCGCGTTGCCGATACAGTGCAGGGATGTGGAACAGGCGGATGTGATGGAATAGTTGATGCCTTTGATTTTAAAGGCTGTCGACAGGTTGGCGGAAATGGTCGACGACATGCATTTGGGCACAGCAAATGGCCCGATGCGTTTTGGCGCGCCTTTTTCCAGTACGGTTTGATGCGCGGCCAGCATTGCGGATGTGGATGGTCCACCGGACCCGGCCACCAGACCTGTGCGCGGATTTTGAATATCGCTTTCTTCCAGACCGGAATCCGCGATCGCCTGTTGCATGGCGATATGCGCATAGGCCGCACCCGGCCCCATGAACCGCAATGTGCGTTTGTCCACATGTTCGGCGACGTCAATTTTCAGCGTACCCGCAATCTGACTGCGAAACCCGTGTTCGACCATGGGCGCGCAGGCTTCGATGCCTGATTTGCCAGCCTTCAGGGCGGCGGTGACTTCGGCGGCGTTGTTCCCGATAGGGGACACAATGCCAAGACCTGTAACGACGACGCGGCGCATGCGCTCTCCTCTGTTTGTTAACTGCCTGTGTAAGGCAGGCGAGGGCACAACAGCAAGCAGATAGGTATGAGACACAGTGACCTCTGCCTGCAATGCGATCCGATTAACGCCACCTTTATGGGCGCAAATAGAAAAAGGGCACCGGATTGCGCCGATGCCCCCTAGATAAATCGGATGATCCGATTAGCCGATCACGGCGCCGTCTTCGCGCCACACGGCGACCACAGACGACCGGGGTTTGCCGTTGCCATCAGGCCAGGACCCACCGGGATGCTGCACGCCGACAAAGGCGACGGTTTTGTCCAGGTTCCAGCACAGGCCGGTCACTTCGGCACCGTTTGGCACGGTCATAAAGCGGATGATTTCACCGCTTTCAGGATCGCCAACCAGCATCTGGTTGTTGCCCATGCCCTCAAAGTCGCCTTCGTTTTTGTAGTTGCCGTCCGTTTGGATCCACAACATGCCGGTTGAATCAAACACCATCCCGTCGGGCGAATTGAACATGTTGCCCGCATTGATGTTGTCAGACCCGGCATATTCATTGTCGTAAACGGTCGGGTTGCCCGCCATCACATACAGATCCCAGCCGAACACATCCGCAGCGTGGTTTTCATCCGCAGGGGTCCAGCGCACGATCTGGCCGTAATGGTTGGTTTCACGCGGGTTTGGCGCGTTCACGGATGTGTCGTCGCCACCGGCATTTGGCTTTACGCCGCGGTTTTTGTTGTTGGTCAGCGCGCAATAGCTTTCGACTTTGACCGGGTTGGATGCAACCCATTCCGGCCGATCCATCGTTGTGGCCCCAACAGCCGAGGCCGCCATGCGGGTGAAACAAAGGATTTCAGCGGCGTCCATGCCTGTGGTTTCTGGTGTCAGTGCCAGCCATTCACCGGTCATGTCATCGTTGAATTTGGCCGCAAACAACGTGCCGTCATTCAGCAAGTCGCCCCCATCCGTACCGATTTCCCAAACGCCGTTGGACACAAATTTGTACAGATATTCGCCACGCTCATCATCGCCCATATAGACCACAACACGGCCGTCTTTGGCGTGAACCATGGATGCGTTTTCATGTTTGAAACGACCCAAAGCGGTGCGTTTGATCGGTGTCGATGTCGGGTCCGCAGGGTTGATTTCTGTAATGAAACCATGGCGGTGCGGCTCATTTGGTTCAACCGAAATATCAAAGCGCGTGTCGAACTTTTCATAGGCATAGCGGCCTTCGCCACCGATGCCATAGCGGCTGTAACCTTCGCCGGTTGGCTCTTCGCCGGTTGCGCCGAAATAGCCGTTAAAGTTTTCTTCGCAGGTCAGATACGTGTTCCAAAGGGTGCGCCCGGACCCGCAATTGTTCATGGTGCCTTTGACTGTCATGCCATCAGGGTCTGCATTGGTTTGCACCAGTGCGTGACCGGCCAAAGGACCTGCCAGCACCATTTCGGTTTCGTGGGTGATGCGGCGGTTCAGCGGGCTGTCGACAACCACTTGATAACCGGCTTCGCCACGGGCGATTTCCATGACGGTCACACCTTGCAGGTTTTTCAGCAGTTTCACTTCGTCTGCGTTTTGCGGCGTACCCTCAGAGCTGTCGGGCAGGTTGATCTTTGGGTTCACATATTCGGAGTTCACCGTGATGACTTCTTTGCCATCGACGTTGAACAATTCCATGCCGTCTGTGTTTTCGCCAAAGACTTTGTCTGACATGTCCACGGAAACACCGGTTTCTGCGGAATAGGCGCCGTTGGCTTCGGACCACAGGGCATCGCCCCAGCGCACCAGAACGTTATGGGCATAGCCCGCTGGCACATGCACATCAAAATCGGTGGCGATATCTACGGGTTCAAACGCGAATTTCTGATGACCGGCCGCTTGTGCCAATGTTGTGGTTGAAAACAGACCCGTGCCAAACACGGCTGCACCTGACCCAAACGCCAATGCGCCGCCCAAAAAACCGCGACGGGAAATGGCTTTTTCTACAACGGCGTCAAACTGGTTGTTATTTGAACGTGGGTCACGATGTTCGTCGAAATCGTCCCAGGACAGATCGATCAAAGTCTTGTCAGACATGGGGGGTACTTCCTTAAAGCTGGCAAATGCTAACGGTGGCCCGCCTTTGTGGCGGGTGTGCTGAGCAACCGAAATTGCTCAGGCGGTTTTGCCAATCCTTCGTAACGATTCTGCAAAGGAGTTAAGAAAGTATTACGACAGTCTGGGGTGGTCTGCGCCCTTAGCTTTCGCTCAGGGCGACCTTCATGTCTTTGACTTCATAGGCCAATTCGCCGTCCACCTCGACGATGCCATCGGCCACGCCCATGGTCAGACGACGGGTTTGCACCGCTTTGGTAAAGTCGATTTTATAGGTCAGCAATTTCGCATCTGGGCGTACCATTGCCTTTAGCTTGATCTCTCCGACACCCAAGGCATAGCCGCGTCCCGTCCAGCCGCGCCAGCCCAGGTTAAACCCGGTCAGCTGCCACAATCCATCCAGTCCCAGACAGCCGGGCATGATTGGATTTCCCGGAAAATGGCAGTCGAAAAACCACAGGTCCGGCTTGATATCAAACTCAGCCAGAACATGGCCTTTGCCATGTGCGCCGCCATCCTCGGAAATGTCTGTGATGCGATCCATCATCAACATCGGCGGCTCTGGCAGCTGGGCATTGCCTGGGCCAAAAAGCTCGCCGCGGGCGCATTTCAAGAGGTCGTCGCGGTCAAAACTGCTTGGGAAGTTGGCCATGGGCATTGGGTCCTTTTATCTCGGTTGCTTCATCCCCTCTATCACTCGGGGTGCTGCAAGGGCAAGTGCGCCACGATTGCGGATAAAGGGTAAGAATTGTTTAGAATTGCCGCGCAATTGGCCCGACTTGGTGACCCCAAAACCGTGTCATTTTCTATTCATTTGAATTCTGGCCCAAAACCGCTGTAAAGTGGCGCGACATTTTATAGGGCAGACCATGAACACAGATGCAACCACCAGAGGAGGCGCTTGGCTTAATCAGGCCGGTGTTCGTCCCACGCGCCAGCGTGTGGCGCTTGCAGCGTTGCTTGTGGGGGATGGAAATGACCGTCACGTCACCGCCGAAAGCCTGTATGATGCGGCCTCTGAAACCGAAGAAAAGGTATCTTTGGCAACGGTTTATAACACGTTGCGTGCGTTCTGTGATGCCGGTTTGCTGCGTGAAATCGTTGTCGATGGGTCGCGCAGCTATTTTGACACCAACATGTCCGATCACCCGCATTTCTATTGGGAAGACGAGGCACGTCTAACCGATGCACCGGCCGCCGAGTTAAAGATCGCGCAGCTGCCAGATGCCCCTGATGGCATGGAAATCGCCAAGGTTGACGTGGTGATCCGGCTTAGAAAAACCTGAATACACAAAGGTTTATGGGGCGTTAATGCCCTGTTTACTAAGTTTGCCCAAGCTGAGCTTATGTCACGCTCGCTCACGACCTCATCCCAGATGCCATCCCGGCATAAGGTCCCTGGGGGGACCTATTTCTTTACGCTCAGGCTGCGCGATCCACATGCGACTTTGTTGGTTGATCATGTGGATATATTGCGGTCAGCCGTGTCATTGGCCCGCAAAAGGTGGGCCTTTGAGATTGATACCGCGATGATCCTGCCAAATCGGATGCATATGATCTGGCATTTGCCGGATCAGGATGCGGATTACGCCAAACGCTGGCGGCTGATCAAATCTGCGTTTTCCAGAAACCTGCCTGATTCTGTGACGCCTCAATCCGAGGGGCGCGCAAATGCGATCTGGCAGCGGAGATTTTGGGAACATCTGATCCAGGACGAAGGCGATTTGGCATTGCATCGCCATCTGGCCATCACCGCGCCTATTTCCGCAGGGCTGGCAAAACGTGCAGGCGACTGGCCGTTTTCATCCCTTTATCGGCGAAACCGATCCCAATCCGCCCAACGCGCTGCGCGATCCGATAGGGATCATCTGAAACCCGGCTTTAGACCTGTATCAGAGGTGATTCTGGACACGGCAGACCTGCATTAATTGCGGATCAGAACCATTGCCCCGGTTCCATCAGACCCAAATCCAGCAATTGTTGGGAATGCCAGGAAAATGGCGCTGAATTGTGCCAGTGAAAGGATTGAATTTCAAAGGTGCTGCCCGGGTTACGTTTCAGCGCTTTGGCCGTGCGGAACGAACAAATGGCCACCGTTAAATTGTGGTGCCATGGGCAGGAATAGGTGTTGTATTCCGGCTCGTTAAAGGTGTGATCTTCGTTCAGGCGCAACCCGTCTTGGGCGCGAAACAGCGCGATCCGATCAATACGGCGGCGCGGTTTTGGAATATGCTCTTCGAACCGCCAACGCAGGCCGCCAAAGAAATCCAACTGACGGTCCAACGCGTTGTTTTGTGAATCCATACGTGCCAGCGAATAATAGCCGGATTTGTCCAAATACGCGTCTTGGATTGATACCGCATTGGGATTTTCATCCAGATTTCCGGCATAAAGATCAACAACATAGGTCAGAATCGAAAAACGCCGCTCTTCGGTGCTAAAGGCCACCATTTCACCGACTGTGCGATGTTCTGAGAACGGGAAAAACAGGTATTCGGTGTTGTAACAATAATAAAGCCAAACCTTGGGCGCCATATCGATGACCGTGTTGACGACATCCGTCAGGGCATTGTCGGCCAGCATATCATGGTCGACACGGATCACTTTGGCCTCTAACGCGGGATCAATTGTGTGGCGGGGCGCGGAAAACACGATGATCTGGGCAAAGCCACATTCCAAATGATGGCGGATGGTGCTGTCAATCTCAACGTCATCCTCAATCAGGATCAGTCCGACGGGTCCCTTAGACACGCTGGATTTGCCCTGCATTTTGAACGTGTTCAGACTGTTATACCGCATCTTGTTCTTGCCCTTTGCCACATCACGTCAGCTTGGCGCAAAGTCGGTTAATTCTGCGTGCATTGCAAGAGAGCCAAGCAAGGGCTAGATACCCATCGACCGTGAACCCAAGGAATCCTCATGTCCGCGCCAAAGAAGCTTTATATCAAAACCTATGGCTGTCAGATGAATGTCTATGACAGTGAACGTATGGCAGAAACGCTGGGCGGTAAGGGCTACGAAGAGGTCAAATCGCCGGATGAGGCGGATATGATACTGCTCAATACCTGCCATATTCGCGAAAAAGCAGCTGAGAAGATTTATTCCGAACTGGGACGGTACAAAGGTCTAAAGGCCGCCAATCCTGATCTGAAAATCGGGGTTGCGGGCTGTGTTGCGCAGGCCGAGGGCGAGGAAATCATGAAACGCCAGCCCATGGTCGATCTGGTTGTGGGGCCGCAAAGCTATCACCGCCTGCCCGCCATGGAAGAGGCCGTGAGTAAAGGCCAAAAGGCGCTGGATACGGATTTTCCTGAGGAAGATAAGTTCGAAGCGATGAAATCCCGCCCCAAGGCCAAGCGCGGCCCAACGGCGTTTTTGACCGTACAAGAAGGCTGCGATAAATTCTGCGCCTTCTGTGTGGTGCCCTATACGCGCGGCGCCGAAGTCAGCCGCCCGGCGGATCGCATCATGACCGAGGCGCGCAATCTGGTAGAGGTGGGCGTCGCGGAAATCACCCTGCTGGGCCAGAATGTGAACGCTTATAATGGGCACGAAAACGGGTTGGCGGGTATGATCCGCGATCTGGCTAAAATCGACGGTCTGGAACGGATCCGGTTCACGACAAGCCACCCCAACGACATGGATGACGCCCTGATTGCCGCCCATGGGGATTGCGAAAAACTGATGCCGTATCTGCATTTGCCGGTGCAATCGGGCAGCGACCGCATTCTGAAGGCGATGAACCGCAAACACACCGCTGAGGAATATCTGCGACTGATCGAACGCATTCGCGCGGTGCGCCCTGATTTGCACCTGTCGGGTGATTTCATCGTCGGCTTTCCCGGCGAAACCGATCAGGATTTCGAAGACACATTGGCGATCACCCGCGAAGCGGCCTATGGCACGGCGTTTTCGTTCAAATATTCCCCGCGCCCCGGAACCCCGGCCGCAGAGAAAACAGCGTTGATGGTGGACCCGGATGTGGCATCGGAACGTCTGGCGCGGTTGCAGCAACAGATCGTGCAACAGCAACGTGACCTACAAGATGCGATGGTTGGCCGCGATGTGCATGTTTTATTCGAAAAAGAAGGCCGTTTGCCCGGGCAGATGGTTGGTAAATCCGAATATCTGCACGCGGTGCATGTGGATGGGCCGCTTGAATTGCGCGGAAAAATCGCCAAGGTAAGAATCGTTAGCAGCAGCTCAAATTCTCTGGCCGGGCAATTGATCGCCACATAAAGGCCCGAAAATATGGCTCATTTTCGTTAACCTGCGAAACAATCCATGGAAATCACTATGGATTGTTTGCCGTTGATCCACAATATGTGGTCAAAACCCCTTTTAAATTGGCACAATTCGTCTAAAACTGGCAAGATATAGCATCGCTGGCGCGTTTGGACGCCGGCACGGGATGATATTTGTAAGGAAAGCGGTGGCGAACATGATTAATAATGCAGCACGCACCGCGCTGGGGGGCCTGATGGCAGCGGTTCTGGGACTTTCGGTCCTGGGCGATGCGGCAAATGCCCAACAGCGCACTGTAAACGGTGAGCGGTACGAACCAACTGTCTGGATCGATCCAGATGGCTGTGAACATTGGGCGATGGATGACGGCGCCGAGGGTTTCATGACCCCGCACCGGAACCGCGATGGATCCCCGGTATGCCGACGCAGCGAAATCTGTGGTGTGATCCCAACAGATCAGCTGTTTGTAACGGATGAACACTGGATTTCGGATGCCAACAAAAACCGGCTGATGGATTTCTTTAATCAAACCAATGCGTTTGGTTACATCATCTACGGGCACACAGATTCACGTGCTTCGGATGAATACAACATGGCATTGTCCGATCGCCGCGCCAATATGGTGGCATCTGTTGCATCCCAAACGGGTGCACGCATCGTCGACGTGAAAGGTTTTGGCGAACGCCAGCCGCGCGCAACCAACGGCACAGCCGAAGGTATGCAGCAGAACCGTCGCGTTGAAATCTATTGCCTGCGCTAAGGAGACGACCCATGAAAACGATCAAAATTCTCTGCCTCGTCTCTGTTGGGTTCGCCTTGTCCGCCTGTGAAGGTGGCGAAGGTATCCGTCGCATCGGGCCTGACAAATCTGTTGATGGCGGCATCAACGCCCACCATTTGTCGACTTTGGTTGCCGGTGTTTGGGTTGATCCAAATGGTTGTGATCACTGGATCATCGACGATGGCGTCGAAGGTTACCTGTCAGAACGCCTGCAACCCGATGGGACCCCGGTTTGTTCCGGTGTTGCAGAACCCAACACAGCCGTTGGCCCGTTCAAAGACGGCACACCGATTGCTGACGTTCTGTAAACGTTAAGAAAATCCTGACAATCTAAGGCCGCAGCCCCCACGCTGCGGCCTTTTTCGTCTCAATTGCGTGACAATCGCATACGACATCTTGCGGTTAGGCCAACAAGTTGCCACCATACCTTTAGGCACAAGACTCAGGAGATCTGATTGGCCCCAAATACCACGCCCCAAGACGCCCCGATGGATGACACAGAAACGCGGACTGAACTTCGCTCTGAAATTCGGATCGAGTTTCCCGATAACTTCTTATTGATTGACCTTTGCGGTGAACATGATCGCAATTTGGCAGAGATCGAACAGAAATTGTCTGTTCAGATTTTGCGACGTGGCAATCTGTTGATTGTCATGGGCGAAGAAGACGATTGCAAAGCCGCCGAAGCTACATTGCATTCGCTGTATAATCGGTTGGAACAGGGGCGCCCCGTGGAAAACGCTGACATTGATCGCGAATTGCGCATGGGGGGATCCGAAAAAGGCACCGGCACCCGCGATGGTGACCAGATTGAGATGTTCAAACCCGGCTCGGTTGAGATCAAGACCCGCAAGAAGCTGGTGGAGCCCCGCACAGATGCGCAAAAAACCTATGTGCGGTCGCTGTTTGACAATGAACTGGCCTTTGGGATCGGGCCGGCGGGGACCGGGAAAACCTATTTGGCGGTGGCTGTAGGGGTGAACCTGTTTCTGGGGGGGCATGTGGACCGGATTATCTTGTCTCGACCCGCCGTCGAAGCGGGCGAGAAGCTGGGCTATCTGCCCGGCGACATGAAGGATAAAGTCGATCCGTATATGCAGCCGCTTTATGATGCGCTGAATGATTTTTTGCCCGGAAAACAAGTGGCCAAACTGATCGAAGAGAAAAAGATCGAAATCGCGCCGCTGGCTTTCATGCGCGGGCGGACATTGGCCAATGCCTTTGTTGTTCTGGATGAGGCGCAAAACGCCACAACCATGCAAATGAAGATGTTCCTGACCCGTCTGGGCGAAGGATCGCGCATGGTCATCACCGGGGATCGGTCGCAAATCGATTTGCCGCGCGGCGTGCAATCGGGGCTGCGTGACGCAGAGCGGCTTTTGTCGAATATCGACAAGATCAGCTTTAACTATTTCACCTCCAAAGATGTGGTACGCCATCCCTTGGTCGCCAAAATCATTGATGCCTATGAGGCGGACGAAAAATAATTTTTGGCTGTTTTGGTGATCTCGCTGTTGGGCGGGGTCATGCCTGACATTCGTCGATCATTTTCCTGACGGGTGTTAAACACATTCTTTAAACGGTTGTCGTGTTACCGAATGCAAATTGATAAACGCAATACCTTTCGTAATTCAGCGATGCGGGATACACCGGCGCCATGGCAGCAGATATTCTGATTGAAGACCCGCGTTGGCGGGACGCACACCTAGACAGCATCGCAACCCAAGCATGCGTCGCGGCGTTGACACATATCGGACTGGATGAAAACCTGTTTGAAGTCAGTGTGTTGGCCTGCAGTGATAGCCGCATCGCCGAACTGAACTCTGATTTCAGGGGCAAGCCAAGGCCCACCAATGTGCTGTCATGGCCCAGTGCGGAACGCGGCGCAGAGATGGATGGCGGGCAGCCAGACTGGCCATCGGCCGCTGATTCTGAGTTGGGGGATATCGCGATTGCGTTTGAAACCTGCCAGAGAGAAGCCGCCGAGGCAGACAAATCCATGCATGATCACGTGACGCATTTGATCGTGCACGGCGTGCTACATCTGCTGGGATACGACCATGAGCGTGACCTTGATGCCACCCTGATGGAACGGTTGGAACAAGAGATACTTGGCAAACTGGGTATCAAGGACCCATATAGGACATAGAATGAAAGCGCGGGCCATTTTTGCCCTTTGCATACCGGTAGGAGAACATGGGCGAGACCACAGAAGGGTCGTCTAACGCTGCGCAAAGCGCGCGGCCAGACACAGAAGAACCAAATCGCGGCTTTTTCAGTCGCATCGTAGAGGCCCTCAGTCCGACTGATGTAAATGGTGCCGTCGCAGAAGATGTGAACGGCAAAGTTTTGCCCGCCGCCCCAACCCCCAGCCTTGTGAATTTGCGCCGGATGCGCGTCGAAGATGTATCTGTCCCGCAACCTGACATTGTCGCCGCCCCAGTGGATGTGCCGCTGACGGATCTGGTCGAGTTGTTCCGCGAAAGCGGCAAAACCCGTTTGCCGGTTTTTGATGGGTCGCTGGATACGCCAATCGGCTTTGTGAACCTCAAAGACATCGCGCTGGAATATGGGTTTCACTGCGACGAAAACACATTTGATTTACGCGCAACATTGCGGCCGTTGATCTATGTGCCACCGTCAATGTCGCTTGGGGTGTTGTTGCAGAAAATGCAGGCCGAACGGACCCATATGGCGTTGGTGATCGATGAATATGGTGGCACGGACGGGTTGGTCACGATTGAGGACCTGCTGGAACAGGTCGTCGGTGAAATCGAGGATGAACACGATCTGGGCGAAGAGGATCTATGGCAGCGCGAAGGGCAGGGATGTTATATTGCGCAGGCCAAAACCCCGTTGGACGAATTCGAAGCGGAAATCGGCACCGGTCTGACCGAACACGAAGAAATCGACGAAGAAGAGATCGAAACATTGGGTGGTTTGGTGTTTATGCTGGCCGGTCACGTGCCCACCCGCGGAGAAGTTGTGCAACATCCCACAGGTATCGAATTTGAGGTGCTTGAGGCGGATCCGCGTCGGATCAAACGCCTAAAGGTTCAATTGCCGCGCCGTGCCTAGGATGCGCGCCGATCTGATGTCTGGGCTTGGCCCATGGCTGGCGGCGCGGTCTGGCTGGCTTAGGATCACTGTATTTGCGGTCCTTGGTGCGCTGGCTGCATTGGGGCAGGCTCCTTTTGATTTATGGCCCATCACGTTGGTGGCGTTGGCGGTGGCGCTGGCCATGGTGCCGGCGGCAAAAACAGCATGGCAGGCGGCGTTATGGGGATGGGCGCTGGGCGGGGGATATTTCGCCCTTGCATTGAATTGGATCATAGAGCCGTTTTTTGTTCAGCCCGAAATCTATGGATGGATGGCCCCGTTTGCCCTGTTTTTTATGGCGCTGGGGGCGGGGTTATTCTGGGCCATTGCCTTTGGGATCACGCGCCGTTTCATCGGGCCCGGTATTCTGGGGGCGGCGCTGGGTTTGGCCATTCTGGAATATACGCGATCGGTGATTTTCACGGGGTTTCCATGGGCTTTGCTGGGGCATATCTGGATTGACACGCCATTGCTGCAATTGGCGTCGGTGATCGGACCACATGGGTTAACGATTGTGACCTTGGCGGGGGCGGTTTTGCTGGCGCAGGTGCGGTTCAGCCTTGGCTGGGTTGTGCAAACGGGGGCTGTGGTGATCGGGGTCGGGCTGGCTTGGGGGGTGACCACGACCACAACCGCCCACACAGCACGATTGGACGGGCCGGTGATCCGGTTGATCCAGCCCAATGCGCCGCAGGACCAAAAATGGGACCCAGAGCTGGCCCCGATGTTTTTTGAACGGCAATTGAGCTTTACCAATGCCCAATCAGAAACCGGCATTGCCCCCGATCTGATTGTCTGGCCCGAAACGTCGGTGCCCTATTTCCTTGAATATTCGGGCACTGCACTCGAAGAAATTGGCGAAGCCGCCCAAGGCGTGCCGGTGATCGTTGGCATCCAGCGACTAGAAGAACCGCGGTATTACAACAGTTTGGTGATGTTGGGACGCGGCGGGCAAGTCCAGAATATCTATGACAAAACCCATTTGGTGCCGTTTGGCGAATACGTCCCGTTTGCGGACCTGCTGGGACAGTTTGGCATCCACGGTTTGGCTGCCAACGAAGGCGGCGGGTTCAGCGCCGGGGCCAAGGGGCCGAGGGGGCAAATGGCTGTGCTGTCGGTGCCGAATGTCGGAAACGCCCTGCCGATGATCTGCTACGAAGGCATTTTCGCGCAAGAAGTGAACAACTGGGACACCCGCCCCGATTTCCTGTTGATGATCACAAATGATGCTTGGTTCGGCGAATTTGTTGGTCCCTTTCAGCATCTGGCGCAGGCACGCTTGCGCGCCGTAGAACAGGGGCTGCCGATGATCCGGGTGGCCAACACGGGCGTGTCTGCGCTGATTGATCCCTATGGTGTGATCCGCGATCATATCCCGTTGGGGCAGGCCGGTTGGATCGATGTTGTCTTGCCTGCGCCCGCGCCGTTGACGATCTATGCACGATTTGGCGATAAGCCCGCGTTGTTGCTGATCGGGCTCTTGTGTTGTGCCGTTTTAGTGCGACGCCGAATGATCATTGACCCACGCGCCCCTGCGGCGTAACCCAAACCCGCAAAACACCCCACAACGGCTTCCTGACGTGGCGGACAATAAACCAACGGAGCACGATACATGGCACGTAAGAACTACACATTCACTTCGGAATCCGTTTCCGAAGGGCACCCTGACAAGGTGTGCGACCGAATTTCAGACGCCATTCTGGACGCATTCATCGCTGAGGAACCAGAGGCGCGCGTTGCGTGTGAAACCTTTGCCACAACCAACCGGGTTGTGATTGGCGGCGAAGTGGGTCTGGCCGATCAGGACAAGTTGGCCGATTATATGGGCCGGATCGACGCGATCACACGCGCCTGTATCAAAGATATCGGCTATGCGCAGGACAAATTCCACCACGAAACCGTGGAAGTGACCAACCTGCTGCACGAACAATCCGCCCATATCGCCCAAGGCGTGGACGCGGCCGCAGACAAAGACGAAGGCGCTGGCGATCAGGGCATCATGTTTGGCTATGCGACCAACGAAACCGACGCGTTGATGCCTGCTCCGATCCAGTATTCCCACGCGATCCTGCGTCGTCTGGCCGAAGTGCGCAAAAACGGCACAGAACCTGCGCTGGGCCCGGATGCCAAATCGCAGCTATCTGTGAATTACGTGGATGGCAAACCGGTTGGCGTCAGTTCACTGGTTCTGTCGACCCAGCATTTGGACGAAAACCTGACCAGCGCCGACATCCGCGCCATCGTTGAACCTTATTTTGTCGAAGTCCTGCCAGATGGCTGGCTGACCGACGACACGGTGTGGCACGTGAACCCAACCGGTAAATTCGTCATTGGCGGTCCCGATGGGGATGCGGGCCTGACCGGGCGCAAAATTATCGTGGACACCTATGGTGGCGCAGCCCCGCATGGTGGCGGCGCGTTTTCCGGCAAAGACCCAACCAAGGTTGACCGCTCCGCAGCCTATGCAGCGCGCTATCTGGCGAAAAACATCGTAGCAGCCGGCATGGCGGATCTGTGCACGGTGCAGCTGTCTTATGCGATCGGCGTGGCCAGCCCATTGTCGATCTACGTAGACACCCATGGTGCAACAAACGTCAGCGCCGCCGAAATCGAAGCGGCCATCCCAAAGGTCATGGACCTAACACCGCGCGGCATTCGCACCCATCTGGGTCTGAACAAACCGATCTATGAACGCACGGCGGCCTATGGCCATTTTGGCCGCACACCGGATGCGGACGGCGGATTTAGCTGGGAAAACACCGATCTGGTCGAGGCGCTGAAAAAAGCCGTCTAAACAGACCAAATTGACGACAAAGCGCCCCGGTTTTGGGGCGCTTTTTTGTTGAGCATTGTGAAACGCCACGAATGTTTGACGCGACTCCGCAGAGTTTCTGAATTGTGTCAGAGACGCGTTTTAAGCAATACCGGCACAATCCTTAGGTATTTCAAACTCAATGACGGCTTTGTGGGATAAAACGGATGTTCTCTATTTGCTCTTAGATGTCTGCTTCGGTAAGGCAAAAAATGAGGTTCACCACGATAAAACTGAGCGCGTTCGTTGACTCCTCGGCTGGTTGTAGCCCTCAAAAGCTGCCATCAGTGGCGTAAAATTAGTTATAGGAAATCAAAAAACAATATGAGTCGTTTGGCCATTGTCCTCTCATTCCTTGCGCCTTCACTTGCTTTTGGCCAAGATCTCCAAACAAACGTGACGGACATTACGTACATTCTCGAGGATGAAGTGCCCGGATTAGGTATAAAAGTCGATATTTCAGAATGGGTTGCTGAAGACCAACTGAGCAAGCTGGCGCAGGAAATCTGCGAAGGGGTCGCGCCAGAAGTGCTCCCACAACTTGCAAAACGAAACGACTTGGCAGCCCCAACCTTTATTGAAGTAGACGCCAAGGTTCCACGTTCGTTTGGCATAGTAAGTGTCAACATTGGTCAAGTTCGTCGGTTCTCATACAATGACGACGGAACGTGTGCTCCACTCTGGGTAGACGATTAGTCCGCTATTCAATCTGTCAGGCCCGGCAGGCCAAATTGCCGACATTCGCTGCTGGCAACCAAACTGGAAGGTCTGGGCTAACCGGACATTCGCTGCATTCTGCCCAAACATCCGGTTCTCGTTGTCAGGGCCGGTTATTGACGCAAAGGCCAAGGTCATCTGACGTGCCACAGGTGTTGACTTGAGCGCGTTGGCGCGTATCTCAACCCTATCGGGTTAAGGAGTTTGCTATGTTTTGGTCGCGTCCAATGATTTCCGAGGATATGCAGGACTGGATTTTGGAATGTTTTGAGTGGTTTGATGACCATTTTGAGCCCCCAAAACAGCCCATCCTTCCGACCAAAACGTTCTTCAAAGCCTCTGGCGGAACCGGAATAGAAACCGCCCGGGGTGTCCTAAACGACATCCAGCGCCACATGGAATTCCATCAACAAGTTGAACTGGCCCCATTGGATCAGGTCTCAGAAGAGTACCGGATCGATTATCGGGCCACGTCATTGGTATCTGGCACTTTTCAGAACGATGCAGGAGTGCCATTTATCCGCTTTGATCCAGACCTGATCAAACGCCCCAGCTTGTTTATCAATACTCTGGCGCATGAATTGATGCATGCCCGCCTATCCCCGCATGTGCAGGATGTGCCCGGTGGTGAAGGGGCGCATGAACTGGCCACGGATTTGGGTTGTATCATCGCTGGATTTGGCGTGTTTCAAATGCAGTCGGCCGATGATGTGGGCTGGTCAGGCTACATGAGCCAGCAATCCCGCGCCTATGCGTTATCGGTGTTTTTGCAACGGCGCAATTTAGGGCCCGATGCGGTGTCGTCGCATCTGTCCTATCGGTGCAATAAATTGCTTAGCCGCGCGTTTAAAATGGCCTAAGCGGACGTTTCACCCATTTGCCGCGTTGATCAATCCGCCCATGGGCCATGCCGCCCGGGCAATCCGTCCACGCGGTCAAATCCGTGACGTCCGAAATAATCACGCTGACCTTGGATCACATCCGCCGACCCGCGCGCCTGTGTCATCCCGTCAAACCACTGCAATGCATTGGACAGGACCGGCACAGGATGCCCCGCTGTGATGGCGGCACCCACCAGGCGGCGTAGGGCGGGGATGGTGGCGTTCAGCTGATCCACCATGGCAGGGGCAAAGGCCAGTTTGCCCTCGGGTGCGCCCGCGCGGAATGCTGTGGCGATGTCATCCAACAACGCGGATCGGATGATACAGCCCGCCCGCCAGATTTCTGAAATCCGCGCCATGTCCAGCGCCCAGTCAAATTGCGCGGATGCGGCGGTCAACAGATCAAAGCCTTGGCTGTGCCCGATGATGCGCGCGGCCAGCATCGCCTGTTCGATATCCGCCTCTGACAGGTCAACATCGCCGCGTGTTGGCGCAAACAATGCCTCGCCCACGGCCCGACCGTCCCGATCCGCAGACCAGACCCGCGCCCCCACGGCTGCCTCGATGGTTGAGGCCGCAACGCCCAATTTCAACGCTTCGATCACGGTCCAGCGCCCGGTGCCTTTTTGTCCGGCCGCATCGACGATCACATCGACCAAAGGCGCGTTTGTGGCGCTGTCTGTGGCGCCCAAAACCGCGCCAGTGATTTCCACCAGATAGGATTTCAACGGGCCGGTATTCCAGCGATCAAACACTTGACCAATGGCGGCAGGGTCCATGGATTTACCGCGCCGCATGAGCCCGTAAGTCTCTGCGATCACTTGCATATCGGCATATTCGATGCCGTTGTGAACCGTTTTTACAAAATGCCCAGCCCCATCAGTACCCAGCCGGTCCGCACAGGGCGCGCCGTCAAATTTGGCCGCAATCGCGTCGACCAAGGGGCGCACGCCCTGCCAGACGGATTGGGTGCCGCCGACCATGATGGAAGGCCCGTTGCGCGCGCCGTCTTCGCCGCCCGACACGCCCATCCCGAGGAATGCCAGCCCGGCCTGTTCCATTTCGGCGGTCCGTCGGCGGGTTTCGTTGAAATCCGCATTGCCCGCATCAATCACCACGTCACCGGGTTGCAAATGGGGTTTCAAATCCGCGATGGATGCATCCACAGCAGCACCCGCAGGCACCATCAGGATGATCACACGCGGGTTTGGCATGGCTTGGGCCATGGCCACCAAACTGTTGTGACCTGTTAGTTTGTTCGCCAGCGCACCTGCCTCAGTGATGAAATCATCAACCCGCGCAGCGGACCGGTTTGCCACATGCAATTCAAACCCGTTATCTACGATATTCAACGCCAGCGCGCTGCCCATTGTTCCAAGTCCAAACAGACCAAAAGACGGGGATGTTTCGGGCGATGTCATGGGGCGCGCTCCTGAATGTGTTTGCGCTCACATAAGGGCAGGGCGCGCCCAATTTCAAGGGCCAGTCGCGGCAGGTTCAATCCGCCAAGCGACGGAATGTCAGGTAATGGGGGGTGCGATCTTCGCGCAGGGCCTTTTGTTCATAGCGGGTCGAAATCCAGTCAGGCCAGGCCACACGCCAATCCTCTGGACCCTCTGCCAGCCATTCAAACCCTTGTTTTGGCACAACTTCCAGCGTTTGGCGCACATAATCCGGAATATCCGTTGCCACACGGAAAATCGCACCGGGTTTCAACACACGCGCGAGGGGGGCGATGTGATCTGGGGTCACAAAACGGCGGCGGTGGTGACGCTTTTTGGGCCAAGGATCGGGATATAACAGGAACGCTTTGGAAATGGACGCCTCGGGCAACACGTCAAACAAATGCCGTGCATCGCCGGGATGCACGCGCAGATTATCAACGCCGGCCTTGCGGATTTTGCCTAAAAGCATCGCCACGCCATTGATATAAGGTTCGCAGCCAATGATGCCCACATCCGGGTTCTGCTGCGCCTGATGCACCAGATGTTCCCCACCCCCAAAGCCGATTTCCAGCCAGACATCTTTGTCGTCAAACAGACCCTCTAGGTCCAAATTGGTGCGGTCCGGATTCACATCCCATTCCACCGGGCCGGGCGAAAATTTGGCCAAATCTTCGTCCAGATATTCCTGTTGGGTCCCGCGCAAAGTCTTGCCTTTGAAACGGCCATAGAAATTGCGCCAAGGCGCGCCAGTCGGGTGTGTTTTGGGGGCTTCATCTGTCATGCGCATGGCTTTAGCGGTCTGGGGGGCGTCGCGCAACCTGTCGCGCTATTCGCGTGGTTTGTTACGGGGCTTTGCGCGCAGGGTCGGGGCGGCTTCGGTGGGGTTTTCGGGCCAGGGATGTTTGGGATATTGCCCCCGCATATCTTTGCGCACATCCGCATAGGAGCTGGCCCAGAAACCGGGCAAATCCATGGTGACCTGCACCGGTTTACGCCCCGGTGACAACAGCGTTAGCCGCAGCGGAGTGGTGCCGATCATTGGATGGGTGGATTGGCCAAACAATTCCTGCAATCGCAGTTCAGCAGTGGGGAAATCACCGCTATAATCAATCGGAACTTTGCGCCCCAACGGGGTGGTGAAATGGGCGGGCGCGGCTTTGTCGACGGCTTGCATCTGGGTCCAATCCAGCATGCCGCGTAACGCGTCCAGCGCATCAAACCGTTTCCAGCCATCCACATCGCGCACGCCGCTCAGATGGGGCAGCAGCCAATGTTCCAGCCCCTGTAACAGCGCATCATCAGACATGTCCGGCAGATCGGGATGGGCGTCACGGATCAGGTCAACGCGCGCGCGAAACCGCAATGCGGCGGGCGACAGACGCAGGCCCAATTCGCGAATACCGGTCAGCATGGCGCGGGCAATGTCGGCATCATCCGCGTCCTTCCAGCTGCGATCATCCAGCACCAGCGCGCCCAGACATTCCTGACGCCGGGTCACAACCCGGCGATCCCGGCGCGACCATTCACAGACATCCCGCCACGCAATCAGTTCACCATGAACGCCGCGTAATTCGGCCTCTGACAGGGGCAGGGCCAGTCTGATTTTTGCCTCTCGCGCGTCGCCATCCAGATCGCAGGCCACCACCAATCGCTGTCCGGCCAGCGGGTCGGTCGGGGCAAAGTATGCGCCTTTGCCACCTGACAAAACATAGCGCGGCTCATCGCCGTTGCGCCGCAATCCGATCCGGTCGGGATAGGCCAGCGCTGCCATCTGCGCAGGCGTGTATTCCTGCGCAGGACCGGCCATTTTGCGCAGACGTTTGGCGTCTTGTTTGATCCGGGAAATCGCGCCTTTATTGGCCTCTCCGGGGCCGGAATAGTGGGTTTTCAACGCCTTTAGCCGCAATTGTAGATCGCTGGGCGCGCCGCGCAGCGGGTCGCGATCCGCCAAAAGCGCCGCCAGATCACTGGCATCCGCGCCCGCCGTCAGCACCATATGGCCCAATCGCGGATGGGTGGGCAACGCGGCCAATTTGCGTCCATGTGCGGTGATGCGATTGAGGTCATCCAGCGCACCCAGATCGCGCAACAATGCCCGTGCCTCGGCTAAGGTGCCGGTGGGGGGCGGTGTCAAAAACGCCAGACCTTCGTCGCTGCCCCACAGGGCCAATTCCAATGCCAACCCGGTCAGATCGGCCGCTTCTATTTCGGCGGGCGGAAAGGCATAAAGCGCGCCTTCTTCGCCTTTGGTCCACAGACGATAGGTGGTGCCCGCGGCGACACGGCCCGCGCGACCTGCACGCTGGGTTGCCTCGGCGCGGGTGACTTTTTCGGTGACCAATCGCGACATGCCGCTGCCGGGATCAAACCGGGCGCGTCGGGCGCGGCCCCCATCAATGACCACACGGATATCTTCGATGGTTAGGGATGTTTCCGCGATAGAGGTCGATAACACGACCTTACGGCCCGATGTGACCGGCGCGATGGCGGATCGCTGCGCAGCAAAGGGCAGGGCACCATAGAGCGGGCGAATATCCACATCCGCAGGCAAGGTGCCTGCCAGCAACGCTTCGACCCGGCGAATTTCACCTTCGCCCGGTAGAAACACCAACACGCCACCTTGGGTTTCGCCGACTGCGCGGCGCACTAGATCGGCAACGCTGGTTTCAAATGCGTTGAACGGGCGTCGCCCCGCACCGCGTTGGGGCGTGCGGATTGGGCTGTCTAAATGGCGGATTTCCACCGGATAGGCCCGCCCCTGAGAGGTCAGGATCGGGGCATCGTCCAGCATCGCCGCAACCGGGGCCGCGTCCAGCGTTGCCGACATGACCAAAATCGACAGATCATCGCGCAACGCGCCGCGCACTTCCCAGGCCAAAGCCAGCCCCAAATCGGCATTCAACGAGCGTTCGTGAAATTCATCAAAGATCAGCACATCCACGCCGGTCAATTCCGGGTCAGACTGGATCATCCGGGTCAGGATGCCCTCGGTGACCACTTCGATCCGGGTTTTTGCGGATGTTTTAGATTCGCCGCGCATCCGATAGCCAACTCGATCACCCACCGGTTCGCCCAATTGTTGCGCCAACCGTTCCGCCGCGGCCCGGGCGGCCAAACGACGCGGCTCCAACATCAGGATACGCCCGGTGCCAAAATCCGCATCCAGCAGGGCCAGCGGCACCCGTGTGGTTTTCCCAGCCCCCGGAGGCGCCTGTAAAACAGCGCGACCATGCTGACGCAGCGCGGCAACAACATCGGGCAGGATCGGATCAATCGGCAGAGTTTGGACCATGGTTTTGTCGTTTCGCAAATCATCGCAAGGGTCAAGACCCTAGACAGGGCCGCGCGAGCCAGTAAACAGGTTCGAACAGAAAAATGTCGGATGCCGCACGAGAGTTTTATGGATTTACACGCCCTTGCTGATGATATTCGCGCTGGAAACCGACGGGCCTTGGCGCGCGCGATCACGTTGGTCGAAAGCAGCCGGGACGATCACCGCGCACAAGCCTCAGAGTTGCTGACGATATTGGGCACGCAACGGCAGGCGCTGCGCGTGGGCCTATCGGGCACGCCGGGGGTGGGGAAATCCACGTTCATCGAAAGCTTTGGCCTGATGTTAACGGGCCAGGGATTGCGGGTTGCGGTTCTGGCGGTTGATCCATCCTCAGCGCGATCGGGCGGGTCCATTCTGGGCGACAAAACCCGCATGGAACGCCTAAGCCGCGATCCAAACGCCTTTATCCGGCCATCCCCCAGCCAATCGCAACTGGGCGGTGTGGCGCGGCGCAGTCGCGAGGCGGTGGCCCTATGCGAAGCGGCGGGGTTTGACGTGGTTTTGATCGAAACCGTTGGGGTCGGGCAATCGGAAACCCAAGTGTCGGAAATGTCGGATTTGTTTTTGTTGCTGTTGGCCCCGGCGGGGGGCGACGAATTGCAGGGCGTCAAACGCGGCATCATGGAAATTGCCGATATGATTTTGGTAAACAAAGCTGATGGCGAGCTGAAATCCCAAGCCACGCGCACCTGCGCCGATTACGCGGGCGCGTTGCGGTTGCTGCGCAAACGGGCGCAGGACCCGGATGATTTCCCCAAAGCGTTGACCGTTTCGGCCTATGAGGGCGCGGGATTGGACGCGTCGTGGGATGAAATCAACACCTTGGTGGCGTGGCGCAAAGCCAACGGGATTTGGGACACACGCCGGTCAGAACAGGCACGCTATTGGTTCCACGAAGAGGTCCGGATGGGGCTTTTGTCGCGGTTGGGAAAAGCGGGCGATTTGCATGATCGCATGGCCCAATTAGAGCATGAGGTTTCAAAAGGGCACCAAGCCCCAGCCGATGCCGCCCGGCAGGTGATTGATGCGCTGTTTGCCAAGGAAACCCCTAAGGAAACCCCGTGAGCGAAACGCGGATATTTGATGGCGCCCATCTGCGGGCTTATTTGAGCCATCCAGACAGGTCCAAATTATATGTGACGTTTGACCATCGAAAAGTCGGCGCGCGCGATTTTGCGGTTTATGCGCCCTCAAAACAGGCGCTGAAAAATGGGTTTGCCCATCTCAAGATCACGACCTGCCAAAATGATTGGTATTTGAACGACGACACGCAGGACTTGCAGCGCATCCTGACCGGGTTGGGGCAACGCTATGACAGTGTGCATATCATGGGGTTTTCGATGGGGGCCTATGGCGGGTTCCGGTTTGCGAAGGCGCTAAACGCGACATCGCTGGTCGCCGTGTCGCCGCAGTTTTCCGTCGATCCCGCTATGGTTCCTTTTGATCACCGCTATCGTGCAGACATCAAAGGATTGGATCACAGCATGGGCAATTTGCTGTCTGTGCCACATGATCAATTGCGCGGCCTGATTCTGACGGATCCTTTTCACAAACTGGACTTTATGCACGCAACCATGCTGCAAATGGTTTATCCCAACATGGACATCGTGCGGTTGTCCTTTGGGGATCATCCCGCTGGGTTGGTGCTGCGACAGGGCGGCGGCTTTGCACAGCTGCAAAAACAAGCGTTTCGCAATGATCCAGAGGCGCTGGAGATCATCCATGCCTATCGGGCGGCACGGCGGTCCAGTCGGCGCTATTGGACAACGCGCAGAAATGCGTTAAAGACCCGTTGGCCCGCATTGGCGGCGCAGGCCCAAGAAAATTTGGATAAACTGGAGGCGCAAACCGGGAATGCGGGTTGACGTGGCCGGGGAATCCCAATATTCCCGCCGAACCTGAATTCGAGACCCTGTTTGACAGGGTATTTGCCGTTTGAAAGGGCCGCCCCGACACTCCGTGTCATCCGACACCGTCCGAGGGCCCCGCTGGACAAGGAAGAGACTATGTCGCGTCGTTGCGAACTGACTGGAAAAGGCCCAATGAGCGGCAACAATGTCAGCCATGCTAAAAACCGGACCAAGCGCCGCTTTTTGCCAAACCTGCAGGACATCACCCTGCAATCCGAAGTTTTGGGCCGTTCGTTCAAGCTGCGCATTTCCAATGCCGCGCTGCGGACTGTTGATCACCGCGGTGGTCTGGATGCGTTCATGGCCAAAGCCAAAGACGCGGAACTGTCTGATACAGCTCTGAAAATCAAAAAAGAAATCTCCAAAGCCCAAGCCGCAGCCGCTTAAGCTTTCGATCTTTCGAATGAATTGACCTCGGTCGCATCGGCGCCCGGGGTTTTTTCGTTTGACAAACGGCGCTTTTGGGCCGGTTCTGCCTGCGACGTCGCGGCCCTCTTTTAACTTTTTGCAGACAGTGTTAGCCAAATCCCATGAATAGGACTGCGCCCATTTTTGCTGTGTTGATGTCGCTGGTGATGGTTTTGACCACATATCAGATGACGATGTTGCGCAGCCATAACACGGCGGTTGGGGAAATGGTTCTGTGCACCGGAACCGGCCCCATGATTGTGTATATGGACCAAAATGGCCAACCAACCGGTGCGCCGCATATCTGCCCGGATTGCGCATTGGCGATGCTGGATTGTGTTGCGCAATTTGCCCCATTGCAAACGCGACCCGATGGGCGGGGCGTTTTCAATTGGCCAGAAATTGCCCGATCAGAAACTTCACTGCCGCGCGTTAGCTATCGCGCACGCGCACCTCCTGTAAGCGTTTGATTTTCAAATAAAACAAGGATCAAATTATACATATAGGAGACGACCAATGTCGCTCAAATCTACACTTATCGCTGCCCTTTCTGCCACCGTTTTGGCCGTTCCTGCCTTTGCCGAAGGCGTCGAAGTCCACGATCAATATGCCCGTTCGTCTGGCATGTCCGCCGTGGCTGGCGCTGCGTTTATGACCATTCACAATCACGGTGATCACGACGATCGCCTGATCGATGCACATGCGGATGTTTCTGCGCGCGTCGAGCTGCACACACATATCGATTCGGGTGACGGTGTTATGCTGATGCGCCATGTGCCCGACGGTTTTGAACTGCCAGCAGGGGGTGAAATTGTCATGGAACGGGGCGGAAAACACGTGATGTTCATGGGGTTAAACGACCCGATGGAACAGGATGAAACCTTTGAACTGACCTTGGTTTTTGAACATGCCGGTGAGGTGGTGATCGAAGTCCCTGTTGATCTGGAGCGGGACGCCATGGGCAGCATGGATCACGGCGATATGGACCATGGAGAGATGGACCATGGGGACATGGATAAAGAAGACGAAGGTCACGACGACCACTAAGAACACCGTGTGAGAATTCTGAAACGGGATCGGGCTGCGTTCCCTTTTGCTATGTCTGCTGCCCGATCTAAGTTGCCAGAAGCGCGTCCACCCAAGCGGGAACCTCTTGGGTGGCGGGTCCAAACCGAGCGTCGTCAAAGGCAGATACACCGCTGGACGGCTCTAGGTTCAGCTCTAACGTCTGCGCCCCGGATTGATTGGCGATCTGCACAAAACCGGCGGCTGGGTAGACTTCGCCGCTGGTGCCAATCGCCACAAAATGATCTGCCGCGGCCAGCGCATCATAGATTTCGTCCATAAAATAGGGCATTTCCCCGAACCATACGATGTCAGGTCGCGCAGCCGGTTGATTGCAGGACGGACAGGCCTGTCCCACATGCATTTCCAACGGCGCGGCCCAGCGATGGTCACAGGCCGCACATAGCGCGGAATTGAGCGCGCCGTGCATGTGGATCACCGGGTCACTGCCGCCTGCCTCGTGCAGGCCATCCACATTCTGCGTGACCAGCATCACGTCAAACCGCGGATCCGCCTGCAGTTTGGCAATCGCCTGATGGGCGGCGTTTGGCTGAGCTGTCGCGGCCTCGGCGCGGCGCATATTGTAGAAATCCACCACCAATTGCGGATTGCGGGCATAGCCTTCCGGGGTGGCGACGTCTTCGATGCGGTGTTGCGCCCATAGTCCGCCTTCGTCACGAAACGTGCCCAGCCCGCTTTCGGCAGAAATGCCAGCCCCGGTTAAAATAACGATCTTTTTCACCGCTTTGTTCTGGTCCATCTGGGCATCCTTTCTTAGACAGGCGTGGTGGCGTTTGGGCCACCCAAAGGAGGCCGACTATGATGGAAAACGTGATCTTCCGGTTCCGGGGTATGTTTGGCATCCCTGTTGAAATCGGGCAATCCATCTTTGGGTTTGTGCTGATAATGTTTTTGCTGGGCGCCAGTTCTGGTGACCCTTTTCAGATCGTTCTGTTTTTGGTTGTGATCCTTGGATCAATCTACCTGCACGAGGTCGGCCATGCCTGGGGATATCGCGTTCAGGGTTTGGCCGTGGATCGGATCCTGCTTTATGGCGGTGGTGGGCTGTGTTTTGGGGCCGCCAGCGCCAAACCCCGCCAGATGGAGCTGATCGTGGCCATGGGGCCCATCGTTAATCTGGTCCTGTGGGCCGTGGCCGGGATTGCCCAATGGGCGCTGTTTAGTTTCGCCATGAGCGGCGGGGTATCGTCGCAATTCATGGCCGAGGTTGTGACGTTTAGCTTCAAGGTGCTGGCGATGATCAAAGTCGTCAATATCTGGCTGTTTGCGTTTAATATGATGCCGGTTCAGCCCCTTGATGGCGGGCGGCTGTTTCATCTGGCGATGGTGCGGATATTGCCCCCCGATGCGGCGTTGCGCATCACGGGCAAGGTCGGGCTGGTGTTTTGTTTCCTGTGGATTCCGGCGATGATTGCCTTGTTTGTGTTCGCGGGCTGGATCCTGTTCTTTTTCCCGTCGTTCAAAATGCATATGGCCATGTCGCGCGGCGAACGGAGCTATTGATGCGGGTTCTGTTTGTCTGTCTGGGCAATATTTGCCGATCCCCCTCCGCCGAAGGCGTGACTCGCGCCATGGCGCAAACCGTTGGTCTGACGCTGGACAGCGCCGGCACTGCGGGCTGGCATGTGGGCAATCCACCCTATGCTCCGATGCAAGAGGCGGCCCTCAAACGGGGGTATGACCTGTCACCGCTGCGGGCGCGGCAATTCACGGCTGCGGATTTTGACAGCTTTGATTTGATCATCGCGATGGACGCGACCAACTTGTCTGACATCAACGGGTTGCGCCCGATCGGCAATGACACGCCCGTGCGCGTATTTACCGATTACGCGCCCGAAACCGGGGCCGACCATGTGCCGGACCCGTATTACACGCGCGACTTTGATGGATGTCTGGACCTGATTGAAACCTGCGCCACTGCGCTGATCCGCGATTTGGCTTAGCTGCACATCCCGCGGGCTGTGTCGCTAAAATTGCGATACCGCTGCCAGAACCGTTCTGCCGAACGCCCATCTGCTGTGCGCGCTGCCTGTGCCAAATCCGGTGTTTCAAAAAACGTCGCCGCACGGGCCTGTTCGGAAGATGACAGCGTCTGATTGGCCGCCTGTTGCACACAGGAACACAGCTGACGATTAGCCGCATCGCGGTTGGCCGCCAAACACGCCTGAGAAATCGGACCAGAAGGCCCAGAAACGCGCCCCCCACTGCCACATGCAGTCAAAGTAAGGGCGGCAATTAGGGCAATACATATACGCATGATCTGTCTCGAAATTATACCTGTTGAACTGGCCCGCCCGTTTTCCCAGTGCTGCGCCAAGTGTTGATCCCAGTATGACCGCAACCTAAGCTTAACGCAATTCACATGTTTTCAACTTTCACCGCAGCCCCTTGAGACATGTCAATAAAACCGTCACAGAAGGGGATTATGCGGTGTCAGACGGATTGACGACAAAGACGACAAGGAGCGGATGATGGATTTCGGACAGGATGAACAAGGGCGCGATTGGCTGGAAATGGAGCTGGCGGATACGCTGGACGAAGACTACGAAATCGAGCTTGAAGACGCGATCCTGTCGATGAAAATCCGCGAAATTTACCGCGACCACCACGGCCCCACGATTCCGCGCCCCGATTATTTCCGCAATCTGCTGCGTTTGCAGGCCGAATTGATCCGGCTTCAGGATTGGGTTGTGCATACGGGCGAAAAGGTTGTGATCCTGTTTGAGGGGCGCGATTCTGCGGGCAAAGGCGGGGTGATCAAACGGATCAATCAGCGCCTGAACCCACGGGTTGTGCGCACCGTGGCCCTGCCAGCGCCGTCGGATCGGGAAAAAACCCAATGGTATTTTCAACGCTACGTGCCGCATTTGCCCGCCGCCGGTGAAATCGTGCTGTTTGACCGCAGTTGGTATAATCGCGCCGGGGTCGAACGGGTCATGGGCTTTGCCACCGAAAAACAAGTCGAAGAGTTTTTCAACGATGTTCCCGAATTTGAACGCATGTTGGTACGCTCTGGGATCAAGGTTGTGAAATACTGGTTTTCAGTGTCCGACGAAGAACAGCAAATGCGGTTCCTGATGCGCATTCACGATCCACTAAAACAGTGGAAATTGTCACCGATGGATTTGCAAAGCCGTGTGCGCTGGGAAGATTACACCCTGGCCAAAGAAGAGATGATGGCCCGCACCAACATCCCCGAAGCCCCGTGGTACATCGTGCCCGGCAATGACAAAAAACGCGCCCGGCTGAATTGCATCGATCATCTGCTGACGATGTTCCCTTATGGCGACGTCCCCCACGAAGACATCGACCTGCCCGAACGGGTGTATAATTCGGATTATGAACGCTCCAAAATGCCCCGTGAGCTATACGTGCCGCAGAAATATTAGGGGGATCCGCACCGCCATTGCAAAAAGCACGTAAATCGTAGATTTGATCATTTATTTACTCATTGGATAAAAATCTATGGCGTCGCTACAGGTTCTTCGTGCAATCGCAGCTCTATTGGTCGTCGGGTTTCACCTTCAGGCTGCGATGGTGTCTGAAGGGCACCCAAACAGTATCTGGCGGGTTTTCCAATTTGGCGAAGCCGGTGTCGACCTGTTTTTTGTACTCAGCGGTTTCATCATTTATTTTGCGTCACAACGTCAGGCGGGCGGGGATGCCTGGACATTCATAAAGGGCCGTTTCCTAAGGGTTTATCCCGTTTTTTGGGCCGTGTTGTTCGCGTATGTCATCGTCTATTTTGTTGGGGCAAAAGTGTTGGGGGATGTTTCGCTATCGCCTGACTGGATGTCGGTTCTGCGATCCGCGTTGTTGATCCCTTATCCCGGTCACGTCCCGATTGTTGCATGGACGTTGTCACTTGAAATTCTGTTTTACGGCATTTTTGCGCTAACGTTTTTTCGCGGCGGAACCAAGATGCTGTTGGCCGGGATGAGTATTTGGTCAATCTGCGCGCTCAGCTACACATACGGCCTGTCATTTCGCACACCATGGTTGGCATTTGTGTTAAATTCGGTGGTGCTCGAATTTTTCTATGGCGTGATCTTAGGGGTCGTCTTTGTCCATTTTGGAACACGCTTTTGGCGCATCGCCCTTGGGGTCGGGCTGTTTTTGCTGACCCTCAACATGACCGGAATAGGACATAACTGGCCCGTCGGTCGAGAGGTAACAACCGGCCTGCCGGCGATGTTGATCGTTTACGGTTTGCTCGGGGTTAAAAGACGTTTTCCGCAATGGGTGCTGTTGCTCGGGGATGGGTCATATGTCTTGTATTTGGTGCACTTACTGGTGTTTTTGGTCGTTGGAAAAACCTATGAAATCGTGACCGGCACCTCGCCATATCTGAATATATGGTCGGTGGCTCTGTTGGCAGTTGCGGCGATTGTGCTGTCTTGTGCGGCCCATGTACTGGGCGAGCGTCCCTATCAGAAATGGTATAAATCCCGGCTGATAAGGCGGCGGGACATATAATCATTATTGCTGGCAAAACGTTGGGCCCAAGGTCAGCCTCCGGCCAAGGCTTTGGCGAATTGCGCCGCAGCTTTGGCGACGTTCTGGACGGTTTCAATCGTTGTTGTTGGTCCGACAGTTAATGTGGCGACGCCCATCGTGGCGCCAGCGGCAGCGGCCGTTTTAACCGCAGCGTCTAAGCCGATGTCGATTTTTTGCCCACAATAAAAGCCAATCTTTTTGGCGATGTCCCAGATTTGGTGGGCGACCAGATCGATTAATCTCGGGTCTGGCGTTTCATCCGGGGCGTCAAATTTGCGCAGCTCTTCTTTGAGCGTTGCGATTTTTTCGCGCAATAGCGCCAATTGTTCACGCTGAATTGGCACCGTGTCATCAAGGGGATGTTGGCCGTCATGATTGTCGCTGTTGCCAAGGTAAATGGGTTGCTTGGCCAACGTGATCAGCTGTTCTTCGAGGGCGTTGATGGCTTCAGCTAATCGATGCGCTCCGAGTATAGCTTCAATTTTGGCTGCGATTTTTTCCGGAGCATCGGAACCTTCCCAATGCTCATTTGGGATTGAAGCGATTTTCTCTAAAAGCGTACTTGGGTAGTAGGACGTTCCATTCCAAGCATTGTCAAACCAGCCCGCCCAAAAAGACCACTGAGATCTAGGAGGGATGGCTAAATTGTAGAGGGATTGTAACAATACTCTGTCGTTCTTTTTTTGCTCATTCAGGTACACAGGCTTATTCAATAACGAAGCGACACGGCTTTCTGCCATGGTCACATCTTGACCGGCCAAAAAAGTAGCATCGCTAATGTAAGCTTCTAACTCGAGGGGGCCTTCAGCAAAGTCGATGAAATAGGTTGACAGCTCTGAAGCTTGAGCGACGTCCGAAGTTGCTGTGGTCGCCGATGAATATGCCGCTACCGTTGCCTTCACGACATAGGCATTGTGCGCCGCATTGCGAGCTGCTTTCGCAAGATATTCGGACTTTCTCCGGCTAATCGCTGCGACTTGCGAGATAAGAATTGCACGTAAAACAGAAAGTCGTGCATTTTCTGAAAAAGACAACTCATCTAATTCGTCACGAAATTGCAAATGTTCAGGCGCAACCCGCAACGCCGCCCGGTACGCCAGTGCAATTGCAACCCGCTGTGGTCGCTCCTCTAACCACCTTTCCACACTCTCTCGATCCGTAAACTCTACCATACCTGCCTCAAATGCCCTTCACCCCATTGACGGGGCTTCAAAACCCTTACATATCCTCATCCATGACAGACCTCGCTCATATCCGCAATTTTTCGATCGTGGCCCATATTGACCACGGGAAATCCACCCTTGCTGATCGCTTGATTCAGGAAACCAACACGGTTGCCGATCGCGACATGAAGGAACAGATGCTCGACAGCATGGATATCGAGCGCGAGCGCGGGATTACCATCAAAGCCAACACCGTTCGGATCGAATATGTCGCCAATAATGGCGAAACCTATATTCTGAACCTGATCGACACGCCCGGCCACGTGGATTTCGCCTACGAAGTGTCCCGGTCCATGCGCGCGGTTGAGGGGTCGCTGCTGGTTGTGGACAGCACCCAGGGCGTCGAAGCGCAAACCTTGGCCAATGTGTATCAGGCGATTGATGCGGATCATGAAATCGTCCCGGTACTGAACAAAATCGATTTGCCCGCGTCTGAATGCGACCGTGTGGCCGAACAGATCGAAGACGTCATCGGCATCGACGCGACAGATGCCATTCGGGTCAGCGCTAAAACCGGTGTCGGGATCAAAGACACCCTCGAAGCGGTTGTGCATAAATTGCCCGCGCCCGTCGGGGACCGCGATGCGCCGCTCAAGGCGATGCTGGTGGACAGTTGGTATGACGCCTATCTGGGTGTGATCGTGCTGGTGCGGATCATTGACGGCACCCTGAAAAAGGGTCAGCGGGTCAAATTCATGTCCAATGGCACCCTGCATAGCGTGGACCGCGTTGGGGTGTTTCGCCCGGAAATGGATATGGTTGATGTGCTGGGCCCCGGCGAAATCGGGTTCCTGACCGCGTCGATCAAACAGGTGCGTGACACCCGCGTTGGCGACACAATCACCAATGATCGCAACGGCACAGAAGTGGCGCTGGACGGGTTCAAACCCGCGCAACCGGTGGTGTTCTGTGGCCTGTTCCCCGTGGACAGCGCCGAATTCGAAGACCTGCGCGACGCCATCGAAAAACTGGCGCTGAATGACGCGTCGTTTAGCTTTGAAATGGAAACATCTGCGGCGCTGGGCTTTGGCTTTCGCTGCGGGTTCCTGGGCCTGCTGCACCTAGAGGTGATCCGCGACCGCGTGGAACGCGAATACAACATCGAACTGATCACGACCGCCCCGTCCGTGGTCTATCACGTCTATGCCAAAGACGGCAGCATGGAAGAATTGCACAACCCCGCCGACATGCCCGACATGACGCTGGTTGACCATTTGGAAGAGCCGCGGATCAAGGCGACCATTCTGGTGCCGGACGAATATCTGGGCGACGTTCTGAAACTGTGCCAAGACCGCCGCGGTATTCAGATGGACCTGACCTATGCCGGGTCGCGCGCCATGGCCGTCTATGATCTGCCGCTGAACGAAGTGGTGTTTGATTTTTACGATCGCCTGAAATCCGTGACCAAGGGCTATGCGTCCTTTGACTACCAAATGACCGGCTATCGTCAGGATAATCTGGTGAAAATGTCCGTGCTGGTGAATGACGAACCGGTGGATGCGCTGTCGATGATGGTGCACCGGGATCGCGCCGAACAGCGGGGCCGGGCCATGTGCGAAAAGCTCAAGGATCTGATCCCGCGCCACATGTTCAAAATCCCGATCCAAGCAGCCATCGGCGGCAAAGTCATCGCCCGCGAAACCCTGTCAGCCCTGCGCAAAGACGTAACCGCCAAATGTTACGGCGGCGACGCATCGCGCAAACGCAAACTGCTGGACAAACAAAAAGCCGGTAAGAAAAAGATGCGCCAATTCGGTAAGGTGGATATCCCGCAAGAAGCGTTTATTTCAGCCCTAAAAATGGACAGCTAGTCCATTTTTAGGGACGGTGGGCGTAAGCGATTGGCAAAGCCAATGGCGGGCCCACACGAGTGTTAGGTTTAAGAATGGTGATTAAAGATAGGAAGTTGAATATTGGTAGATGATGTCAGGAAACCACCGTCGAAATTGTTTAGATATCGCTCAAATGAAACCGAATACTTTTGGGATGACCTAGATAAAGCTATTTTCGAAAGACGGTTTTTTATGACACCCGCTACGATCCAAAATGATCCGTTTGAAAGTAGCCCCAGTATTGTCGAAGTTGATCCAGTTCGGCTTCAAGAAATTTTGATCGATATTCACGGCTCAAGCCCAATAATTCCAAAAAAAATCATAGAAGAGAGAATTGGGCGAGAGATTTCAGGGCGAGTGTATCGCTCTGAATTCAAGCATTTCTCTGCACATAACTTTGAGTTAGTTGAAGAGTATTCAAGACAAGCTACAAAATCTTACAGATCCTTGGCAAAGCGAGTTCAAATTGCTTGTCTTTCAGAGGCGCATGATTCAATCTTAATGTGGGGGCTATACAGCAATAGCCACAAGGGAATATGCATTTGCTTTGATGTCGCTATGCAGGAACATGTCATAGGGGAAGGGTTGGTTTCGGCAGTTGAATACTGTTCCAATAGACCAAGCCTTTCAGTGGAGGAGTTGTTATCCGATAAAGTAGGTCCTGACGATGCGAAAATCATGCAGCAAGGGGAAAGGCTATTTCTTCAGAAATCTGCGGATTGGGCTCATGAAAAGGAGTGGAGATTGTTCGGTGCTAGCAAAGATGAGGCAAAAGGGGAGTATCTAAAGTCTAGTTCTTTGGTGCCTTCAGGATTGATTTTTGGCTGTCGTGCCGAACAACAACAGGTAGATGAAGCATTCGAAAGGTATGGTGATCTAATTCCTTTGTATAAATGTGAACTATCTTCAAACTCGTTTGAGTTGCGTTTCCGCGAATTAGACGCTCGTTAATTTATGCCCGGCACGGGCCACGCCCGACCCTCCCCATGGGAGGGCGTTTTGCAACGTACCAATAGATCGCTCTGCCACACACTTTGTACGGCCCTATGATGCACAAACCGGTTGGATGCCCACCCAGGGTCGGGCGTGGCCCTGTGTTGTGCCTTCCGAATAACCAACCTATACGCGGCGGACCTGATTTAGGATGTTGCCATGACATGCCCGCTTTGCTCTGCTGATGCCCCTTTGTCGGCCTATGACGTGCCGGGGGGTGCTGCGTCGGCATCCGTGCCGATTTGTGCCACGTGTGTGGATCAGATCGACGGGGAACCAGACCCAAATCATTGGCGGGGGCTGGCCTCTGCGATGTGGTCCGAAACTCCGGCCATTCAGGTGATTGCTGCACGGATGCTGAATCGTCTGAGCGATCAGCCTTGGGCGCAGGATTTGGCCGATCAGATGTATCTGGACGACGACACCCAAGCTTGGGCCGATAATGTCGCCGCCCAAAGTCAGCACAAAGACAGCAATGGCGTGACGTTGAATGCGGGCGACAACGTGGTGCTGATCAAGGATCTGCCGGTCAAAGGTGCGGGGTTCACCGCCAAACGGGGGACGGCCGTGCGAGGGATTTCGCTGGTTGCGGACAACCCAAACCACATTGAGGGCCGCGTCGAAGGGCAGCGCATCGTGATCCTGACTCAGTTCGTCAAAAAGAAATAGGGATTGACCCACATCAATCCTGCCCCGCGTCGGATATGCCAAAACCGCGATGTAATCTTTCTATAGGGGGCGCTTATGCTTCGTTTGGCATCCACACTTTATTCCATCATCGGCTCTTCGCTGGCCGGGGCCCTGATCGTCGTGGCCTTGGTCACGGGATACGATACCGTGCAACCGATCCTGATCGCGGCGTTGATCGGTTTCACGCTGGGAATCCCCGTGTCTTGGGGCGTGGCCAAAGCATTGATGGGCTGAGCGACGGAAACCCGGTTGGCGTCCGTATAAGACGGGCAACCAACGGAGGGTTCGATGCGTTTTCTACCTTATGTCTTTGTGATTGTGCTGGGCGGGCTCAGCCTTGGCACAATTGCGACCTCACAATCCTTGGCGAAACAGGGCTGTGCCACCGATGTGGTCGCTGATTTGAACGTCACGCAATAGCGGGTCAGGCGGTCAAAAAGGCGCGGGCGGTGGCTTCGAATTCGCGGGGCTTTTGGGCATGAAGCCAATGGCCTGCACCGGGAATTTTGGCGAACCGCGCCTTGGGGAACATGGATTTGATCCGGTCGCGATGTTCGGGTTTGACATAGTCGGATTCTGCCCCGGACAGGAACAATGTCGGGCCATCAAACTGGCCTTCTATGTCCGGAAAAGACAGGACTTTGGGCATTTCGCGTTCCAAAACGTCCATGTTTAGACGCCATTTTTTACCCGCAACATCAAGGCTTTGTAGTAAAAAGTCCTTAATGTCTGGATCAACGTCCAGCAACGCTTTGGCGTCGGAACGTTTGGCCACTTTGGACAGATCAACCGCCCGCATCGCGTGGATGTTTTCCAGTTGCGAATGGGTGTAGCTGACCGGTGCGATATCCGCGACAATCAACCGGCGCACCCGATCCGGATGGGTGAGCGCCAGGGTCATCGCCGCCTTGCCGCCCATGGAATGCCCAAGCACATCCCCATCAGCAAAATCGGTCAAATCCTGCGCCATGTCCGGATAGGAATGGCTGTCAAACCACGGGCTGTTGCCGTGATTGCGCATGTCCACGCAGGTGACATTGCGGATGTCGGATAGACGTTTGGCAATCACCCCCCAATTGCGGGCCGACCCATAAAGTCCGTGGCAAATCAGCAGGTTTTCGGGATGGCCTTCGCCATGATGTATCGCATTCAACATTTGGTCAGTTTATGAGGCGATGCTGTCGATTGAAAGCCCAGATGGCAGGGGGTAAGCTGTGAAAATGGGACCGGATGAACTAAACGAAAAAGTGACGGAAGTACGCGATTTGCTAGAGGCAAAGCTGCGGGTGCGCGGGCGGGATCTGGATCACCAATTGTCGCGGGCAGGGCGCAGATTGCCCAAAAACATTCGGCGCGATGCACATGCATTGGCACAGGCGGATCTGTTGCTGCGCAACCCGAAACTGGCCCGGATGGTCAATCTGGAAATGACCGAAATGGGCCAGCAACGGGTGGTGGCATATCTTCAGCAGATCGATCCACGACAAGCGTTGGTGACACGTCGTCTGAACTGGCTTGCCGGGATCGCGCTGAATTTGCTGTTGGTGTTTATAATTGTGATCGCCATGCTGCGTTGGCGCGGTTTGGTGTGATTACATGCAGCTGCCAGAAAAGCTGACCATACCACCACCGGCATTCTGCATCCGGAAATTTGTCACTTGGCTGGACGGACCACAATAATAGCCATGGGCGCGTCGCTGAATTTCTGCGGGTTTCCAAGATGCCGGGGCGGAGCCTGAAAAACTGTCACGTGATACGCGGTTCAATTGAAAGCTGTTGAGGGTTTGAACGGGGCCGATGGCCATGCCTTCGGTCATTTCAACAACGGCTGCGCCACAGCCAGACAGGGATACAGCGGCGATTGCGGGGATGAGAATTTTCTTGAGCATGGGGACCTCTGGAATATGAACTTTCCCTGAATTTGCGCCCAGAAGTTTACCAGAGTCTTAAATTTCAAATTGTCCTATTTAGAATTCATAAAGTCATGTTTAAAAACGATAAATGCCGCCCGGATGGGGCGGCATTCTGGTTCTGTTCCGGGTTTGTTTTAACCCGTTTAGGCAATGTTTACCTTACAAATTTGGGTAAAGCGGGAACTTTGCGCACATGGCGGCGACTTCGGCTTTGACCTTGCTTTCTACTTCCGCATTGCCGTCTTCGCCATTGGCGGCCAGACCGTCCACAACTTCGATGATCCAATCTGCGATCTGGCGGAATTCAGCGTCGCCAAAGCCACGGGTTGTGCCCGCAGGCGATCCCAGCCGGATACCGGATGTGATGGTTGGTTTTTCTGGATCAAATGGCACGCCGTTTTTGTTACAGGTGATATGCGCGCGCCCCAGCGCCTTTTCGGTGGCGTTGCCTTTGACGCCTTTGGGGCGCAGGTCAACCAGCACAACATGGGTGTCGGTGCCATGTGTGACCGTGTCCAGACCACCTTTGATCAGCTGATCAGACAGGGCCTGGGCATTGGTGATGACCTGTTTGGCATAGGTTTTGAACTCTGGGCGCAGCGCTTCGCCAAAGGCCACAGCCTTGGCCGCGATCACATGCATCAACGGGCCGCCCTGAATGCCGGGGAAGATCGCAGAGTTGATCTTTTTGGCGATGGCTTCGTCATTGGTCAGGATCATCCCGCCCCGTGGACCGCGCAGGGTTTTGTGGGTCGTGGTTGTCGCAACATGTGCATAAGGGAACGGATTGGGATGTTCACCTGCGGCCACCAGACCAGCGAAATGCGCCATGTCCACGTGCAGATAGGCCCCAACCATGTCGGCGATTTCACGCATACGTTTGAAATCGATCTGGCGCGGAATGGCAGAGCCACCAGCGATGATCATCTTGGGCTTATGTTCCTTGGCCAGTTCTTCGACCTGATCATAATCCAGCGTGTTGTCCTGCTGACGCACGCCATACTGAACCGCGTTGAACCATTTCCCGGATTGGTTCGGACGCGCGCCGTGGGTCAGGTGCCCCCCTGCATCCAGGCTCATGCCCAGAATGGTGTCACCCGGCTGGATCAGCGCCTGAAACACACCTTGGTTGGCTTGGCTGCCGGAATTGGGCTGAACGTTGGCAAAGTCACAGCCAAACAATTCTTTGGCGCGGGCAATGGCCAGATTTTCAGCAACGTCGACATAATCGCAGCCGCCATAATACCGACGTCCGGGATAGCCTTCGGCGTATTTGTTGGTCATGACCGAGCCCTGCGCTTCCATGACGGCGGCAGACACGATGTTTTCAGACGCGATCAGTTCGATTTCGTCGCGTTGACGGCCCAGCTCTCCGGTGATTGAGCCGAACAATTCGGGGTCGCGGGTGGCAAGGGCTTCGGTAAAGAAACCGGCGTCACGGATGTCGTTGGTCATTTTGGGCTCCAGTCCAGTAAGAGTCCGAGGTTCAATAGAGGGAAGTTTCCTATCGGAAAACCCCTGAATCGACCTGTTTGGGGACAAAGACGTCCTGTTAGCGTCGACATCAGTGACTTGCGTTTCGCATTGGGACAGCCCAGAACCAAAAGGAAACCAAAAAGGAGCGGTCATGTCGGACCTGACTTTTGCCTTTGTCGCCAGCGATGCCCCCATAGCGCAAACTGCCCGCGCGACCCTGACCGCCAGATATGGCGAGGTTCCGCTGGAACAGGCGGACATCATCATCGCATTGGGCGGGGATGGGTTTATGTTGCAGACGTTGCACGGAACCCAGCATTTGCCCGCGCCGGTTTATGGGATGAATCGCGGCACGGTTGGGTTTTTGATGAATGCCTATAACGAAGACAACCTGATCGAACGTCTGTCATTGTCCGAAGAAACGGTGATCAACCCGTTGTCGATGACCGCATTGACCGTGTCAGGTGAATCCCACACAGCGCTGGCCATTAACGAAGTCAGCCTGCTGCGCGCCGGTCCACAGGCGGCGAAATTGCGCATCACTGTCGATGGAAAATTGCGGATGCAGGAACTGGTCTGTGACGGGGCGCTGGTTGCCACGCCAGCCGGGTCCACGGCCTATAATTATTCTGCCCATGGTCCGATCCTGCCGGTTGGGTCCGATGTGCTGGCCCTGACGGCGATGGCTGCGTTCCGCCCCCGGCGTTGGCGCGGCGCGTTGCTGCCTAAAAACGCGGTGGTGCGGTTTGACGTATCTGAACCGCGAAAACGCCCGGTGATGGCCGATGCGGATAGCCGCCAGGTGTCAAACGTTGTGTCGGTCGAAATCCGCAGTGAGCCTGAAATTCGACATCGATTGTTATTTGATGTGGGACATGGGCTTGAGGAACGGCTAATCAGTGAGCAATTTGTATAAGTAAGGAAAAACGATGCGTATTTTCAAAGCATTCACGGCTGCACTGGCTTTGGTTGGATTGACAGCTTGTGCTGCGCCGGTTGCCGACGTCCCCAGAGGCGAAAAGGTGCCAGCCGCACAATATCTACGGGAATTGAGCGCAACACCCTACGAATGTGTGGATTACGAAGCAGCGTCGGATACATGTCGGTTTGTTGAACAAATCGTTCGCACACGTGGGTCCTATTATGCCGTCGGAAGAACACGAGTTGCAGAAGATTCAGATGTGGTCCTGCGGGTCAAAACGATGATGCTGATCGAAGGGGATCATGTCTGTTTTGACCGTGAAAACACTGAGTTTTCACTTATCGGTGGCAGTGAGTTTATGAATGAATTGCTGCAGGCCGAAATGGAAAGCGCATTTGCCGAAGATATCTTTGATGAGGCTCTCAAACCTTGCCAAGCCTATTATCGAAACCCGAATGGCGGCTACCTGATCGTTGATTTCAACGGCAATACCGGCGAAGAGCTTGGTGTGCAATTTCCACTATTTATGGCCTCTCCAAAACCACTGCGGTTCTGATTTGGAAACCCGGCGCGATCAAACGCGCCGGGTTTTTGATCCTTATCCGCCGGAACAGGCTTGGTGACAGACGACCGCCACATCCTGTGCTTCGCGCAGCAGGGCAACAGCGGTGCATATGCTATCATTCCAGGATCCCGGCCCGGGAACACAGCGCAAATCAATGGTGGTCGCGGTCGAGTTTCTGAGTTGGATCGCCGCATTGATCGCCCCGTTTAGCGGCGCCTCATAGGCTTGCATTTGCAGGTTGGCATCAGAACAGGCAATGCCCGTCGCCATTCCGCGCAGGGCGGATTGGCTGTTAAACGCAGGCTGAGACGTGCCCAATGCGGCATCGTTATAGGTCAGTCGCCGATTGGCTTCGCTGACCTCAGAGGCCGGAAATCCGCAATTGCCTGACAGGGACACGCGGCTGACATTTGCCCCCAAACGCCCCCCTGCAAACTCCGCACCAGAAGATGGCCCAGATGACGTCCCCACAGGGGCCAATTCCGGATGCGCCACCAACAATTGCGCGCGCTGGGCTTTCATATCATCGATGATTTGACGCTGCTGTTGTTCCCCCAAATCCAACAGCGCCTGTTCCGCCGGGGAAACATAAAACGGCGCGGGGGTGGGATCGTGCAGAGAGGCTTCTGACTCTGCTATCCACTGATCTAACTGGGCCAATTGTTCCGCCGGTGGCAGATGTGAAATGTCCGGTATCCCGCACCCCGCCACGGCCAATGTGATCACAACGGCTATTCTCTGAATTATTCTTAGCACTTTCTGTCCCCTATTTGGTCGTCGCAAATACTGACGGGACGTGCCGGGCATGGCATCACCCAAACGGGTGAGTGTACAGCAAAAAACCGCGCAATTTCCTGCGCGGTTTTTCAATTTGATCACATGTCTGGCTTAGGTTTTTGCAAAGCCAAGCGTCTGTAGCGCATCCTTGATTTCATCCAAAATCGCCGGATCATCAATGGTGGCTGGCATTTTAAACGTTTCACCATCGGCGATTTTCACCATGGTGGCCCGCAGGATTTTCCCAGATCGCGTTTTGGGCAGGCGATCCACGACACAGGCCAGTTTAAATGCCGCCACGGGGCCAATCTGATCCCGGACCAGTTTGACACATTCCTTAACGATATCGGCATGTGGGCGATCCGTTCCGGCATTCAGACACAGGAACCCGAGCGGCGCTTGGCCCTTCAGCTTGTCTGACACGCCAATCACCGCGCATTCCGCCACATCTGGATGGCTGGCCAGCACTTCTTCCATGCCGCCAGTGGACAGGCGATGCCCGGCCACGTTGATCACGTCATCTGTGCGCGCCATGATGTACAAATAGCCATCATCGTCTTTGTACCCGGCATCTCCGGTTTCGTAATATCCGGGGAAATGGTCTAGATAGCTCTTCTTGTAGCGTTCCTCGGCGTTCCACAGATTCGGCAACGTTCCGGGGGGCAAAGGCAATTTAATCGCAATCGCACCCATGTCGCCATCCGCCACTTCGTGCCCGGCTTCGTCCAGAATTTGCACGTCATATCCGGGCATTGGCACAGAAGGGCTGCCCAACTTGACCGGCAATTCTTCGATTCCCAACGGGTTTGCCGCAATCGCCCAACCGGTTTCTGTCTGCCACCAATGGTCAATCACTGGCACGTTCAGCTGATCCTGCGCCCATTTGATCGTGTCCGGATCGGCCCGTTCCCCGGCCAGATAAACGGCTTTCAGCCCTGACAGATCATATTTTTTAACGAACTCACCGGTTGGATCGTCCCGTTTCACGGCCCGAAATGCCGTTGGCGCGGTAAAGAAGCTTTTGACTTTGTGTTCTGAAATCACCCGCCAGAATGTGCCCGCATCCGGGGTGCCGACGGGTTTGCCTTCGAACACGATGGTGGTGTTGCCGGCGATCAATGGGCCATAGCAAATGTAGGAATGCCCAACGACCCAGCCCACATCAGAGGCCGCCCAGAACACATCGCCGGGATCGACATTATATAGGTTTTTCATGGTCCAGTTCAGCGCCACCAATTGCCCGGCCGTGTGGCGGATCACGCCTTTGGGTTGGCCAGTGGTGCCGGACGTGTACAGAATATAGGACGGATGGTTGCCCTCAACCGGGACACATTCGGCGGGCTCTACCCCATATTGGAACCCATGCCAGTTGACATCGCGCCCCTCAACCAGTTCTGCAACCTCTTGTTCGCGTTGAAAAATAACGCAAAAATCTGGTTTGTGGCTGGATTGTTCGATCGCACCATCCAGCAGCGGTTTGTAATGCACCACCCGGCCCGGTTCCAAACCACAGGATGCCGCGATGATACATTTGGGTTTGGCATCATCGATCCGCACCGCCAATTCATGGGCAGCAAAGCCCCCAAACACGACGGAATGCACCGCCCCCAGGCGCGCGCAGGCCAGCATGGCTTCTAACGCTTCGGGAACCATCGGCATATAGATGATGACGCGGTCGCCTTTTTCGACGCCTTTGGCCCGCAACGCCCCGGCCAGATTGGCAACCCGATTGCGCAGCTCGACATAGGATATTTCGCGTTTGGTATGGGTGATTGGGCTGTCATAAATGATCGCCGTCTGTTCACCGCGGCCGTTTTCCACATGCCGGTCCACCGCATTCCAGCAAGTGTTTACCTTGGCGTCGGCAAACCATTCATACAAAGGAGCCGCGTCATCGAACAGCGCCTTTGACGGGGCCTGCATCCAGTCGATTTCCTGAGCGGCCTCCATCCAAAACGCTTCGGGGTCGGATTTCCAATTTTCATAGACGTCGCTATATCCCATGGTGACGCTCCTCCTCTGTGTCAGGATATGTCTATTGCGCCGGGCTGCGATACGGCAAGCGTCTTGGGATCAGGCGCGGCAGATTACCGCGTATTGTTTGCAGTTTCGGGCGAAATGGATTGCAAATTTTTGCAAAGCTCAACATTTAAAGCAAATTATTCAAGGCGCTTGTCGCAATTGCAAAGTTGCAAACCGAATTTGGAGAATCGCAGTGCCCACGCTAAGCGCCATAAGCAAGCCGCAACCCACCCCAATGTCGCCCATTCACAAAGATCGGGGCGGACACATCTTTCATAAGTTTATAAACACCATCACCCATGTTGCGCCGGTAAACTTGCAACAAAAACGGCTGCGTATTGCGGCCCGATTTCAGCCCCGCCCGGTCGTCAAAAATCCGCCGGTTTCGACAATTTGCTGTGTTCCACACCTCATCATTGCTGAGGGGTTTGGAAAACTTTAGATTATGGGTGGGCAAATATCCGTCAACATTCACGGCCGCGCAGAACACGGCGTCGGGCGATTGCGCGATGGCGTCTTCTTGGATCGAAGTGAACAATTCATCCGTCAGCGTGGTGAACGGTGCGGTAACTTGTTGCGGCCGAGAGCCGGGAATGGGCGTATATTCCCGCGAAAACAGGTCGTCTTCTGAAATTTTATTGGTTGCAACGGCCTGTTCCAACGCTTGTGACAGGGCGGCCGCATCCAACTGAACGCGATCAATATAGATTGAATCCTCAATCTCTCCGCCAAGTTGAACCGAAAACTGAACGATTTCTTCTGACATGTCGACCAAATCGGATGTGCGTTTGGTCACGCCATGAATGCGTTCGGACGTGTCGTTAATGCTGGTGCCCACATCGGTAAAGGCAGGGATGAACCGCGATGTCGCCGACTTGGTCTTTTGGGATTCAGTGTCGATTTTCACCGACTTGGCGTGTACGTCCCGAATGTGGCTGGCGATTTCGCCCAAGGTGGCATCGGCCACTTTATTGTCTTGGATCACTTTTTCTGCGTTTCCGCGCACGGCTTCGCTTTGACTGGCGAGTTCGGTGATCGCGGTGGTCAGGGATGTCACACTTTCGCGGATACACCCGGCCACGTCATTGGTGCGTGCGGCCAGTTCATTGATGGAATGGGCGATCACCGCAAAGCCTTTGCCAGTTTCGCCGGCGCGGCTTGCCTCAATGCGCGCATTGATCGACAACATGTTCACCTGCGACGCGATATCGCCGATCAGTTCATTGTTGCTTTGCACTTCGATCAGGGAATCCACGACGTCAGACACCTGAGCCGCGACCGATTCAACCCAGCCTGCCACGTCCGAGGATCGGGTTGCGGTTTCACGAACAGCGGTGACTGACCCCTCAACTTTGTTGAGGGCATCCGTGGCCGCAGTGGTAACCTCTGTCACCGTGTCGCAGACCGCATCGGTGGCCGAGGCCACCTGTTCGGCCGATTGCCGGGCGTCGCGCAGCACGACCAGTTGCTGTTCCGACCGATTTTCGAGTTCATCCAGAAAACCTGCGATATCAACGACTTCGTAGCCCAATTTCGACGCGCTATGGGCCAGATGATGCAGCCGTTCGTGATGCTGGGACGCATCGCTGTCCTCTGTCGGGGCCGCGTCATCCAACGGATCAGGCACAGGATCAGCCAGTTCCGTTTCATCCACGTCAACAGGTGCAGCGTCACGCCGGTTGAGCCACGAGCCATATCGTGATTGGGCCACACGTTTGAGCATGTTTGAGGGTTTCCTCATGCAGGTTGCAAAAGGATTGACCGAAAATGGTGAACTATTCGTAAGGAACCATCAATTATCCGTAATGTGTCACGGGGGTGCCCGCGACGGCAGACATGTTGAGCAAACCGCGCGCTGTGATGGACGGGGTGACGATATGGGCACGATTGCCCATACCCATCAGGATTGGCCCTACTTCGAGCCCGCCAGCCCGTGATTTCAGGATGTTGCGCACCCCAGATGCCGCATCCGCATGGGCAAAAATCAACACATTCGCTGCGCCTTTCATCCGGTTGCCCGGAAAAATCCGATCCCGCAGCACCGGATCCAGCGCCACATCGACGTTCATTTCGCCTTCGTAGCAGAAATCGCGCGGCTGCTGATCCAGCAATGCGATGGCGGCGCGTAGGCGTTTGCCGGACCCTTCGGCCTGATTGCCGAACTGGGATTGCGAACAAAATGCGATGTTGGGTTCCAGACCAAAACGGCGCACGTGGCGAGCCGCACCGATGGCGGATTCAGCCAGCTGTTCTGGGGATGGCAGGGAATTGACATGGGTGTCGGCGATAAACAGGGGGCCGTCTTCCATGATCATCAGGGACAGTGCCCCGGTTGCGCAATAATCCTGATCGCCCAGCAATTGGGTGACATAGTTCAAATGCCAGCGGAATTCGCCAAATGTTCCACAGATCAGGCTGTCGGCTTCGTTGCGGTGGACCATGATGGCGCCGATTGCGGTGGTGTTGGTGCGCATGATGGCACGCGCCAGATCGGGGGTAACGCCGCGGCGCCCCATAACCTGATGATATGTTTCCCAATAATCGCGATACCGGTGGTCGTTTTCCGGGTTCACCACCTGAACATCGACCCCCAGTTTCAGCTTTAGCCCAGCCCGTTCACAGCGCTTTTCCATAACGTCGGGGCGGCCGATGAGAATGGGATGTTCGGTGGTTTCTTCCAGCATGGCTTGGGCGGCGCGCAACACGCGTTCATCTTCGCCCTCGGCAAAGACAATGCGACGGGACACGGACCGTGCTGCCTCAAAGACGGGGCGCATCAACAGCGCCGATTTGAACACCGACCCGTCGAGTTGCTCTTTGTAGATGTCCATGGAGGGCAGGGGGCGTTTGGCGACCCCGGTTTCCATCGCCGCCTTGGCCACTGCGCTGGCGACCACACCCATCAGGCGGGGATCAAACGGTTTGGGGATCAAATAATCAACGCCAAAGGTCAGCTGTTCGCCCTGATAGGCGGCGGCGGCCTCGGCGCTGGTGGTGGCGCGGGCTAGGGCAGCGATACCATCGACACAGGCGATCTGCATCTCGTCGTTAATCTCAGTGGCCCCCACATCCAGCGCCCCACGGAAGATGAACGGAAAACACAGCACGTTGTTGACTTGGTTGGGAAAATCGCTGCGCCCCGTGGCGATGATCGCATCCGGGGCCACGCTGCGTGCCATATCTGGCAAAATTTCGGGATTTGGGTTGGCCAGCGCAAAAATGATCGGCTGAGGCGTCATTTTGGCGACCATTTCCGGTTTCAACACATTGGGACCGGACAGGCCCAGAAACATGTCCGCGCCGTCAATCACGTCTGCTAGACTGCGCAGATCGCTGTCTTGGGCATATTCGGCCTTTTGCGGGTTCATATCCTCTGTGCGGCCTTTGTAGACCAGACCGTGAATGTCACACAGCCAGACATTTTCGCGTTTCACCCCCAGTTTGAGCAGCATGTTCAAACAGGCAATCCCCGCAGCACCGCCCCCGGTGGACACGATTTTAATGTCTTCGAATTTCTTGCCCGCAACATGCAGCGCATTGGTGGCAGCCGCGCCCACCACAATCGCGGTGCCGTGCTGATCGTCGTGAAACACAGGGATATTCATGCGTTCGCGGCAAATCTTCTCAACGATGAAACAATCCGGGGCTTTGATATCTTCTAGATTGATCGCCCCAAAGGTCGGCTCTAATGCGCAGACAATTTCGGCCAGCTTTTCCGGGTCAGGTTCGTCCACTTCGATGTCAAAACAGTCGATATTGGCGAATTTCTTAAACAGAACGGCTTTACCTTCCATGACAGGTTTGGATGCCAACGCGCCGATATTGCCCAATCCCAGCACGGCTGAGCCATTGGTCACAACCCCAACCAGATTGCCCCGCGACGTGTAATCCTGCGCCGTCGCTGTGTCTGCCTTGATTTCCAAACACGCCTCAGCCACGCCCGGGGAATAAGCCCGCGCCAGATCCCGCCCATTGGCCAGAGGTTTGGTTGCGCGAATTTCCAGCTTGCCGGGTTTTGGATGGCGGTGGTAATCAAGCGCCGCCTGACGAAGGGCTTCTCTGGATGTGTCTGACATGGGGCGCTCCTTTGGATTGGTTCAATATTGAACCATTTTTACTGCCGTGGGGGAAGGGTTGATGCGCTCATAGCCAAGGCGCATAGCACTTGCAAATCCCGTTAGCGCCCGACAGGCTGTCTTTTAAACTGCTGCTGCTCAGGCTCTGCTGCATCTATTATATTAGATGTTACAGGTTCGTGAATCTGCGCGTCGCCGCGTAAAATATGCTTAAAGGAAGTGATATGTCATTGGTCCAAACAGCGCGAACTGTGCGCGAAAATGCTTATGCGCCCTATTCCAACTTTAAGGTGGGTGCGGCGATTCGCGCGACATCTGGCGTGGTTTATGCAGGCTGTAACGTCGAAAACGTGGCCTATCCCGAAGGAACCTGCGCCGAAGCAGGGGCAATCGCGGCCATGATCGCCGCCGGAGACAGCGCAATCGCAGAGGTTGCGGTGATCGCAGACAGCCCCAAACCTGTGTCACCTTGCGGGGGATGCCGCCAAAAGCTGGCTGAATTTGCGGATGGATCGGTCAAAGTGACCATGACCACGGTTGATGGCGTCACCCAAGAGACCACAATCGCCGACCTACTGCCCGGTGTGTTTGACGCCGCCCACATGGAGCGAAGCTAATGGATGCGCGCGCGATATTGCTCAAGGTGCGCGAAGGGCAGACCCCCGACACCGAAGAGCTGCGCTGGTTCGCTGCGGGATTGGCCAATGGTCAGGTCAGTGATGCACAGGCCGGTGCCTTTGCGATGGCGGTGCTGCTGAATGGGATCACGCCTGCCGCGCGGGTGGGCCTGACAATGGCGATGCGCGATAGCGGTGATGTGATGGCGTGGGATTTGCCGGGGCCTGTGCTGGACAAACATTCAACGGGGGGTATTGGCGATTGCGTGTCGCTGATCCTCGCGCCGGCATTGGCGGCCTGTGGCGTGTTTGTCCCGATGATTTCCGGCCGTGGGCTGGGACATACGGGCGGCACGCTGGATAAAATGGAATCCATCCCCGGATTGGTCGCGCAAACCGACGAAGACAGCCTGCGCCGGATTACCCGCGATGTGGGCTGTATCATTGCAGGTGCCACGGGGCAGATCGCCCCGGCGGATAAGAAACTATATGCCGTGCGCGATGTGACCTCGACCGTGGAAAGCATTGATTTAATTACCGCTTCTATCCTGTCTAAAAAACTGGCCGCCGGGCTGGAAGGTCTGGTTTTGGACGTCAAAGTTGGCACCGGCGCGTTCATGAAAACCCCCGACGAAGCCCGCGCATTGGCCCGATCCTTGGTGGATACGGCAAACGGGGCCGGGTGCAGCACAGCCGCGATGATCACCGATATGAACGAACCGCTGGCGCCGTCGCTTGGCAATGCGCTTGAGGTGGCGATCTGCATGGAGGTGCTGGCGGGCAACCGCACCGCAGCGCCGCGCTTGCACGACCTGACCGTCGCATTGGGCGGGCGTTTGATGGCGCTGTCCGGCGAAGCAGAAGGCGAAAGCGAAGAGCGCATGGATGTGGCCATCGCATCGGGTCGCGCGATGGAAATTTTCGCCAAAATGGTGTCGGAAATGGGCGGGCCTCCGGATCTGGACCGCGATTGGCACACCCATTTGGCCAAAGCGCCCATTGTGGGCGACGTCCCCAGCCCACGGTCCGGCTACGTGTCCAACATTGACGGAGAAGCGCTTGGGCTGGCGGTGGTACATCTGGGCGGCGGCCGTTTGGTCGAAAGTGACAAAATTGACCCCGCCGTTGGGCTGTCAGAGGTTGTAGGTCGCGGCCAATGGGTGGAAAAGGGCGATCCAATTTGCACCCTGCATGCCCGCACCGAAGACAAAGCCACACAGGCGGCCCATGCAATCCTAAAGGCCGTCACGATCGGGGAAACCGCCCCGGAAAGTCTGCCATTGGTTCACGAAAGGATCGATTGATGCCGCGCGCGTTTATGGTTGTGATTGACTCTGTCGGGATCGGCGGGGCACCGGATGCGGCCCTGTTTTATAACGGGGATGAACCGGATTCCGGGGCCAACACAATCGGCCATATCGCGGCGGAATGCGCCGCTGGGCGCGCCCAAGAGGGGCGCAGCGGTCCCCTGGATGTCTCCGTGCTGGACGCGTTGGGACTGGGCGAAGCCTGCCGGTTGGCAACGGGGGATCCGGTGATCGGGCTAAACGCGCAACCGATGGGGGCTTATGCGGCGGCAACTGAGGTGTCACCGGGCAAAGATACGCCAACAGGCCACTGGGAATTGGCCGGCGTGCCTGTGCCGTGGGATTGGCATACATTCCCGGACAACGACCCCTGTTTTCCCCCTGAATTGGTGGCCAAAATCTGTGAATTGGCCGGCACAGACGGGATTTTGGGCAACCGCCATTCATCCGGCACGACGATCATCGAACAAGAGGGCGCGCGCCACGTTCAGAACGGATATCCGATTTGCTATACTTCGGCAGATAGCGTGCTTCAGATCGCCGCCCACGAAGAAAGCTTTGGCTTGGATCGCCTGTTAAAGCTGTGTCAGGACCTTGCGCCATATGTGCATGACATGAAGGTTGGCCGCGTTATTGCGCGCCCCTTTATTGGCACGCCCGAGGCAGGGTTTACCCGTACATTGAACCGCCATGATTACGCCATTGCCCCCCCGGCCCCGACCTTGTGTGATTGGGTGTCTGAGGCAGGCCGCCGCGTCTATGCCGTTGGAAAGATTGGTGATATTTTCTCAATGCGCGGAATTTATGAAAACCGCAAGGGGGCAGATGCTACCTTGATGCAGCATCTGAACGACCTGGTCGAAGAGGCAGAGGATGGCGCGTTGGTGTTTGCCAATTTCGTCGAATTTGACAGCCTATATGGCCATCGACGCGACGTGTCAGGATATGCGCGACACCTAGAGTGGTTTAATGCTGAACTATCCAAGCTACTGCCAAAGCTGTGCGCGGATGATTTGCTGTTGATCACCGCTGATCACGGCAATGACCCGACCTGGGTAGGGACCGATCACACACGCGAACGCGTTCCGGTGCTGATCCACGGAATTGGTGCTAAAAATCTCGGCCTTGTGGCCTTTCCCGACGTGGCGGCCAGTGTGGCATCCCACCTAAACATCCCGTCACAGGGACCAGGAAAGACGTTTTTATGACTTATCTGAACCTTCCCAAAGTTGAGCTGCATATGCATCTGGAAGGCGCCGCACCACCAGAATTTATCCATCAGCTTGCCGCGGAAAAACGTATGGATATCAGCGGGATATTCACGCCAGACGGGGGCTATGCCTATCGCGACTTCACCCACTTTTTAGAAGTGTACGAAGCCGCCTGCACCACGTTGACCGGACCAGAGGAATTCTATCGTTTGACCCGCGCGGTGCTGGAAAACAGCGCCCATCAAGGGGTGGTTTACACAGAATCCTTTATCAGTCCCGATTTTTGCGGAAATGGCGATCTGGCTGCATGGAAAGACTACGTAGCCGCGATGAAAACCGCCGCCGACGAATGTGAGGCCCAATACGGCATCACGTTGCGGGGCATTGTGACCTGTATTCGCCACGAAGGACCCGAGAAAGCAAAGTCAGCCGCGCGTTGCGCTGCGGAAACCAAAGGCGATTTTATCACGGGTTTCGGCATGGGTGGCGCCGAAATGATGCACCGGCCGGGCGATTTTGCCTATTCCTATGATATGGCCCGCGAAGCAGGTTTGCAGCTGACCTGCCATGCCGGCGAATGGGGTGGGGCGGACATGGTTCAGGACACAATCCGCGACCTGAAAGTCGAACGGCTGGGCCATGGGATTAACGCGTCCAAAGACCCTGCTTTGATCGACGAAATCGTCGAAAAAGGCATCACATTAGAGGTTTGTCCGGGATCAAACGTGTTTTTGAAGGCCGTGCCCAGTTGGGACACGCACCCGATCCGAATGCTGCGCGACGCGGGCGTCAAAGTCACCGTATCCACCGACGATCCCCCGTTTTTCCACACCACCATGACCCAAGAATACGAGATGCTGGAAAAAACCTTTGGCTGGAATGAAACCGATTTTGCCGCGTTGAATAAGGTGGCGCTTGATGCCGCATTTTGCGATGACACAACACGTGCGATGATCGCAAAAAAACTGGAGCCCACAACATGAATCCCCATCTGACCCTGGTTGATCACCCTCTGGTACAGCACAAACTGACCATCATGCGTGACAAAGATACGTCGACCAATTCGTTCCGACGTCTGCTGCGTGAAATCAGCCATTTGTTGGCCTACGAAGTGACCCGTGGCCTGCCGATGACCACCCGTGAAATCGACACGCCGATGCAGAAAATGGATGCGCCGGTGATTGATGGCAAAAAGCTGGCTTTGATTTCTATTCTGCGGGCCGGAAACGGGTTGTTGGACGGCATTTTAGAGCTGATCCCAGCTGCGCGTGTCGGGTTTGTCGGGCTTTATCGTGACGAAGAAACCCTGAAGCCGGTCCAGTACTATTTCAAGGTGCCTGATGAGCTGGGGGATCGTTTGACCATCGCCGTTGATCCGATGTTGGCGACCGGGAATTCGTCCGTAGCAGCCATTGATTTGCTGAAAGAGGCGGGTGCGAAAAACATCATATTCCTGTGTCTTTTGGCCGCCCCAGAGGGCATCGCACGCATGAAAGAAGCCCATCCAGATGTGCCAATTGTCACGGCAGCAGTGGATGAAAGGCTGAATGACCATGGATATATTGTACCGGGCCTAGGGGATGCGGGTGACCGCATGTTTGGTACGAAATAAGGGGGCAAAATCCCCTGTTTTCGTCAACAATAGCTTTACAGTTTTGAGATTGTACGGCATTCTCCCACAATATCTTGTGGGGGAATACAGATATGTCCCGGGTAGTGTCCGCGTCCGTTTTAGCTTTGATCATGTCATCCCAGATGGGTTTGGCACAGGATTTGCGTGATATCGGTCCACCTGCGGAAACGCCTCCTGCCAGCTTTACGGGCAACCAATATGTGGACAGCGATGGCTGTGTTTTCATCCGTGCTGGGATCGGTGGAAATGTGAATTGGGTGCCACGTGTGTCGCGTGATCGCCGGGCGATGTGTGGCTTTCAGCCGTCGCTTTCTGCAGAAGTTGCCGCCGAACAGGCCAACGCCCCCGCCCCGAATGCGTCCCCCCGTGCCAGCGCGTCTGAATTGGCCGCCGCCCCAAACCCGCTAGGGGATGCACCAGTGATTTCGACCCCCGAACCGGCCCCGCAAACTGCGGCAGCACCGGCTGAACAGCCCGCGCCACGGCCAACGCCAGTTGTGTCGCCGCGTATCGTGCGCACACCCGCACCAGCACCTGCGCCGACACCTGTTGCCGCGCCAACGCCAGAACCAGCCGCCCCTGCACAAACGGCGCCAGCAACGCCGCGTTTAACGCGGGCGGATGTCTGCGACGGCGTCTATGGTATTCAACGTCGGTATCGCAACGCGCAAACCGGCGAACCGATTGATTGTGGCCCTGCGCCGCAACCGGTATCTGCCCCAGTAGCGCCCTCAGTGCCACCTGTAGCCGAACCCCGCCGGATTACACGCGCCGAAGCTTGTGACGGTGTGTTTGGCATTCAACGTGGGTATCGGGATGCGCGGACTGGTCGCGCGCTGGATTGTGGGCCCGCGCCACAAACCACCGCCCAAGTGACCGCGCCGTTATCCGCCTTGGCCCCCAATCCCGCCCCCCAGCAGTCCAATCTGCGCCGGGTGACCCTGTCAGAAATCTGCGCAGAAATGGCGCAGACCGGGCGTAGTTATATCAATCACACAACCGGGCAGCCCATCGTTTGCGCCCCGCAATCGGCACCAGCACCGTCCCGTGTGACACAAATTGCGACATCTGCGGATGCGCCGACGCTTGGATTTCCGGGGACAGATCGCACCCAAACAGGCGCGCAACAGGTTGCCGCCAATTCCTGTGCGAACACACCTTATGCAAATGATTATCTGAACCAATCTCGGCATCCCGTGCGTTGTGGGCCACAATTGCAGCTGCCGCATGCGCCGCTGGGGATGCAGGGGGGAACTGGGTATAATCTGGTCGGTGCTGAACGCACAACCTATGCAACCGCGCCGCGCAACGTTTTTGGACCTGCGCCAGTGCCTGCGTCAAACCCACGTCATGACCGCACAATTCCCAATCCACCCGCCGGGTATCAGCGCGTCTGGGAAGATGGGCGGATCAACCCCAATCGGGGATTGCCACGGGGTTCGGTGACTTATGCCACTCAGGAACGCAGCCCAGAGCCAACCGCGCAACTGGATGCACGTATGTCGTCACGATCTGCACCTGCGGTGATCGAAGATGCATATGTTGATGTGGCCACGTTTGACACGCGGGAAGCTGCGCAAACCGTGGCCCGCCAGTTGCGGGCACGTGGATTGCCAATGCGGATCGGCGTTTATACCAGAAATGGGCAGGAATATCGGATTGTGATGGCAGGTCCGTTCAACGATGCGGCGCGGCTAAACCGTGCTCTTCAGACGGTACGAGGCGTTGGATACACCAACGCAACAACCCGGCGATAGGGTTCTCCCGGGGAAGGCTCTGCGATAGCGATGCTAGGCGGGGTCTTCTTCGTGTGCGATGGGGAATGTGGCGCGGTCAGCATTAACGGCTGCCGCAAATGCCCTGCAAACTGATCCAGTCTTCATCCGCCAAAATCAAAGGAAAAGTCTGGCCCAGCAATGGGTCCGCTTCGATCAGGCTGATTGTTTTTTCGCCCGTAATATCAAGGTCATAGGCGAGAGGCGTGCTGGGAATGCGGGCCGCTGCAAAGGCCGATAACAACACATCATCAGAAACCCGTTCCGGCGAAGAGGCGACCAACACTTCGGCATAAGATTGCAATGTGTCAGGCGGCAAATCCCCGGTGGTGAGGAACCGAAGCGTTGCGCGCAGGCCCGCCTGACGCAAGATAGGTTCGATCGGATCCTGCACCATGATGCGCGCTGCAGCGGCAACCACGTGACCGGCTGCTGTTGCGGGGTCTTCGGGGTCTTCGACCACGGCGCGGTTGAGGGTGATAATCCCGCCGGGCAGATATAACGCCCCAGAGGGTCCGGCCGGTAAAACCACGATTTGACCGGGCGCATCGGGTCCAAGGCTGCGCAATTGCAACCGGCGCAACGCCTGATTGCCCAACGGAGCGCGACAGGTCGTGCCGGTCAGGCTTTGAATATGGCCCAGCAGATTGGCGCCGATTTCGACCCGTTTGACCGCGGGAACCACCGTCAGCGTGTGCTGTGTCAGCGCATTTGGCAGCCAGAACAGGATCAATGACAGGACAATCGCTGTAGAAATCCCAAAGCTAAGCCAGCGCAAACGCCCCTGACGTGGCTGGCGTTTTCCCAATGTGATCCGGACCTTTTCAATTGCGTCGATCATATAATCGTCATCAATTTCAAGGGTTTCTGTGCCGTTAGGGTCCGGCGAATACAGCGCGGGCCGGGTGCCGGAATTCAGCCGTGCGACGGCGGGCAGGGACCAATGCGACAGTGGACGATTGGCAGTGTCAGAAATGACCAGCGTGGCATCCCCAAAGGACACAATCACATCCCGACGCTGGGCGTCGGTATCGGCGCGCCACAATCCCCCGCTTTCGAGGTGCTGATATTCCCTGAGTGCCGTCATTTTTGCGGACGCATTGCCTGTCATCTAAGCTGATAATTTTATGCAACTTTACGGGATCAAATCAGGAATGAATAGAGCGGTTGTAAGAGTTGCGACAACAGCCCCGTTTCAGGTCAGATCAGCGGACTGGCCGCGCGCAAGGGTGCGCAATTCGAATTTCTGGATTTTGCCGGTCGATGTTTTTGGCAAATCCATAAACACAACCTGTTTGGGGCATTTGAAACCGGCCAAACGGCTGCGGGCAAAGGCGATCAATTCGGCTTCGTCGGCATCGGCCCCGTCTTTGAGTTCAACAAAGGCGCAGGGCACTTCGCCCCAGCGGTCATCAGGTTTGGCGACAATTGCACATAGATTCACGGCCGGGTGGTGCATCAAGGCGGCTTCGACTTCGACCGAAGAAATGTTTTCGCCGCCCGAAATGATGATGTCCTTGGCGCGGTCGGCAATCTGCACATAGCTGTCAGGATGCTGAATGGCGATGTCACCGGAATGAAAGAAACCGCCGTGAAACGCCTCAATTGTGGCTTTGGGATTGCGGTAATAGCCCTTCATGACGCAATTCCCGCGCATGACAATTTCACCCTGCGTTTTCCCATCCATAGATATCTGGTGGCCTTGGTCGTCCTGCACGCTGCAATATTCTAACGTCGGAATTGGCACGCCTTGGCGGGCTTTGATGGCGGCCTGTTCATCGGCTGGCAAAGCATCCCATCCCGCATCCCACGTGCATTCCGTCACATGGCCGTAGGTTTCTGTCAGGCCATAGACCTGTGTGACGTTGAACCCCAATTTGCCAACCGCCGCCAATGTTGCCGGGGCGGGCGGGGCGCCTGCGGTGAACACCTCGATCACGTGATCAAAGCGACGTCGCACGTCATCGGGCGCATTAACAAGCATGTTCAAAACAATGGGAGCGCCGCCAAAATGGGTCACGGCTTCGTCGGCGATGGCATTATAAATGGCCGCAGCACTGATGTCGCGACAGCAAATCACCGTCCCCCCCAATGCAGGCATCATCCATGTGTGGTTCCAGCCATTGCAGTGAAACAGCGGCACAATGGTCAGATATCTGGGATGTCGCACCATTTGCCAGGAAATCGGCGTGCCCAAGGTCATCAACATGGCCCCACGGTGCGAATAAACCACCCCTTTGGGGCGACCCGTCGTGCCAGAGGTGTAATTCAGCGCCAGACTTTCCCATTCATCTTTGGGTAGGATCCATTGAAAATCCGGATCACCGGTGGCCAGAAAATCCTCATAATCGGTTTGGGTACCAATATGGGGAATGCCTGCAAGCGGATCGGGAACCTCGATCACGATGGGGGCGGGGCCGTCCATCAGGTCGATTGCATCCATCACCACGGGCAAAAACTGGCAATCGACGATCACCAATTTTGCACCGCCGTGATCCAGAATATAGGCGATCGTGTCGACATCCAAACGCACATTGATGGTGTTCAAAACAGCCCCGCATGCGGGAATGGCCCAGGATGCTTCGGCTTGGGCGGGGACATTGGGCAAAACCGTGGCCACAACATCACCGGATTTGATCCCCGCATTGACCAAGGCCGACGCCAATTGGGTGATGCGTTGGTAATATTGACGATAGGTGTGGCGGATGGTGCCATAGACCAACGCTTCGTGGTTGGGAAAAACCCGCGCCGCCCGTATAAGATGCGACAAAGGCGTCAAAGCTACGTGATTTGCGGCGCATTTTTCCAGCCCGGCCTCGTCTGCCATCCAACCCATGTCGATTTTCCCCCCTGAAACGCATTTTGTGTCGCGAATGGCGTTGAGTATGTAGCCGGTTTGCGATTCTTGTGAAGAGAAATGTTCAAAGGAAAAATCCGTGGATAGGAATGTAAGGCCGGTTGCTGCGATGATGTTCATGTTGATGGGCATGATGTCGTTGGGGTTTGTCGACAATTTGGTCCCGGCCATCGCGCAACAGGCAGGGTTGTGGCAGTTCCACGCGACCCGTGCCGCGCTGGTTCTGCCGGCTCTGGTGTTAATCGGCTATTTTGCGGGTGCGCCTGTCTGGCCGACCAAATTCTGGGCCGTAATCGGGCGCACTGTGGCGGTCACAGTGGCCATGACGATCTATTTTGGGTCACTGGCCTTTATGCCAATCGAAGTGGTTCTGGCGGGGCTGTTTACCGCGCCGATTTTCGTTCTGATCCTGTCAGCGGTATTTTTGAAACGCCAAATCGGCCGTCGCCGTTGGATCGCAGCAGCGGTTGGCTTTGCCGGATTGGTCATGGTGGTACAGCCTGACCCAAACAGCCTGAACCTGACATCCTTTATCCCGATGGTGGCCGGGGCTTTTTATGCGGTGGCCAATTTGGCGACACGCGAATGGTGCGAAGGCGAAGGTACGATTGTGTTGACGATCTTTAACTTCATTGGGCTTGGATTGGTGGGGCTGCTGGGCATGGTCGGGTTTACGATTGCGGACATTGCGGTGCCGGATTTTGTGACCTTGGGCTATGTGGCGCCCACATACACGTTTTTGGGGCTGTGCCTGATCCAAGCGGTGGGGGCCACGATTGGCGTGTTCAGCATTACCCGTGGCTATCAGCTGGGCGAGGCGTCTTATATTGCCATTCTGGAATATGGGATGATCATCTGCGCGGCGATGTGGGCGTTTGTTCTGTTTGGGGCTGTGCCCAATATGCTGGCCGTGGCGGGGGTTGGGTTGATCATCGCCTCGGGGGTCGTGATTGCGCTCAGGTCGCGATAGACTAGGCAGATGATCATTTCACCGGGCCGCGGCTATATCTTTGTGCATATCCCCAAAACGGGCGGGACGTCGATGGCGTTGGCCTTGGAAAAGCGGGCCAAGGCCGATGACATCCTGATTGGCGACACCCCCAAGGCCGTGCGGCGGCGCAATCGGATCAAAGATGCCCAAACCGCGGGCCGGTTGTGGAAACATTCGACCTTGGCGGATGTGATCGGTCTGATAGGGCGCGATCAGATCGAACATTCCTATGTGTTCACATTGGTGCGCAATCCCTGGGACCGGATCGTCAGCTATTATCACTGGCTGCAGGATCAACGCTTTGATCATCCGGCGGTGCATCTGGCCAAAGCCACGGATTTCAGCGGGTTCCTGAATGCGGACCACACCAGACGCAGCCTGCATGCACATCCCTATGGGCGCTATGTCAGTGATGCGCAGGGGCGGGAATATCCCTGCCATTTTATCCGACTGGAACATCTGGTGGCGGATATGGCGGATCTGGAAACCCATTTGGGGTTCAAGCTGCCCTTAGGGAAAGCAAACGAATCCAAGCGGATATCGGATTGGCGCAGCTATTATTCCACAGCAGATGCGGATCTGGTGGCCAAAATCTGTGCTGCTGACATCGACCGATTTGGATATGCCTTCGATTAAAATTGCCTGATTGTTTCTTAACGAAGCATTAACTGCTGGGATTGGCGTAATTGACCCAATCGGCCGCACCAATGCCCCAATTCGGCCCTTTTATGTCCCAATCCATGGCCAGAGAATCACGGCATCTAGTCCTATCGCGAGGGTCAAAGGCCCGCTGCCACGTGAAAAGGACTTAGAAAATGTTCGACTGGATTAAATCTGCTGCCGCACCTGAACGGACCTACGAAGGCTTTGAACGGATGGAAACATCCTTTGCTGACGTCAATGTAGGGCTGGCGACGGGCACCAAAGTTGCCACTAAAATGGGCTGGCGCCCGGTTGAAACGATTGCGGCTGGGGATATGGTGCTGACATTTGATGGTGGCATGCAACCCGTCGTCGAAGTGCGCCGGTTTACGGTTTGGTCCACACATCACGACAAAGATCCCAGCCGCTGGCCGCTGAATGTTCCTGCTGGTGCGTTGGGCAATCAGGACCGGATGACCATTCTGCCCGATCAGCCTGTGATGATCGAAAGCGATGCGGCAGAAAACATTTACGGAGACGCCTTTGCGCTGATGGCAGCCAGTGCATTGGAAGGTTTCCGTGGGATTGAACGTATTGCACCCCCATGTCGCACAGATGTGGTGTGCATTTATTTTAGCGAAGATCAGATCGTCTTTAGCAATGGCGGGGCTTTGTTTTTGTGCCAAGCCGCTGTCGATATACTCGTCGGTATAGATCCACAGACTAATGGATATGTTGCTTTGAGCGACGCACAGGCAGATATTTTAGTGAGCCTGATGGAACTGGACGAGACCGGATTCGGGGTATCCTCCCCCAAAGGGGACCCCGGATCCTGCGTATCCTAACCACTCGCGGAGAAGATACGCAGGGGGTGCGTCGGGGAAACCCGGCGCACCTTTTCCTTTGGGGATGAGCTTAGAATTTGCCATTCTCATGCGCCATTTCGGCGGGGATGTCTGACACCACATCCCAATGTTCAACGATCAATCCGTCTGACACCCGAAACAGATCATAAAAGGCCGTAGGCGTGTCGCCCAATGTGCCTTGGGATGCGGCAAAGACAAAGTTCCCTTCGGCCACCACGATATGGGTTTCGGTGTAGACCATCGAAATGCCTTGTTCAGCCATGGCGCCCAGTGCGACGCCCAGACCGTCCAGCCCATCTGCGATCTGGCTGTTATGCTGCAGGTAGGTTTCGGTGGAAATGTAGTTGGTGATTAGGTCCACTTTGCCATCTGTCAGAACGTCTTGGATGAACCCCGTGACCAAGGCCTTGTTGTCGGCCGTGGCGTCCAGATCGGTGATTTGGGTTGCGCCATCCGTCTGTGTGCGCCCGGACGGGTTGGGCGCGGTCAGGGGGGCCAGATTGTCCCAATGTTCCGCCACTTTGCCGTCCTCGACGCGGAAAATGTCGAACGCGACCATGCTGGGCGCGCCAAAGGCTTGCGCATTGTCAAAGGTATTGTGCAGTACAACCAAGTCGCCTTCACTGATCACGCGGTGGGTTGTCATGGTGAGACCGCTTTGTTGCAAGGCGGGAATGAACCCGATGATCGGCGCAGCGCCGGTTGGCACAACTGGATTGTGCTGGATGTAATCGGGCGCCAGCAATTGTTGTGCTGCTTCTGGATCAAAGTTTGTGAACAGAGCCGCAACCGCGTTCAGGACAAGTTCTGTAGGGGTCATATCAGTATCTTTCGAATCGATTGTTTCAGTGCTGCATAAGTGGTATCAAAAACGCACCAAGTATCAATTACGCACCTTAAAGGAACCAGGTATGCTTCCAGTAACCGCCTTGACCAAAGAAGAGGTCGAAAATTGCCCAATCCGTCAGGTCCTGTCCAAGGTGACCGGCAAATGGCAAATGTTGATCCTGCTGGTGCTCGAAGATGGGGCGCTGCGATTTGGTGAATTGAAACGCACCATCGGAGAAGTCACCCAGCGCGTGCTGACAGAAAACCTGCGTGGATTGGAACGGGACGGATTTTTAACCCGCACCGTCACCCCCGGCCCCCCCGTCGCTGTGCATTATGAATTGACGGAATTGGGGCTGGATTTGATGCAACGGATCAAAGATTTGACCCTTTGGGCGGCGGCAAATCATGACCAAATTCGCCAGTCACGCGCGGCATATGATCAGGCATGATCCCCAAAATAAAAGGCCGCCCCGAAAGGCGACCTTCTTTTTTTTCAAACGTTTACGCGCTGATTAGGCGGCTGATTTTGCCTCTGGACCAAAGCGGCCGTAGAACGATTGGCCTTTGGCAGCCATGTCGCGCAGCAGATCAGGACAGGCAAACCGGTCGCCATAAGTTGCAGCCAATTGATCACAGCGTTCCGCCGCATAAGGCGTGCCCAGTATATCAAGCCAGCTGAACGGCCCACCCGACCACGGGGCAAAACCCCAGCCCAGAATAGCGCCCACATCGCCTTCGCGGATGTCTTCCAGCACGCCTTCTTCTAGGGCGCGCACCGCTTCCAACACTTGGGCAAAAAGCAGGCGATGCTGCACTTCGGTCAGGTCAGGCTGATCGTCCGCCACGGGGTATTTGGCGGTCAAACCGTCCCATAGACCCTGACGTTTGCCTTTGTCATCATAGGCATAGAACCCGGATTTGGATTTGCGACCCAGCCGGCCTTCGTCAAACATCCAGAACAGCACTTCGTCGACTTGTTCGTTCGGATAGGCATCCCCCATCGCCAGTTTTGTGGCTTTGGCGATTTTCACACCCAGATCAATCGAGGTTTCATCGGTCAATTGCAGCGGTCCCAACGGCATGCCAACCAGCTTGGCCGCGTTTTCGATCAGCGCAGGTTCCACGCCCTCTTTCACCATCCGAATGCCTTCGTTGATGTAGGGAATGATGCAGCGATTGGCATAGAAAAACCGTTCGTCATTCACAACAATTGGGGTTTTCTTGATCTGGCGGACGTAATCCAGCGATTTCGCCACCGCCCGATCCCCGCTATCGGCGCCTTTGATGATTTCAACCAGCATCATTTTTTCAACAGGGCTAAAGAAATGAATGCCGATGAATTGCTCAGGACGTTTGGACGCTTTGGCCAATTCGGTGATCGGCAAAGTCGATGTGTTGGTGGCGAAAATACAGTCTTCACCGACAATCGCTTCGACCTTTTGGGTCATTTCCGCCTTGACTGTGACGTCTTCGAACACCGCCTCAACGATCAGATCGCATCCCTTTAGCGCATCTAGATTAGAGGTGGCATTGATCAGGCCTAGCGCCTTATCTTTTTGCTCGGACGTCACTTTTTTGCGTGCCACGCCTTTGTCAAAATAGGTTTCGCAATAGGCTTTGCCGCGATCTGCGGCCTCTTGGGTTTGGTCGATCAGCACCACGTCGATGCCAACCTTAGCAGAAACCAGCGCAATGCCAGCGCCCATCATGCCCGCGCCCAGAACGCCGACCTTTTTGACGGATTGATCGTCAATAGCCGGGCGATTTGCGCCTTTTTCCAAGGCCTCTTTGTTGATGAACAGGCTGCGGATCATCGCAGAGGATGATGGGTTCATCAGCACATTGGTGAACCAGCGCGCCTCAATTTTCAGAGCTGTGTCAAACGGCACCATCGCGCCTTCATAGACGGCGCTCAGCAGCGCTTTGGCGGCGGGATAGACGCCCATTGTGTTGCCATTGACCATCGCGGATGCGCCAACAAAGGTCATGAATCCAGCCGGGTGATAGGGCGCGCCACCGGGCATTTTATAGCCCTTTTCGTCCCATGGTTTCACGATTTTGGGTTCTGACAGAACCCAGGCGCGCGCATCCGCCATCGGATCGTCGGACACTTCGTCGATGATGCCCGCGGCCTTGGCTTTCTTGGGATCGGACAATTTGCCCTGCAACAGAAACGGTGACGCGGCCATGGCGCCCATTTTGCGCACCAAACGTGTGGTCCCACCGGCACCGGGGAAAATCCCGACCATGATTTCTGGCAGGCCGATTTTGGCCTTGGGATTGTCGGCCGCAAAAATGCGATGGCACGACAAAGGCACCTCAAGCCCGATGCCAAGCGCGGTGCCCGGCAGCACGCAGGCGATGGGTTTGCCGCCTTTGTTGGTTTTGGGATCCATGCCCGCGCGTTCGATTTTGCGCAGCACACCATGCATATCCATCACGCCGTCAAACAGGCCGCGGGCCGGGTCGTCGCCTGCGCTTTCTTTCATTTTGGCGATGATGTTCAAATCCATCCCGCCTGCAAAGGACCCTTTTTTGCCGGATGTGATGATCACACCTTTGGCGGCATCATCGGCCAAGGCGCGGTCGATCATGTCGCTCAGGTCGCTAAACCCCTGCAAAGACATGACATTCATCGATTTCCCGACTGTATCCCACGTGATGGTTACGACGCCATCGCCGTCCATTTCATAGCTGAAGTCACTCATAATTTGTGTTCTTCCTTGCTGAACGGGCCGCAGCCCGTATTCGGTTTACCTAGGTGACACTGGGGCGATGGTTGGCCATTGGATATTGGCAACCGAACTGACGGAACTGGCGACACGCCATGTTTCCCCGTCAAATTCCAGTGACATTTCATTGCCGTAAGCCGGGGCAACTTCGGTAGATCCGCTGATCATCAAGCAGGAATGTGCACCTTGGATAAGCGTGTCATTCACAAATTTCGCCCAGATCGTTGTGCGGATATAGTCGGTGACCCGCTGATCTTTGAGGGATGTGTGAAACGTCTGGAACGTCGATTCCAGATGCTTTTCGGTGTGCATTGTCACCGTGCCCATCCGTGTGGAAATGGAATGGGGCAGAGCAATGAAACGACGGAATGCTTGGAAATTCCCCTCCAAAAGAGGGGTGCGCGTGCCATCCAGCACGCTTTGATATATTTCCTCAGCCGTTTTCATTCTGCTTAACACTAGCCGGAGCTGTTGAAGAAGTCCCACCTTTCTATTGATAAAATCGCATCTTAGATCCGCAGCATCCTGAAAAGAGACGAAGGGAAAGGCGATGCGCATGTTAGATTACACCCGTTCGATGATCGTGGCCGCACCCATGCCGGATGCCACACAAAGCGTCGCCAGCCCGGTGCCTTTGCCGGTGCGTTCCAGTTCATCCAATAGGGTGCCGATGATGATCGCGCCCGACGCGCCCAAAGGATGCCCCATGGCAATCGCGCCGCCATTCACGTTCAATTTGGAATGATCCACGTTGAACGCCTGCATGAACCGCAAAACCACGGATGAAAACGCTTCGTTGACCTCAAACAGGTCAATGTCGCTGATCGACATGTCTGAATCGGCCAGGATTTTTTCGGTCACGGGCACTGGCCCGGTCAGCATGATCGTCGGATCAGTGCCGATTTTCGCCGTCGCACGGATCACAGCGCGGGGTTTCAGCCCGTGGGCGTCGCCAAATTCCTTGGACCCGATCAGGATGCCTGCCGCGCCATCCACGATGCCAGAACTGTTGCCAGCGTGGTGAATGTGATTGATCGATTCCAGATGGGGGTATTTCATCAAGGCGATTTTGTCGAAACCGGGCATGACTTCGCCCTGATCCTTAAACGCAGGTTTCAACCCGCCCAAGGTCTGCATATCGGTGCCCGGACGCATATATTCGTCATGATCCAGAATGGTCAGACCGTTCACATCCTTGACCGAAATCACGGAATCCTTGAAATGGCCTGCGTCCCATGCGGCCGCAGCGCGTTTTTGGCTTTCGACCGCAAAGGCATCGGCGTCATCGCGCGAAATCCCGTACTCAGTTGCGATGATATCGGCGGAAATACCTTGTGGAACAAAGTTTTGTTCCATGGACACGGTAGGATCCACAGCCACCGCCGCCCCGTCTGATCCCATGGCCACGCGGCTCATGCATTCGACGCCACCGGCGATATAGCCCTGACCGGCGCCACCGCGGACCTGATTGGCGGCCAGATTGACGGCCTCCATGCCAGAGGCGCAGAACCGGTTGATCGACAGACCCGGAATGCGTTCGTCCAAATCCGACGCCAGCACCGCCGTGCGGGCCAGACAGCCGCCTTGTTCCATGACTTGGGTCGCATTGCCCCAGATCACATCCTCGACCGCATGGCCATCCAGACCATTGCGTTCTTTTAGGGCGTTCAGCGTCACCGCTGACAACCGCAGGCTGGTCACTTCGTGAAGCGATCCATCCTTGCGCCCCTTACCCCTTGGGGTGCGTAGGGCGTCATAGATATAGGCGTCTTGCATACATGCTCTCCTCACTGCCCGCGCTGAAACGCGGGTTGCATTAGGTCATACGGGGCCTGCCAATTGGGCAGGGCTTTGATGCGGTCTAACCACGCGACAATATTGGGGTATTGCGCGACATCGACACCGCAGGTCTCTGGGTAATACAGATAAGAACACAGGCTGATATCTGCATTGGTGACGTTACGGCCCACCACAAAGTCACGTCCCGTCAAATGGGTATCCAGCACCGCCATGGCGGATTTGATCCGGCCCTGATTGAATGCAATCACTTCGGCGGGGCGGTGTTTTTCGGACAGGAAATTTAACAGAAACCGGGTCATGCCGATCATGGCACTGAACTTGTGATTATCCCATAGAATCCAGCGCAAAACTTCGCGTTTGTCATCGGCTGTTTCGCCGCCAAATTTGCCGGTTTTGTCAGACAGATAATCCAGAATGACCCCGGATTGGGACAACGTGTGATCGCCATCTACCAAAACCGGGCATTCGCCCATTTCGTTGATATTTTCCTTATAATCGTCGCTGCGGGCGGCACCGTTGAAAAAATCAACATGCTCGGCCTGCCATTTTGTACCGGATAGGGTCAGCGCTAGGGCGACTTTGTAGGAATGGCCGCTTTCTCCAAAACAATAGAGTTTCATCATTGAATAACCTTTGAGCTGAGAAATGATTTTAGGCAGCGCGGCTGAGGATGTAGGCCACCAAAGCGTGATAAACGCGGTGTGGATCGCGGGCCCGATGCTGCTTTCTGGGCGGTGTACTCAGTAGAAATCATCGTTTGCGGGCCTCCAGCTCGGAATTAAAGGCGCGCAATTTGATGCCAAAGGTTTCTTCGTCCAGAATGCTGTCGAAGTTTTCGAACAGAAATGACAGGGCTTCGCCTTCGTCCAGACCGGCCTCTTGGGAAAAACGGCGCAGGCGACGATAGCCATCTTCGGTCATGGCGACCGGAAAGCGGCGGGTGAGGCGGAAACGTTTGGGCATTTAGCTCTCCTTTGGGTGTGTTGGGCGCGGGATGCGCCCAACAACCAGAAGCTTAAAAGCTCTCGGCGTCTAGGGCCATAACGGTGTCTGCCCCGGTTTCGATCCGGGCCAGATGCATGGCGCAGGCGGGCAATTGGCGGGCCATATAGAATTTACCCGTGGCGATTTTGGTTTCGTAGAATTCACGATCCGACGCCCCATTATCCAGCGCGGTTTGGGCGGCTTTGGCCATTTTTGCCCACATTAGGCCCAGCGTGACATGACCCATCATGTGCATGAAATCATAGGACCCAGACAGCGCATTGTTGGGGTTTTTCATGCCGTTTTGCATGAAATACATTCCCGCCGCCTGCAGCGCTTTGGATGCGTCTTTCAGCGGGTTGATGAACGCCTGATCAAAGTCATCGTCGCCGGAATTGTCTTTGATCCAGGTTTTGATCATGTCGAAATAGGCCATGACATGTTTGCCGCCATCGGTGGCCAGTTTGCGACCAACCAGATCCAGTGCCTGCACGCCATTGGCGCCTTCGTAGATTTGGGTGATCCGGGCATCGCGGGCAAATTGGGACATGCCAAATTCCTCGATATAGCCATGTCCACCGAACACTTGTTGGGCGGCGACGGCGTATTCGAACCCTTTGTCGGTCATAAAGCCTTTGATCACGGGGGTGAGCAGGGAAATCAGGCCTTCGGCATCTGCATCCTTGGCCCGGTGGCCAGCATCAATTTGTTGCGCGCCCCAATAAAGAAAGGCCCGCGCGCCTTCGACAAAGCTTTTCTGTTCCATCAGGTTGCGGCGGATATCGGGGTGAACAATCAACGGATCGGCCGGACCATCGGGGTTTTTCACGCCGGTCACATCGCGGCCCTGCAGGCGGTCCTTGGCATAGATCACGGCGTTCTGATAGGCGGCTTCGGCTTGGGCCATGCCCTGCATGCCGACGCCCAGACGCGCTTCGTTCATCATGGTGAACATGGCGCGCATGCCTTTGTGCATATCCCCCAGCAGAAACCCTTTGGCGTCGTCATAGTTCATCACGCAGGTGGAATTGCCGTGAATGCCCATTTTCTCTTCGATTTTACCGACGGATACGCCGTTACGGTGGCCCACAGTGCCATCATCGTTGATGTTGAATTTGGGCACGATGAACAGCGACACACCTTTGATGCCGTCGGGGCCACCGGGGATTTTGGCCAGCACCAGATGGATGACATTTTCGGACATGTCGTGATCGCCCGCAGAAATAAAGATTTTCTGACCGCTGATTTTATATGACCCGTCATCCTGAGGTTCCGCTTTGGTGCGCATCAGGCCCAGATCGGTGCCGCAATGGGGTTCGGTCAGGTTCATGGTGCCGGTCCATTCGCAGGACGTCATATTAGGCACATAGGTGGCTTTTTGTGCGTCGGTTCCGTGGACCAAAATTGCCGACACCGCGCCATGCGTCAGGCCCTGATACATGGAAAACGCCTGATTGGAGCCGCTGAACATTTCCATCACCGCCGTGGCCATCACATATGGCATGTTCTGGCCGCCGAACTCTTCGGGCAGGTCCAGACCTGTCCATCCGCCTTCTTTGACTTGCTCAAATGCATCCTTGAACCCGGTGGGCGTATAGACAATGCCGTTTTCCAACCGGCAGCCTTCGGTATCGCCAACGATATTCAACGGCGCCAAAACCTGAGAGGTCAGCTTGCCCGCTTCTTCTAGGATCGCCGAGGTGAAATCCGCCTCTAGATCGCTATATCCGGGGATATCGCTTTGGCTGATCTGCAACAATTCGTGCAACACAAATTGCATGTCTTTAACGGGTGCGGTGTAGCTCGGCATGTGGGCCTCCTCGGTGGTGTTCAACGGCGGACGCTGTGACGTCGCGCCTAGACTGTTTGCAAATCAGAGAGCCGCTTGGCGCCCCAATCCATCTGTTCTTCGAGCTCGGTAATGGCTTCGGACAGCTCATCACGTTGCGCTTTCATTTCGGCCAGATGTGTTTTGGCCAGTTCAAATGTGCGGGCCAGCTGTGTCGCTTGCTGATCGCCCATATCGTATAGGTCCAAGAGTTGGCGGATCTCTTCGAGGCTGAAGCCAAAGCGCTTTCCTCTTAAGATCAGTTTAAGCCGGGCGCGATCGCGTTTGGTGAACAGGCGTTTCTGGCCTTCCCGAATGGGAAACAACAGCTCCTTTGCTTCGTAAAAGCGCAGGGTGCGTGGTGTCACATCAAAAGCGTCGCACATTTCTCGGATCGTTAGCGTTGCGGTGGTCATCCCTCGTCCTTTCGCGTGTTGTGCGTGATGCACCTAAATGAGGGGCGTTGTTCTATTCATACAAGAACAGGTGACGTTAACGTAAATGTAACGCCGCGTCATTTTTTAGCTGACGAAAGGTCAGGAAAGGTGACGCCGCGGCAAGCGCAAGAAAGTTACCTAAGGAGAGGTCGTAAATCCGCGGGCCATTCAAATCCGACGCCGCAATCCGTCAAAGAGAATCAGGCCGTGCGTTAGCCCAGCTCAGTGGCCACCTGATCGCGCATATTGCGCAATTCTTCGATGGTTTCGTTCAGATTGCGGCGCTGATCTTCGAGTTCGACCAATTGCGTGCTGGCCATATCGACCCAAGCCTGCATCTGGGCTTCGGTGCCTTGGTGTTCATAGATCAATAGCCATTGGCGGATGTCTTCTAGGGAAAATCCCCAGCGGCGCCCGCGCAGGATCAAGGTCATCCGCGCCAGTTCTTTGCTGCCATAAAACCGTGACCGGCCTTCCTTTTCGGGGGAAAGCAGTTCGATATATTCATAATAGCGTAATGTGCGCGGGGTCACGTCGTACTTGGCGCACATTTCTTTGAATGACAATCTGGTGGTATCGGTCATGGATTGCTCCCTTATTGCGAATCCTAGCGCGTGTGCGCAGGACGAGCAACAGGATCAATTCATGAACGCAGGGGCAAAGAAGTAGAACCCATATGCCAGAACCAATGCAGGCACAGCCGAGATAAGAGTGGCCCAGAATGCAGCTTTGGGGTTGAGGGCGATGGCCGGGAACAGCGCGTCGCCATCATTGGAAATCGCATTCCCCAGCAGGGCAGAAAACGGGATCAAGCCATTGATATACAGCGTTGCGACCAAAACCTGCGGTCCGCAGCCGGGGACAAACCCAATCACAATCGCAATCAATGGCAGCAACGGCGCGACGGACTGAAACATCGTTTCCAGGTCCAGCCCGGCATAGGCGGCCAGATAATCATAGGCCAGATAGGCCCCAATCACCCAGATTGAGATAAACGACGTTTCTTCGGTCATCCGGGTTAGGGTACTGTCCTTTTGGTTGGTCATCGCCTGCAGGATGGATGTGGACCACACGATTAACCCAACAGCCGTGCCCGCTAACCCAACAATGGTGGGCAAAACACCGTAAATTTCAAAGATATCTTTGCCTAAAATCTGGGTCACTCCGATCACCAAACCGGGAACGGCAAAGGCAAAATAAGCGTAGTCTTTGATCCGGGTTTTGCCGATCTGGGGGGCCAATTCGCAATGTTGTGACGGGTCTGCGTCAAATTTGCCGCGTGACAAGATATCCACGATCCAGCCCGACAGGATGCCAACCGCAAAGGACAAAGGCAGCACAACCGCCGCCGCATCGGGCCGCACCGCGATCAGCAGAAACGCCGCATCGCCCATGGTTGCCGTCAACGTGGCCACAACCGCGCCAAACCCAACATGACCGGATGAATAGGCCGCAACGACCACAACTGCACCACCGCAGCCCGGCGTCGCCCCCATGAGGGATGCAATCGGCACCTGCCAGCCTTTGGAATTTTCCAGTGCCGTGCCGATGTCAAATTTGAACAATTTTTCCGCGCCGTAAAACAACAGCAACGTCGCCGCAACAAAAGAGGACACCTGAACATAGGCATCCACCATCAATTCGCGGGTCAGCGTGCCCAGCCCACCGGGAAAGATGGCCAGCGCCAACAGAGCAAGCACAACCAGCAGACGTCGGCCGCGGAACGGGCCGATATTTCCTGGAATCGAAATGGCTTTGGGCGGGTTAATGGTGTTGTCCACGAGGCTCTACCTGCAATTGCGAATTATTCTCATTTGCAGATATACCACTTGCCAACAAAGCTGCAAGTGCCAGTTTGTGTCCAAGGAGAAACGTGATGACTGATTCCGTGCCCAAAGACACAACCAAACTTGCGCGCCAATTCATCGAAGCCATTCCCTATGCGCGGGAATTGGGGATGAACCTAGAAGAGATCAGCGATGGTCGCGCCGTGATATCAATGGCTTACAACAAAGACCTGATCGGTGATCCCGAAAGCGGCGTGATCCATGGCGGTGCGGTTTCTGCGTTGATGGATACCTGCGCCGGGGCGGCCGTAATGTCACATCCCGAAACGCCATTTTCCACAGCGACGCTGGATTTGCGCATTGATTACATGCGATCCGCCACGCCCGGGCACGCCATCACTGCCATTGCGGAATGCTATCACGTGACCCGCACGGTGGCGTTTGTGCGCGCCACCACGCTGGACGAAGACACCGACCGACCCGTCGCCACAGCCACCGGAACCTTTACAATCAGCAGGGGCAAATGATGCGCAAACGTCCTGAACCCGTTCAAGTAATCAAACAGCGTCGCGATGCCGCGCTCAGCAGTCTTGTTTCTGGGGTGCCGTTCATCCGGTTTCTGGGGGTCCAGATTGACCGTCGCGGTGATGAATTAACCGCGGTGCTGCCCTATGATGACAAACTGATCGGCAACCCGATGCTGCCCGCGCTTCATGGCGGCGCGACGGCGGCCTTTTTGGAAATCACTGCGATTATGGAACTGGCTTGGGCCGGTCTGTGGGATGATATCGAAGGCGCTGATGCGGATGTTCACAACGATGATATCCCAACGCCTAGAATGCCCAAAACTATCGATTTTACAGTGGATTACCTGCGATCTGGCCTGCCGCGTGATGCCTATGCCCGTGCCAAGGTGAACCGATCTGGCCGCCGCTATGCCAGCGTGCATGTCGAAGCATGGCAAGACAACCGATCCCGCTTGTTTGCGCAGGCCACCGGTCATTTCCTCATGCCAAGCCGCGAACCCAAAGGGTGACACAAACCGCGACGGACCATCCTCAGGACGATCTGAGCCATCGGCGTGTCCTCACCATTGCCATTCCGATTGTGTTGTCCAACGCCACGGTGCCTATTTTGGGCGCGGTGGATACCGGCGTGGTCGGTCAAATGGGGCAGGCCGTGCCGATTGGCGCGGTGGCCATGGGTGCGATCATCCTGACGTCGATCTACTGGATCTTTGGGTTTTTGCGCATGGGCACGGTTGGATTGACCAGCCAAGCCAAAGGGGCAGGCGACAGCGCCGAAGTGTCCGCATTGTTGTCCCGTGTTCTGATGATCGGTTTTGTGGCGGGGCTGTTGATCCTGCTGTTTCAGGCGGCGTTGTTCACCGCCTATTTCTACATCTCGCCCGCCTCGGCCGAAGTTGAAGATCTGTCGCGGGATTATCTGGCAATTCGGGTCTGGTCCGCCCCCGCCGCGATTGCGCTTTATGGGATCAATGGCTGGCTGATTGCATTGGAAAAAACCAAGTCGGTTTTGGTGCTGCAATTGTGGATGAACGGGCTGAACATCGTGTTGGATCTGGTGTTTGTGCTGAACCTGGGTTGGGGCGTTCAAGGCGTTGCTATCGCGACGTTTTTGGCGGAATGGTCGGGGCTGATCTTGGGCCTTTATCTATGCCGATCCGCCTTTGTTGGTCCGGCCTGGCGTGACGTGGCGCGGGTGTTTGATGTCGCCCGACTTAGGGTCATGGCGCTGGTCAATTCCGACATCCTGATCCGGTCGCTGTTATTGCAGGCAATGTTTGTCAGCTTCTTGTTTTGGGGGGCGAAACTGGGCGATGTGACGCTGGCAGCAAACGAAGTGTTAATGCAATTCCTGCACATCACGGCCTATGCGCTGGACGGGTTTGCCTTTGCCGCGGAAACATTGATTGGCCAAGCCATGGGCGCGCGCCGCCCTGGTTTATTGCGCCGATCCGCCATCATCACATCACAATGGGGCATCGTGTTATGTCTGGCATTATCCGCGGTGTTCTGGGTGATCGGCCCGTGGATGATCGACGTGATGGCCACATCCGCTGAGGTGCGCGAACACGGTCGTATCTATTTGATATATATGATCTTAGCGCCGATATTCGGCTGTGCAGCATGGATGTTGGACGGGATATTTATCGGCGCGACCCGCACACGCGACATGCGCAACATGATGATCATTTCCGCCGTGATTTATTTTGGGATCGCCCCAATTTTAATGCTGTATTGGGGCAATCATGGGCTGTGGATCGCGTTGTTGATCAGCTTTGTGGTGCGCGGGGCCACGCTGGGCCTGCGGTATCGTGCATTGGAAAACGCAGCGCTTCGCCCGGTTTAGACGATGGCTAGAACCGCTTCGGGCGGGCGGCCAATGGCGGCTTTGTCGCCGTTGATCAGGATCGGGCGTTCAATCAGCGCGGAATTGTCGGCCATGGCCTGCAACAGTTCCGCCTCAGATACGTTTGCCAGCCCCGCCTCTTTGAAGGCTGCGTCTTTGGACCGGGTCATTTGCACCAAGGGCAGGTTCAAGGCCACACGCACGGCGTTGATTTCATCCGCACTTGGCGCATCCTTTAGATACAGGCGAATGTCCGGGTTATGGCCGTTATCCTGCAAAAGTTGCAGTGTTTCCCGTGATTTAGAACAACGTGGATTATGCCAAAGGATCATAGCCAATCCCCGCGTCCGGTGCCAACCGCATCCGCAACCGATGCAAATCCATCCCGTTTCAACAACGCATCCAAACCACGCGTGATGTCATCCACCAGCGAAATCCCCCCGTAAACCAGCGCCGTATATAGCTGCACAGCAGAGGCCCCGGCGCGGATTTTTTCATAGGCCTGTTGGGCGCTGCCAACACCGCCGACGCCAATCAAGGGCAGGTCGGTTAGCGTGGACAATTGCGCCAGAACCCGCGTGGATTTTTCGAACAATGGCGCGCCCGATAGGCCGCCTTTTTCCGGTCCGTTTGCAGATTTCAAATCAACGCGATCCAATGTGGTGTTGGTTGCGATGATCGCGGACAGGCCGGTTCGGCTGGCCACGTCGGCGATGTCCTGCAGGTCAGATGGGTCCAAATCGGGGGCGATTTTCAGGAAAATTGGCAGCGGTTTGGCCAGCTTTGAGTTTGCGTCCATGACGCCGGTCAGCAACGCTGATAACGCGGCTTTGCCTTGCAGGTCGCGCAGTTTTTCGGTGTTGGGGGACGACACATTGACCGTTGCGAAATCCAAATAGTCGCCGCAATGGGCCAGCACACGGGCGAAATCGTCGGCGCGGTCATCGCTGTCTTTGTTTGCCCCCAGGTTCAGGCCAATCACGCCGCCAGAAGGGCGTGCTGACAATTTGTCGGCCACGGCTTCCATCCCTTTGTTATTAAACCCAAACCTGTTGATCGCTGCGCGATCTTCGGTCAGGCGGAACAGGCGGGGTTTCGGGTTGCCCGGCTGTGGGCGTGGGGTGGCAGCGCCGACCTCAACAAAGCCAAATCCGCAGCGGGCCAGCGGGTGCAATGCCTCGGCGTTTTTGTCAAACCCAGCGGCCAGCCCAACCGGATTGGGCAGATCCAGACCGGCAATCGAACAGGCCAAACGCGGGCTGGTAAATGGCCCGGATTTGGGGCCCAATCCTGCGCGCAACGCGGTCAGCGCCGCGCCATGGGCGGCTTCGGGGTCCATTTTATGCATTGCGGCCATGCCGATGCGTTCCAAAACCTTCATGTCAGATCCCCAAACACATGTGCGCCATTTTCAAACGGCAAATCCCGGCACCACACCACATCCGCCATGGTCAATGACGGTCGATAAAGATGCGGAAACAGCGCATCGCCACGCGATTTTTCCCATTTCAGATCAGCGCCAAACCCATCCGCGTCACATGCGGCCAGTTTCAATCCGGTCTGAGCGGTGAAATGTTTGGCGGCCGTTTCAGCGGCCTGATTTGCATCGGAAAAATGGATATACCCGTCGATCAGGTCGATTGGGGCACCGTCAAAGTGGCCATCCGCCTGAAATTGGGCCCATTGCGGGGCGGTCAGGATCTTGTAAATAAGCATGGCTTCACATGCAGTTTCCTGTCCATGCGGTCAAGCGCCGTGCCCGGTAATTCGTCTAAAGCCACATCAAAATCAGCACCATTTCTGACGTCTTGGATCAGTTTATATAGCCCAGAGCACCCGGATTGATCGATGATATCGGTCACCAAACCCAATGACGCGCCATAAACCTGCGGCCAGTTTTCGCGCGTCACAACCGCACCCCAATCGCGCCACGTGTGTAAATCTGTGGTCCAGATCGCTTCCCCGACGGTCTGCGGGATCATCAGCCGGGAATCTGCCGAAATAAACGATGCCAGACCTTCGTCGAACCACATGGGATAAATCGGGTCGAAATAATCAACCCATGACCCAAATCCATGCAATTCCGCATGGGCGCGTTCATGGGTGACAATCATCGGGTTAATCCCCTGCGGTGACAGTAAAATGAACCGATCCCTCAGCGTTAAGCCAGAGGTGTGGATGCCAAAATCATCCGCGCATTCGACGGAATAGCAAAAAAGGAATGTCGGCGTTGCCTCTAACGGACCAAAGAACGCGCGATTGGTTCTGTCGGCCTGTGCGATCAAATCCAACGCCTGAGCGCTGCGGGAAACGTCGTCGATAAACAGGTTTGGCTGCACTTGGGTCAGGCCAAATAACTGAGGCGTTAAGGCGCGATGTTGGCCGGGCAGGGCAAAATACATCAGCCCTGCCGCGATGCTGATCAGGGTGAGTCCCCTAAAAATCCGATTCAGGCTGTGCATATTAACCTCGCTTACCCAGCGTCACATTTGGGTATTTCTGCTTTGTTTTCAAGCGTCACGCTATTGTCACGCAGCAAAGTTAGGCCCAATGCCGAAGGATAACTTTGACTAAACGGCAAACCGTTGCCACTGTGAACCGGTCTAACGAGGGAGACACGAAAATGATTGCCCGTATTTTAACAACAACATGTGCTTTGGCCCTAACAGCAGGCGCTGCCGCCGCTGATTATTCGCTGACCATTCTGCACACCAACGATTTCCATGCCCGGTTTGAGCCGATTTCGAAATACGATTCGGGATGTTCATCCGAAGACAACGCCGCCGGCGAATGTTTTGGGGGCACGGCCCGTCTGACCACCGCACTAGAAGAGGCGCGCGCGCGCAGCAACAATTCCATCCTTGTGGATGGCGGTGACCAATTCCAGGGCACGCTGTTTTACACCTATTACAAAGGCGCGATGGCTGCTGAGTTCATGAACCAGCTGGGCTATGACGCAATGACCGTGGGCAACCACGAATTCGACGACGGACCAGAAGTGCTGCGCGGATTTGTCGACAGCGTTGATTTCCCGGTTCTGATGTCCAACGCCGATTATTCCGGCGAAGCGTTGCTGGCCGATGCGATTCAGAAATCCGTGATTATTGAACGGGGCGGCGAAGAACTGGGCCTGATTGGTTTGACACCACAAAACACCGATGAGCTGGCAAGCCCGGGACCCAACGTGATCTTTACCGATCCATCTGAGGCCGTTCAGCAAGAGGTCGATCGTCTGACTGCCGAAGGTGTGAACAAAATTATTGTGCTTTCTCATTCCGGTTATGCTGTGGATCAGCAGGTGGCTGCGAACACCACCGGTGTCGACGTGATCGTGGGCGGGCATTCTAATACGTTGCTGTCCAACACCAATGACCGTGCCGAAGGTCCGTATCCAACCATGGTTGGTGATACGGCGATCATTTCTGCCTATGCCTATGGGAAATTCCTGGGCGAGTTGAACGTCACATTTGATGATGAGGGTGTCATCACCGAAGCCGCGGGTGAACCGCTTGTGATGGATGGCAACGTCACCGAAAACGAAGCCGTGGTGGCGCGGATCGCAGAACTGGCGGCCCCATTGGAAGAAATCCGCAACCGCGTGGTGGCTGAATCCGGCGATGCAATCGAAGGCGACCGGTCGGTCTGTCGTGCGATGGAATGCCCGATGGGCAACCTGATCGCCGATGCGATGCTGGCCCGTGTGGCTGACCAAGGCGTGTCGATTGCCATCCAAAACGGCGGCGGCATTCGTGCATCGATTGATGCAGGCGAAGTGACCATGGGCGAAGTTCTGACGGTGCTGCCGTTCCAGAACACATTGTCCACCTTCGAGGTGACCGGCGAACAGGTTGTGGTCGCGCTTGAAAATGGTGTGTCCCAGATCGAAGAAGGCGCCGGGCGGTTCCCGCAGGTTGCAGGCATTACGTTCACCGTTGATCCCGCAGCCCAAGCAGGCGCGCGGATTTCTGATGTGATGGTCGGCGGCGAAGCCATCGATCCTGCCAAAGTTTACGGGGTTGTGTCCAACAATTACGTGCGCAATGGCGGCGACGGCTACGACGTGTTTGAAAGCGCGATGAACGCCTATGACTTTGGGCCGGATCTGGCCGATGTCACAGCGGAATTCATGGCGGAAATGGGCCCCTATCAGCCCTATACAGACGGCCGTATCACGCTGAAATAAGCTGTTTCAAAGTGCGATCAAATTCCCCGGCAAGTGTCTATCTTGTCGGGGTTTTTTCATTTAAAGCAAGAATATGAATACCGATTTCAGAGCCAAAGCCATTGCCATTTGTGACGCCAAAATCGCCCAGAAAGGCGACAATGTTGGCCTGTCTTTTTATGCGTTTTTCAAAAACAAAAACGACGATCCGGTGACGCTGATGCAGGTGGCGCAATGGTGGATTGAAACCCATCAATTGGATCACTTTGAAAAAGCATTCAAAATCCGCGCGATGCTGGCGGATGGGGTGTGACCAAAGGGCGATTTGATCCCGCCGCTTGGTCTGTTAAAATAGGGCATGGACCATCCATTGATTGATCTGATTTCAGCTAAAATTCGCGCAGCCGAGGCGGCGGGTGAATTTGACAATCTGCCCGGCGCAGGCAAACCATTGCCGCCCTCAGATGATCCAAAAAACGCGCTGTTCCATCGTTTGATGAAAGAAAACGGGGCCACGCCCGAATTTGTGTCGCTGTCGCGGGAATTGGCCAAGTTGCGGGCCGAATTGAACGACACGGATGACCGCACCAAACGCCGCGAGATCATGAAAAACATGTCGATGATGGAGGCCAAAATAGATATGGCCCGCAAGGCGTATCGCTAAATTTTGGCGCGCTAGAACCTGATTCATATCAAGGGCACGCTAGCTATCATCCGCTAAAACATAGCAATTGTTGTGCTATGCACAGGAGCGTAATCATGCCAGCCCCCGCATTTCGAACCCAAGGCATCAAGAAAATCTATGGCGAAGGCGACGCTGCCGTGCATGCGTTGCGCGGCGTGGATTTGGTGGTGCCGCAGGGCGAAATCGTTGTGCTGTTGGGCGCGTCTGGATCGGGCAAATCCACGTTGTTGAATATCCTCGGCGGGCTGGATCAACCCAGTATCGGTCAGGCATGGTTTCAGGATGTTGAACTGAGCGCGATGAGCGATGCACAGCTGACCCAATATCGGCGCGACCATGTTGGGTTTGTGTTTCAGTTCTACAATTTAATGCCTTCGCTGACGGCGCGTGAAAATGTCGAATTGGTCACCGAAATTGCCCGCGATCCGATGGACCCTGATCAGGCGTTGGGGCTGGTGGGTCTGTCTCAGCGGGTTGATCATTTTCCGGCGCAATTGTCGGGTGGGGAACAACAAAGGGTCGCCATCGCACGCGCCATCGCCAAACAGCCGACCGTGTTGTTTTGCGACGAACCAACCGGCGCGCTAGACAGTAAAACCGGCCGCGACGTGTTAGAGGTGCTGAAATGCACCAATGAAACCTTGGGGACGACCATCATGATCGTGACCCATGCCGCAGCCACAGCGGCCATGGCGGATCGGGTCATACACTTTGCGGATGGTAAAATCCGACAGGTGGTCGTGAACGCCGAAAAAACCGACCCCAAGGACATCCATTGGTAAGTCCGCTGACCCATAAATTGCTGCGTGATCTATGGCGCATGAAAGGCCAAGCCATCGCCATTGGTCTGGTCATTGCCGTTGGCGTCGCCCTACAAGTGATGATGAGCGGGGTGTATAATTCGGTCGAAGAAACCCGCCGCGCCTATTATGAACGCTATCGTCTGGCGGATATGTTTGCCCCGGTGATGCGGGCGCCGGATCGGCTGATTGCGGGCATGTCAGAAATTGCTGGTGTGGCAGGGGCCCAAGGCCGCGTGACAGGGGCGGCCCTGATCGACATTCCCGGCCAGCCGGTCCCGGTTCAGGCGCGCGCTGTGTCCCTGCCTGACCACGGCGCGCCACGGCTTAACGATGTGTATCTGACCGATGGCCGGTTGCTAAACCCTAGTCATAGCGACGAAATCCTGTTGCTTGAAAGTTTTGCAAACGCCCATGACCTGTCCCCCGGCGACACGTTGCGCGCCACCATGAACGGGGCACAGCGCGCGTTTGTGGTTGTCGGCTTGGCACAATCGCCAGAGTTTTTATACACAACGGCCCCCGGTGAAATGGTCCCCGATGATGCCCGGTTTGGTGTCATCTGGATGAGCAGATCCGCGCTGTCCGCTGCCTATGACATGCAGGGTGCGTTTAACGAAATGTTGCTGTCTTTGACGCGCGGTGCAGATGAACAGGCGGTGATGGCTGCGGTGGATGATGTGCTGGACCCTTATGGCGGGCAGGGCGCCTATGGGGTGGCGGATCAGTTTTCCAACATGTTCATTCAAAACGAACTGACCCAGTTGGAACAAAACGCCACTTGGGTTCCGCCGGTGTTTTTGGCCGTGGCGGCGTTTCTGCTCAACATTGTCATCACCCGCATGGTGCAGGCCGAACGCGAAGAAATCGGATTAATGAAGGCGTTTGGCTACACAAATTGGGAAGTTGGGTCCCATTATTTCAAGCTGATCCTCACCATCGCCATCGGAGGGGCCTTGGCGGGTTGTTTGCTGGGTATTGCGGGCGGGCGCGGCATGGTCGAGCAGTACCTGATCTATTTCAAATTCCCGTTTTTGGTGTTTCAACTTGATCCGCGATCCTTTGTGATTGGCGTCTCTGTGTCGGTATTGGCCGCCTCTGCTGGGGGGATTTTGGTGCTGCGGCAGGTTTTTGCGTTGACCCCGTCTCAGGCGATGCGCCCACCTGCGCCGCCGGATTATTCCCGATCCTCAAAGCTAAGCGGCGTTTTAGCGCGCTATCTGGATCAACCCACCCGCATGGTGCTGCGCCGGATCACCCGACAGCCGCTGCGCATGGCGGGGGCGATGTTTGGGATCGCGGCGGGGATGGCGTTATCATCGGGGATGTTGACGATTTTTGCCGCCTTTAACCACACAATTGATCTGACATTCACGGTCGAAAACCGCGCCGACATTTCCGTCGCCTTTGTGCAGCCAGTATCGGATAAAACCCTGTTTGAGCTGCGCAATCATCCGGGCATTCACGCGGTTGAACCGATGCGGTCCGTTTCGGTCGTGCATCACAACGGGCGGTTTTCCGAACGTGGCGCCATTACGGGCCTATCGATGGGGGCGGACCTGTATCGCGCCATTGATGCGAATGAACAGCCCATCGCGCCGCGCAGCGACGGCATTATCCTGTCGACCACTTTGGCGCGCAAATTGGCGATAGAGCCGGGCGATATGTTAACCGTTGAGGTCCGAGAAGGCCGCCAACCCGTGCTGGACCTGCCTGTCGTTGGCATCGCCGAGGCATTCCTGGGCATGCCGGCCTATATGGAAATCGACGCGCTCAGCCGGGCCTTGGGGGAACCGGGGCATGTGTCGGGCGCGTATCTGAGCATCGATGACGCGTTTGCCGACGACATTTATCGCTGGCTAAAGGATCTGCCGGTTGTGGCCGGGGTCAGCCCGAATGCACAGGCGCAGGCCGCGTTTGAAAAAATGCTCAACGAAGGGGCAGGGGCCGTGCGTTATGTGATGGGGACGATGGCGTTTATCATCACATTTGGCATTGTCTATAACGCCGCGCGCATCGCCTATGCGGAACGGGCCCGCGATCTGGCCTCTTTGCGGGTGATCGGGTTTACCAAAGGCGAAGCCGCCTTTGTTTTGCTGGGCGAATTGGGCTTGGTGACCGCGATGGCCCTGCCGATTGGGGCCTTGGGCGGGCATTACCTGTCGTTGTTATTGGCGCGCGCCTTTTCGGGGGATTTGTTCCACATTCCGGTGCTGTTCAGCCCAGAAAGTCTGGGATTTGCAGGGCTGGTTGTGATTGTCGCTGCAATTGTATCGGGTGTGTTGGTGAAACGTGATCTGGATCGGGCCGAATTGGTTCTGGCCCTAAAAACACGCGAATAAATGGGGGTTTGAATATGGCCAAGGCGAAAAAACGGTCACGGGCCGTGATGACAATTCTGGTGGTCGGATTGATCGGTGCGGCGCTGACGGCGGCGTTCTGGCCCCGCCCAACCATGGTGGATTTGGGCGAAATCACCCGCGCCCCGATGATGGTCACCATCGACGAAGAGGGGCGCACGCGCGTGCATGACGCCTATATTGTATCCACGCCTGTGGCCGGGCGATTGTTACGCGTGACAGGCTTGCCCGGTGATCCGGTGACGCGCGGCGAAACCGTGGTGGCCAATATGCGTCCGCATAATCCAACGGTGCTGGATGTGCGCACCCGTGAACAGGCTCAGGCGCTGGTTGCCGCCGCGCAGGCCGGGCTTCGGGTGGCGCAGGCCAATTTGAATTCCGCAATGGCCAACAATGACTTAGCGCAATCAGATTTGGACCGAACACGTCAATTGGCTGGGTCTGGCACCGCGTCGCAGGCGGCCTTGGATCGGGCTCAGTCAGCGGCGCGTGCGGCTTTGGCTGCGATCGACACGGCGCAGGCCGCGATTGCCATGCGCGAGGCGGAACTCACCAATGCGCAGGCGCAATTGATTGGGTTTGATGATCAGGGGCTTGCCAATGCGCTGGGCGATGGGGCGCAGGACACGATTGCGCTTTTCTCGCCGATCAATGGCACCATTTTGCGGGTGATCCAACAATCGGAAACCATCCTACCCGCAGGGGCGCCAGTGATGGAAATCGGCAATGTTCAGGCGGACTTAGAGGTGGTCGTCGATCTGATTTCGTCCGATGCCGTCCAAGTGAGCGTGGGGGATCGCGTGATTGTGCAGGATTGGGGCGGGCCGGTTGATCTGTCCGGGGTTGTGCGCCGGATTGATCCCTTTGGGGTGACGAAATATTCGGCGCTCGGCGTAGAAAAGCAACGCGTCAGTGTCGTCATTCACCTAAACAGCGATGTGGCGGATCGCGCCGCGTTGGGCCACGGGTTCCGCGTCGAAGCCCGGATCGTGGTCTGGGAAAATGATAATACGTTAACGATCCCAGCCAGCGCGTTGTTTCGGCATCAGGACGGCTGGGCCACCTTTGTCGTAGAGGATGGAATTGCCCGGCATACCTTTGTTTCCATTGGGAAAATGAACGGGATTTCTGCCCAGGTCCTAGATGGCGTCATGGCTGGTCAAAACGTGGTTCTTTACCCGTCCGCCGGGCTGGTGGATGGCGCAAAAGTGGCGCAACGGGTTGTGGAATAAGGTGCCGCCTGTCTAGGGGTGGTTGCATTCGATCCCCGAGCGCCTAATTAACGCCCATGACCCAGTTTTCGCCCGCCGCCCCGACCCGCGACCCGTTAGAGGCCATATTGCTGTCTGGCGGTGGTGTGTTGGCCGTGATCACCGGTGTCGATGGCCCCTCCTATCGCCCATTGGGGGCGATGATGGCCTTTTTGCCCGATGGCACCCGCGCCGGGACCCTGTCATCGGGATGCATCGAGGCCGACCTTGCTATCCATGCACAAAATGCCACGGCGGAAAATGCAACTAAAACAGTGCTTTATGGCGTTGGATCGCCGTTTGTGGACATTCAGCTGCCCTGCGGTGGTGGGTTGCAGATTACCCTGATCCCGCGGCCCGATTTATCAGCGATAAACGATATCCAAACCGCGCGCAGTGGTCGTATTTCAACGGCGCTGGCCCTGAACGCACAAACCGGCACGATGTCCGCCAGCGACCATGCGCAAACCGGCTGGGACGGTGATGTTTTTAACGTCCACTTCCCGCCACAGCTCAAGTTTCTGGTCTTTGGCAAAGGTCCAGAAGCCAGCACTTTTTCCGGGTTGGTGCAATCTGCGGGATATCCAATTGTGCTGCTGTCCCAAGATGACGAAACCCTGCAATTTGGACATGATATTGGGGTGCAGACCCGCCACCTGACCCGCCCCCATATTCCGGCAGATATGACCATCGATGATCAATGCGCTGTCATTCTGTTTTTTCACGATCACGATTGGGAACCCCAAATATTAAAGGACGCTTTGACAACGCCCGCCTTTTATATCGGGTCCCAAGGCAGCCAGCGTGCACGTGATAACAGATTGAAAACGCTTCTAGAAATGGGGGTTTCGAAAGCTGATCTGGACCGTTTGTTTGGTCCCGTTGGGCTGATCCCATCGGTTCGCGATCCCCGCACACTTGCCGTGTCCGTGCTGGCCGAAATTCTGAAAAATGCGGGCGCGCAATAGGCGGGTTCACGACCTGTCAATCAATTTCCCTTACCCAAGATGCAAATCCAATCGCGGAGGCGCAGATGAAAGGTATTGTTTTTCGGGAATTCATCGATTTTGTCGAAGAAGCGCTCGGCGAGGATGTCGCCGATGACATGATCACGGATGCCAATCCCAGTTCGGGCGGCGCCTATACATCCGTTGGGAAATACGATTGGCAGGAACTGGTTGATATGGTTGTTGCCTTGTCGCACATCACGCAAAAACCGGTCCCTGATTTGGTGGCGTCATTTGGTCATCACCTGTTTGGCCGGTTTTCTGCCCTATATCCCGCCTTTTTTGAGGGGCAAAACGACGTGTTTGCGTTTCTGGAATCCGTCGAAAATCACATACATGTCGAAGTGAAAAAACTGTATCCAGATGCGGAATTGCCAAAACTGGACACCCGACCAGATGGGGACGGGGTGCTGGTCATTCGCTACACGTCCTGCCGTCCGTTTGGGGACCTTTGTGTTGGCATGATCGAAGGTTGCGCTGCACATTTCAATGAAACCGTGTCGATCACGCATACCGCACATGCAGACGGGCTTGATATTCGGATCGTGCGTGAACAGGCCGCCGCGGCATAGTCCAATCTGCTAAGTGAATGGAATTAGGCGAAAATGAACCTGCCCGACCCAAATTTTTCTTCTGACTCCGATTTGCGGCAAAAAATATCTAGGCTGGAACGCAAAGCGACGCGCGAACGCATCGCCCGCAAAGAGGCAGAGCGTTTGCTGGAGGAAAAAAGTCTGGAATTGTTCAAAGTAAATTCGTCACTGATTGCTCTGAATGATGATTTGGAACAGACAGTTCAAAACCGGACCAAAGCGCTGCAAACCGCGTTGGATACAGCAGAAAAGGCCAAAAAGGTTTCTGAACATGCATCGATGCATGATGCGTTAACAGGATTGCCAAACCGACGGTTTTTGCGGCTGCATTTTGATAAAATCATGCCCGAATTGGCCCAAAAAGATATGGGGCTGGCATTGCTGCATATTGATTTAGATCGCTTTAAGCAGATCAATGATACATTGGGCCATGCGGCAGGGGATTTCCTACTCGTTTACGTGGGGAAAATCCTGACGAAACAAGCGGGTAAAGACGGTTTTGTTGCCCGTATCGGCGGGGATGAATTCGTCATTCTATTGCCGATTGACGGCGATTTTGGACCTGCGGTAGAAATTGGCCTGTCGATTGTACGCAAATTGACCAAACCCATTGTGTTTGAGGAAAATGTGATGCGGTGCGGGGCCAGTATCGGCATCGCGCATCATCAGGGTGCAGATATCGATCCCGGTCAGTTGCTGGTGGACGCGGATATCGCGCTTTACCGTGCGAAAAACGCTGGCCGAGGTGTGGTAGAGGTATTTTCCCCAGAATTGAAAGCAGAGCTGTCGCATCGCAAACAATTGGCCGATGACATTTTGACCGCGTTGGAACAGAACCTGTTTCGCCCTGTTTATCAGCCCCGGATTGATGCCAAAACCGGCCGTTTGATCTGTGTTGAGGCCCTGGCGCGCTGGGATCACCCCGAATTGGGTGTTTTGCCGCCGGAACATTTCATCAGTGTCGCAGAAGACATTGGTGTCATTGAGGAAATTGACAACGCGATTTTGGATCAATCCCTGTCTGATTTGGCAAAATGGCAGAAGATTGGCTCCGGAATTTCACGGGTGACCGTCAACGTTTCCTATCGCCGTTTGGTGGAACCGGACCTAATAGCGAGCCTGATCCAAAAAAACATCACCCCTGGCTCCATTGGGTTCGAATTGCTGGAATCTACGTTTTTGGATGATGCAAATGACGATATCATGCAGCGGATTGAAGCGATCAAAAACCTCGGCATCGGTGTGGAAATTGACGATTTTGGATCGGGGCATGCGTCGATCCTGTCGGTGACGCGGCTGCGTCCCCGGGCGATTAAAATTGATGGGTCATTGGTGATGCAAGCGCTGACCGCCACCGGGCATGAGGATTTGATCCGCGCAATCGTTGATATCGGGCGCGCCCTAAATGTCGAAGTGGTCGCCGAAGGGGTCGAAACCCAGGATCACGTTCGGCTGTGTCGCGATCTGGGATGTGACCAATTGCAGGGATTTGCAATATCACATCCCAAAGACGCTGATCTGATGGCCCATCTGGCAAAGGGTGGCCAATTTGATCCCGAAGGTGGGAAGTGGGTGTAGCTTAGCTGCCTTCTGGAACGGTGTTTTGATCCTTCAACACTTTGGCATCTTTGTCGGTGGGCGGGTTCCAACCACGATCGGTGTGATTGGTGAAACGCCGTGCATCCCCTCGAATTTCAGCCTCTTGCGCCTGATTCAGCTCTTTGGCGCGGGCCACATAAGGTTCGTTTTCATGGGCGGGGATGTCAGGATCGTATAATTGCGCCATCTCAACCAGATTGCTGCGGTCACGTTCGATAAAGTCCTGAATGCGCATTTCCGCTTCGTGGGGGTGCATTCCCAATGCTTCAAATGCGGTGCGCCCCGCGCGGGTTGAACTGTCAAAGGTATCGCGAATGATATCCCGACAACCCGCCGCATAGAGGTGGTAAACGTGATGCCGGTTCACCGCGCGCGCCACAATATGCACATGCGGATGGTTTTGCGTGACATGGCGCGCCATTTCGGTGGCTTGGTGTTCGTCATCGATTGCGATGATCAGCATCTTGGCATCGTGAATGCCCGCCGCATGCAACATATCAGGACGTGACGCATCGCCGTAGAAAACCTTTACCCCATAGGCGCGCAGCATATCCAATTGCGCCGATGAATGATCCAGCACGGTTGTTTTATAGCCCGCACCCCGCAAAATCCGGTTGATTGTGCCGCCAAAACGGCCATGGCCAGCGATGATGATTTTGCCATCAGGGGCGATCTCATCGGGGTCGCGGGCCTGATCATTGGCAAAGCGCGGCGCGATAATGCGATCATAAAAGATGAACAAACCGGGGGTGAGCAACATCGACAATGCCACAACGAGCAACAATTGATCTGCCAAACCTTGGGGCAGCACGTTGTTTGCAACGGTAAAGGACAGCAACACAAAGCCAAATTCGCCGGCTTGGGCCAGCCCCAATGACATCAGCCACCGGTCTGATCCGCGCAGTCGGAAAACGATGGCCAGCGCCAGCAAAACCAAGGATTTAACCGCAATCACGGCCAAGGTCAGCCCAATGATGGTCCCGAATTGGGAAAACAGCAGGTTGAAATCGATCAACGCGCCCACGGTCATAAAAAACAGGCCCAGCAGCAGGCCTCGGAACGGGTCAATGTCGCTTTCTAGTTCGTGTCGGTATTCGCTGTTGGCCAAAACCACCCCGGCCAAAAACGTGCCAAGCGCGGGCGACAGGCCCACCAGCGTCATTAGCAACGCGATGCCGATCACCATCATCAGGGCGGTTGCGGTGAACAATTCGCGCAATCCCGCCCGCGCAATGAACCCAAATAAGGGCCGCGTTAACACAGAGCCAATTGCGACCACCAATCCGATGGCTGCTAGTGTCACCAAGGCAACGCCCCAACCCGGCAGGTTTTCGGTTAGGTTCAGGTTCGGTCCATGATCGTTTCCGTGATCATCCGCATGTGGCGCGGCGTGTGGATCCGCATGCGCCACAGCGGTGTGACTTGCCTCAACCGCGTGGCTGATATCACCCCCATGTGCCAAATCGGCCATGTCCGGGATCGCCAATAGCGGGATCAGCGCCAACATGGGGATGACGGCGATGTCCTGAAACAACAACACAGAGAAGCTCGACTGGCCCCCATCGCTTTGCATCAATCCCTTTTCATTCACGGTTTGCAGCACAATCGCCGTAGAGGACAATGCCAGCACCAACCCGATAGCCAGCGCAAAATTCCAAGGTTGCCCTAACAGAATCGCCCCACCCATGATCAATGCGGTGGTGCCGGCCACTTGCAGCCCACCAAGTCCCAGCAATCGCGATCGCATCGCCCAGAGCATTTTGGGCTCCAGTTCCAATCCCACCAGAAAGAGCATCATCACAACACCAAATTCCGCGAAATGCTGCAGGCCAACCACATCGACGCCCAAGCTCAGAAGCACAGGGCCTAATGCGATCCCGGCAATCAAATATCCAAGCACCGAGCCAAGCCCCAATGCAGACGCGATCGGAACGGCCAGACATCCCGCCGCGAGGAACAAAAAGGCAGTCAGAAGAAAAGAGCCCATGGATCAAGCCTCGCTTAGCAAAGGAAGTGTGTCGGCGGTTATGATGTCGGTTTGTGCGGCGCGGGTCAGGTCAAATTGATCGTCGCGCAATGCACCCAGCAATTGGCAAAACCCGTCTATATGGGCCTCGATCTGGGGTGCATCCGCATTTATGGCCCCGAAAAATGTATAGGGCGCGCAGAACTGCATTTGCGACAAACCGGCCGTGCGTTCAAAAGGCGTGAGGAACGTTCTAAGGTCATAATGCTGATAGCCCTGCGGTGAATAGGCATCCTGACCACCGCCCGTGGTCAATGCCAGCATTAGGGTTTTGCCCTTTAGGGCATCCCCACCCGCGCCGTATGCAAAACCATGTTCAAACACCAGATCGATCCATTCCTTGACCAAAGCGGGGCAGGAATACCAAAAAACCGGGAATTGCAGCACAATCACATCGTGATCCCGCAGCCGATCCTGTTCTGTGTCGATGGCGATGTTGAACCGTGGATATTGCGCATAAAGATCCACATGCGTGACGCCGGTGACCTGATTGGCCGCCCGATCTATCAAAGCGTTGACCTTGGAATGTCGATGACCCGGATGGGCATAATATCGAATAACACGCGCCATCGATCTCTCCTGATTGGTTTTGGGGATCGTATGTCACGTTGCGACAAATTGTCGACCCATCAGGTCGGAAATTGACACCGCCATCGCCCGGCCACGATGAGGGGTGTTTTTGCGGGCGGCAAAATCGGTGTTTAGCGACGTTTACCACAATCCCAAATTGGATGCACAGTTGATCAGGACGTGAATGCGGACCCAAACAATAAATTGAAATCACTGTGTTAGTTGCAAAATTTTCTCTGATATTTGGCGGCTTATCGGTGTTGGCTGTCTTGACGCCAGAAATCCGATGAAATAGTAGAAGACTCTCTTGAGCGGGCGTTGTGTAGTGGTAAGACCTTAGCCTTCCAAGCTAATGACGCGGGTTCGATTCCCGCCGCCCGCTCCAAGATTTCCCAGACAGACCAAACCGTCATTCCCGCAGGGGCGATCGCCACATTTGTGCGCCACATTTGTGCCGTAATTTGCCATGAAATGGGCCAATCCGTTTCCAATTCCTTTCATTCTTAGCTGTCAGTTTCTAAATCAGCGACAATCACGTTGGGAAATGGACAAGGTGGGCAAAATGGAAAACGCAGTTTTATTCGACAATAATGGCTATTCTCTGCATGCAGAGCTACGCCGGAATGCGCGTCAGGTTGTTGTCTTCTTTCCCAACAAATCAGAAACGGGTGCGGCGACCGAACGGGCCGCTGAAACGGCCTTTGGTGCGAGATTTGGGTTGAACATCGTCACAGTGCGATCGGACAATGCCGATTGGTTCCTGGGGGCGGCGTTTGACGAATGCCTAGAAGCGTTGGAACATATGTGCGGCTGGTTCACACATGTGACGTTTGTGGGCACAGGCATGGGGGCCTATGGCGCGATAAAGGCCGCAACACGGATTGCCGCGGATCACGTGATCGCCATGTCCCCTGTGGCCGCATTGGACCCCGATGCCCTGCCTGCGGACAATCGTTTCGCAAAAGATTTCAAACAATTGGGTGAATTAGACGCCGTGACAGATCACAAGGCACAGGCCTATTCTGTGCTGTATGATTCAGCCGATTGCGAACATCGCCATGTCCAGATCCTGAACCTGCCTGACGCGCGCACGGCCTATTACAAAGCCTCCGGAACCGCGCAACGAATTCAGCGCTGCCTGCTGGAAACCGGGTTGTTGGATCGGGTGTTGTTGCGGTTGATTGCCCGGCGACGGGTTGCGGATCTGATGGGGCAGTTTCGCCGCGCAAAACGCGACACGCCCGGCTATTTGCTGACCATGTTTTCTGCCAATCTATGGCGCCGTCCGGATGTGTCGTCGCATATGCTGGATGAAATGCGTCGCCTGCAAATTCTGCCCAATCGCCATCAACGGATGCAGACCCGGCTGAACCGGGTTCTGGAACGTCGGGCGGGGCAAAAACAAGCGGCATAAACCGCATCTGCGACGGCCCGACGCTTGTTTGCGGGGCCGCGCGCCTATATGTGCCTTTCTGACTTGAAAGGACGCTCTATGACCGACACCCCGCGCCAATCAACCGAAGACCGAGCGTCGTCAAAACGCATTGGTGCCTTGCGGGGCTTGTGGCCATTTATGAAACCCTACAAAGGCTTGATGGGCGGCGCATTAATCGCGTTGATCGTCACGGCCTTTATTTCGCTGATCCTGCCATTGGCCGTGCGCCGGGTTGTCGACAATTTCGAAGGCGCAGCATCGGGGCTGTTGAACCAATATTTTGTCGCCGCCTTGCTGATTGCCGCGGCTTTGGCTGTGGGCACGGCGATCCGGTATTATCTGGTCACACGATTGGGCGAACGGGTTGTCGCGGATATCCGCAAATCCGTATTCACCCGCATGATCGGCATGAGCCCCAGTTTCTATGAAAACATCATGACCGGAGAAGTGCTGAGCCGGATCACAACGGATACCACATTGATCCTGTCTGTCATCGGGTCATCCGTGTCGGTTGCGCTGCGCAACGTGTTGATTTTCTTGGGTGGTTTGGTGCTGATGTTGTTTACATCGGCCAAATTGACCGGGTTGGTTTTGCTGATTGTTCCCGCCGTTATCGTGCCGATTGTGGTTTTGGGGCGCAAATTGCGCAAACTGAGCCGCGAAAATCAGGATTGGATCGCCACCTCATCTGGTGATGCCTCCGAACAATTGTTGTCTGCGCAAACCGTTCAGGCCTTTACCCACGAAGCCCGCAGCCGTGATAAATTCGCGGATCTGACCGAGAAAAGCTTTGATGCGGCGCGGCGGCGCATTTCGACCCGTGCGGTGATGACAGCCATCGTTATTTTCCTGATTTTTTCAGGGGTTGTCGGGGTTTTGTGGATCGGCGCGCGGGATGTTCAGGCCGGGTTGATGTCGATCGGGGCCTTGGTTCAGTTTGTGATCTATTCGGTGATGGTCGCGGGCGCAGTTGGGGCGTTGACGGAAATCTGGGGGGAATTGCAGCGGGCCTCTGGGGCCACGGAACGGCTGGTTGAGTTGCTCCATGCCCAAGACGCGGTTAACGATCCGGAAAACCCGCAGGCCTCGGCTGATACCCGACATGGGGAAATCCGTTTTGACAACGTGTCGTTTCGCTATCCGGCGCGCCCGGACACGCAGGCATTGCAGGATGTCAATCTGCACGTAAAACCCGGCGAAACCATCGCCTTGGTTGGTCCGTCGGGGGCTGGGAAAACCACGATTATTCAACTGATGCAACGGTTCTATGACCCGTCAGAGGGGGCGGTTTTGTTGGATGGTATTGACCTGCGGCACATGGAACGGGCCGATTTTAGGCGCCATCTGGCCATGGTGCCCCAAGACCCGGTGATCTTTGCCGATACAGCCCGTGAAAACATCCGTTTTGGACGCCCCGATGCCAGCGATGCTGAGGTTGAACAGGCCGCCAAAGCCGCAGCTGCGCATGATTTCCTGATGGCGCTGCCCGACGGATATGACGCCTATGTGGGCGAACGTGGGGTGATGTTATCAGGCGGTCAGAAACAACGGATCGCCATTGCCCGTGCGATCCTGCGCGATGCGCCGGTCTTGTTGCTGGACGAAGCCACATCTGCGCTGGACGCAGAAAGCGAACTGGCCGTGCAGCAGGCCGTTGATGAAATGTCCAAAGATCGCACCACCATTATCGTGGCGCACCGATTGGCAACCGTCAAAAAGGCCGACCGGATCGTGGTTTTTGAAGACGGTAAAATCGTCGCTCAGGGCACACATGACGCGCTGGTTGCCGAGGGCGGGTTATATGCCCGTTTGGCGCGGCTGCAATTTACCTCTGGTTTGGCGGCAGAATAACCCCACATCTTTAAATTGAGTGACCCAGCGTAATTCACCCTTGGCGAATGATGTATCGCTGCGTCATACTTGTCAGAATTCGCTCGATCTTTAGGTCTATGGCAGGAATTGCCGTGGCATCTTTGGGTGCTGCGACTTTAGGGAGGACATCTTAGTGACATACGCAACACTCGCGGACCGCAATGCCTTTGAGCAGGAAATGAGCTGGGAGGAACGGGATGTTCCATCCACAATGTATGAACTGTTGTCCGGCACGGCCCATAAATTTGGCGGCCGAAAAGCAGTCACCTTTCAGATGTTTTCCGGTCCAAAGGACAAAGACGAAACCCTGACCTGGTCTGAATTGCTTCGCAAATCCACGCAGACCGCAAACTTGTTCCGCTCATTGGGCATTGGCGAAACGGACGTTGTGGCGTTCCTGTTGCCCAATTCCACAGAAACGATCCTGACCTATTTGGGCGGCACAATCGCCGGCATCGTGAACCCGATCAATCCCTTGCTGGATGCAGAACAAATTGGCGCGATCCTGCGGGAAACCAACGCCAAGGTTCTAGTCACGCTAAAGGCATTTCCAAAAACCGACGTGCCCCAAAAAGCCGCCGAAGCGGTTGCGCTGGCCCCCAATGTGGAAACCGTGATCGAGGTTGACCTGTTGCGGTATTTGACCGGGGTGAAGAAACTGATCGTTCCAATGATCCGCCCCAAAAACCCGCATACGCACAATGCCAAAGTGTTGGATTTCAACAAAGAAATGGTCAAACAGCCATCAGAGCTGGCGTTCAAAGACAGTGACGGCGACCGGGTTGCGGCCTATTTCCACACCGGCGGCACCACCGGCATGCCCAAGGTAGCACAGCACCGCTATAGCGGCATCGTGTACAATGCTTGGCTGGGTGCGACGCTGTTATTTGACGAAAAAGACGTGCAAATGTGCCCTTTGCCGATCTTCCACGTCTTTGCGACGATTGTGTCGCTGGGTGCATCGCTGGGATCGGGCGCGCAGGTCGTGTTTCCAACTCCGCAGGGCTATCGCGGCGATGGGGTTTTTGACAATTTCTGGAAACTGATCGAACGCTACAAAGCGACGTTTATGATCACAGTGCCCACCGCGATTTCGGCCCTGATGCAACGCCCGGTGGATGCTGATATTTCGTCTCTGCGACTGGCCTTTTCCGGGTCAGCGCCACTGCCAATTGAACTATATCGTCGGTTCGAAGAAAGCGCAGGCGTCACAATCTGCGAAGGGTACGGCCTGACAGAAGCAACCTGTCTGGTGGCGATCAACCCACCCGATGGCGAAAAGAAAATCGGCTCTATTGGGCTTCCGTTTCCGTATTGCGACGTCAAAATTCTGCGGCACACTGCGGATGGTCCCGTAGAATGCCCAACTGATGAAATCGGCGAAATTTGTATCGACAATCCGGGGGTTTACGCCGGTTCCACCTATACCGAAGTCGATAAAAACCACGATCTGTTCCATCACGATATCTATCTGCGCACCGGCGATTTGGGCCGGATTGATGCGGATGGCTATTTGTGGATCACGGGGCGGGCCAAGGATTTGATTATCCGGGGGGGGCACAATATCGACCCCGCCGAAATAGAAGAGGCTCTGGCCGGTCATCCGATGGTCGCCTTTGCCGGCGCGATTGGTCAGCCGGATGCCCATTCGGGCGAAATTCCATGTGCCTATGTTGAGCTGGTCGAGGGGGGCAATGTCAGTTCTGAGGATCTGATCACCTTTGCCAAGGATCGCATCCATGAACGTGCCGCACATCCTAAGTATCTGGAAATTCTACCAGAACTTCCCAAGACCGCTGTGGGTAAAATCTTTAAACCTGATCTGCGCAAACTGGCGATCGCGCGGATTTATGGTCAGGCCTTGGCCAATGCGGATGTCGCCGCCGAAGTCAGCGGCGTCATCGATGATAAAAAGCGCGGATTGGTCGCGCAATTGGTGAAATCCGGCACGGTCAACGACGAAGATGTGATCAAAGCGCTGGGCACCTATACCCGGCCATGGGAATGGGTCGAATAGGCGGTTACAGCCGCTAACGAAATCTTTGCCAAGATGCGACATCCTGCGATTGCCCCGATTTTCGCAGGATGAACTATGCCTCAGCCCAACACGCCGATATCGCTTCATAAATCCCAGCCTGACCTGGTTCATATTCAAAAGCTGTTTGAAAAAGGGTCATATCGTAAGGCATTGTTTCAAAGCAAAAAAGCGCTCAAACTTTTGCCCGAACGGCCGGATTTGCATGGGGTTGCAGCCCATTCAGCGTTTCAAGTGGGCAACGTGGATGAGGCGATAAATCACTACAAAACCGCGATTTCCATCCAAGGGAAAGGGGGCGTTTATTCCACCCAATTGGCTGATTTATACGCCAAAATGGGTGACTTTGACGCCGCCATCACCCATTTTTCGGATCGTTTGCGCACAACCCCACAGGATGCACGGGCCTGTCATGGATTGGGGCAGGTGCTTTCACAAACGGGCAAACGCATGGAAGCTTTGACTATCTTGGCCGAGGCGGTGCAAATTGATCCCACAAATCCAAAGTATTTCAGCAGTTTAGGTCGGGCATTCCGGGATGCTGGGATGACTGATCAGGCGTTAAACAGCTTCGAAATTGCTCGCCAGCTCGATCCTGATGACGTGGTACATTACCTGAATTCGATCCGCAGTTGCTATAGCATCGGCCAAGCGGCACGCGGATTTGAAATCCTAAGCGAAGCCGAGGAAAAATGGCCAAAAGATGCGTCTTTGCAAGCGGCCAAAGGGGTGATTTTGGCGGCGCTGGGGCAAAAAGAGGCCGCAAAAATAGCTTATCTGACCGCCATTTCGCTTGATCCAAACAATTCGGGCGCATTTTACAATTATCTAAATGTCGCGTCCCAACAGGAATACCTTAAGGTCGAAGCTGGACTGCGTGCCCTGTTGAAACAGAACCCAGAAAGCTCGGACCTGGGTTATCTGCAATTTGCCTTGGCCAAGATAGAGCAACAACACGGGCATTATGCCGATGCTTATCAGGCTTTGAAAACGGGAAATCGGTTGCGCAAAGCTCATTTGAACTACGATATTTCCCAAGATGCCTCGCTATTTCAGGATATTAAGGCGCAATTTGACGGCGAGGTGACCCCAAACACCACATCATCCCCTGACGATCCCACGCCGATCTTTATCACCGGGTTACCCCGATCCGGCACCACTTTAACCGAAGCGATTTTGGCGCGACATGCCCGCGTGACCCCGATGGGGGAATTGGGTGTGCTATCGCAGGTGGTGCGACGTTGCTACACAAACCGGACCGGTTTGAGCGCCAAACAAGGCGCAGATTTGCGCGCAGAATACCTGGCTGCGATCCCAGAAACCGATGAAAAGCCGGATATGTTTACCGATAAGATGCCGCTGAATTTTCGGTTGATCGGTTACATCGCCAGTGCGATGCCCACAGCCCAGATTATCCATGTCCAGCGCGATGCGCGGGCCAATTGCTGGTCGATTTTCAATCACTATTTTAGTTCTACGGGAATGGGCTTTGCCTATGATCCTGATGACATTGTTCAGTATTATCATATGTATAAGGACCTGATGGATTTTTGGATGGATCGATTTGGGGATCGGATTGTAACGTTGGATTACGAAGCGTTGGTTGCCGACCAAGAGAAAACAACGCGCAATTTGATCAAAGATTTGAGCCTAACTTGGGATGACAATTGCCTGACCCCGGAACGCGCGGATCATATGGTCAGGACCGCCTCAGCACAGCAAGTCCGCAAACAAGTCTATGCCGGAAGTTCACAAACCTGGCGTGCATTTGAACCATTTGCAGGTGATTGGCTAGAGCGGGTTAAATCGTTGGATTAACCCGCCAGCGCGGTTTTCCCTTGAAAAACAACCTAATAAATAAATAGGCTCTGCATATTGTAAGAATGGGGAATGAATAATGTACAAAGCAATTGTGGCGGCTTGCGCTGCGCTGACCCTGTCGGCCTGTATGCAAACCGAGACTGAAATGACACAAGACATGGTCAGCCCCGAAGAGGCGACCATTCAGTCATTGGTCGGCAAGCGGCTCTCAAACGATCAGGGTTATGCAACGTTGCATGCGGATGGTCGCGTTACCGGGGAATTTGGCGGCGCTGTTTTTGCGGGAACTTGGACCGTCGTGGATGGGCAATATTGTCGGTCCGGTTCGATCGGCGAACGTGAACTGCCTTATGAATGTCAGGATGTTTCCGTCAACGGATCTGAGGTGAGTTTCACCCCACCGGGCGGCGATGCCCGTATCTTTACGATGGGCTAAAACAAAAAGGCACCCGTTTGGGTGCCTTTTCATTTGGTAAAACAGGGATTTAGGCCCCTTGCAGGGACCGGACCTTCATGTCGCCCTCTGCTTGGGCTTTCATGGCCATGGCCGCTGCGTTAGATCCGGCCGCTGTCGTGTAATACGGGATCTTGTCATATAGCGCGACGGCGCGGATTGAACGGGAATCTTCGACCGCTTGCGCGCCTTCTACGGTGTTGAAGACCAACGAAATATCGCCGTCCTTCAACCGATCCACAATGGTGCGGCCACCTTCGTAGACTTTGTTAACCGTTTCGCTGTCGATGCCATTTTCAGCCAGCCAAGTCGCCGTGCCGCGGGTCGCCAGAATGGACAGGCCCAGATCGGTGACCATGCGGGATGCGTCCAGCATTTGCGCGTTTTTGTCATCGTCTTTGATGGACATAAACACGGTGCCGCTGGTGGGCAATTCCACGCTTGCGCCCAGTTGCGCCTTTAGGAAGGCACGATCAAATGACCGCGCCCAGCCCATGACTTCGCCGGTGGACCGCATTTCTGGCCCCAAAATCGTATCGACGCCGGGGAACCGGGCAAAGGGCATGACGGCCTCTTTGACGCTGAACCAAGGTGTTTTGGGATCGGCCAATGTGAATGGATTGCCCAATGGCATGACGTCCATTGGATCGCTTGCCTCGGCATAAGGCGCGCGCATCGGGAAGTTGGACAAAGGTTCCCCCGCCATCAAACGCGCCGCGATCGAGGCGATGGCGCTGTCGGTGGCTTTGGCGACAAACGGAACGGTCCGGGATGCGCGTGGGTTCACTTCGATCAGGTAAACTTCGCCGTCTTTGACCGCGAATTGCACATTCATCAGGCCCACCACGTTCAACGCTTTGGCCAGTGCGACGCCTTGGCGATGCAGTTCTGCGATGATGTCGTCGGGCAGGGAATAGGGCGGCAACGAACAGGCGCTGTCGCCGGAATGCACTCCGGCCTCTTCGATATGCTGCATGATGCCGGCAATATGGACGTTTTCGCCGTCAGAGAGCGCATCAACATCACATTCCACCGCACCCGCCAGATAGCTGTCCAGCAGGACCGGGCTGTCGCCGGACACAACCACCGCTTCGGAAATGTAGCGTTCCAGCTGAGGCATGTCGCGCACGATTTCCATAGCGCGCCCCCCCAGAACATAGGACGGGCGGATCACCAGTGGGAAGCCAATGTCCTGAGCGATTTCCAGCGCTTCGGCGTCGGTGGATGCGATGCCGTTCTTGGGTTGTTTCAGGCCCAGATCGTTGACAAGTGCCTGAAAACGCTCGCGGTCTTCGGCCAGATCAATCGCGTCTGGGGACGTGCCAAGGATCGGGATGCCTGCATCCTCTAGCGCGTTGGCCAATTTCAGCGGGGTCTGCCCGCCAAACTGAACGATGACGCCATGCAGGGTGCCGTTTTCCTGCTCAACCCGCAGGATTTCCATCACATGTTCATAGGTCAGCGGCTCGAAATACAGCCGGTCAGACGTGTCATAATCGGTCGACACGGTTTCCGGGTTGCAGTTGATCATGATCGTTTCATAGCCCTGATCGGTCAGGGCATAACAGGCGTGACAGCAGCAATAATCGAACTCGATCCCTTGGCCGATCCGGTTTGGACCACCGCCCAGAATGACCACTTTTTTGCGATCGCTTGGGCGGGCTTCGCATTCCACTTCGCCCATCATTGGCGCCTCGTAGGTGGAATACATATAGGGGGTTTGCGCCTCAAATTCGGCGGCACAGGTGTCGATGCGTTTGAACACAGCATTCACGCCGAGGTTCTGACGCGCGCGGCGCACTTGGCCTTCGTCGCGGCCTGTCAGAATGGCCAGACGTGCATCGCTAAAGCCCATCATTTTGACGTGGCGCAGACCTTCTTCGCTGACGGGCAGGCCGTCTTTGCGGATCGTGGCTTCGGTGTCGATGATTTCACGGAACCGGTCCAGGAACCACGGGTCAAAGGCCGTTACCGCCTGAATTTCATCATTGCTCAGGCCCAGTCGCATGGCTTGGGCGATGACGCGAATGCGGTCGGGGGTTTGCTGCGACAATGCCTTGGTGATGGCGGGTTTTTCAGGCGCGCCCGGAATGTCGATTTCGTCAAACCCGGTCAGGCCAGATTCCATCGAGGCCAACGCTTTTTGCATGGATTCGTGGAATGTGCGGCCGATGGCCATGGCTTCGCCGACGGATTTCATCGCCGTGGTCAGATACGGTTCTGAACCGGGGAATTTTTCAAAGGCAAATTTCGGGATCTTGGTGACGACATAGTCGATTGAGGGTTCAAACGACGCGGGTGTGACGCCGGTGATGTCATTGTCCAGCTCGTCCAGCGTGAATCCAACGGCCAGTTTGGCGGCGATTTTTGCAATCGGGAAACCCGTCGCCTTGGACGCCAAAGCAGAAGAGCGCGACACACGCGGGTTCATTTCGATCACAACCATGCGGCCATCGGCCGGGTTCACGGCCCATTGCACGTTTGACCCGCCGGTTTCTACGCCGATTTCGCGCAAAACTGCGATCGAGGCAGTCCGCATCATTTGGTATTCTTTGTCCGTCAGCGTCAGGGCCGGGGCGACGGTGATACTGTCGCCGGTATGCACACCCATTGGGTCGATGTTTTCGATGGAACACACGATGATGGCGTTGTCGGCTTTGTCGCGCACAACCTCCATTTCGTATTCTTTCCAGCCCAGCAGGGATTCATCGACCAGAATTTGGTTCACCGGGGATGCGTCCATGCCTGTGCGGCAGAAATGGATGTATTCTTCGCGGTTATAGGCCACGCCCCCGCCGGTCCCACCCATGGTAAAGGCCGGGCGGATAATGGCGGGCAGGCCGATATCGTCCAGCTCAGCCAGTGCGATTTTCACACCTTCGTCCAGATTGGCTTTGCCGTCATCGAATTTGGGCGCGGTCACAATGGTCGCGCGTGGGTTTTCCAGCCCCAGACGGTCCATGGCTTCGCGGAACAATTTGCGATCTTCGGCCATTTCGATGGCGTCGCGGGTCGCGCCGATCATTTCGACGTTGAATTTCTCCAACACGCCCATCTCTTCTAGCGCGAGGGACGTGTTCAGCCCGGTCTGGCCGCCCATGGTGGGCAGCAACGCATCTGGGCGTTCTTTTTCGATGATTTTGGCCACAACTTCGGGTGTGATCGGTTCGATATAGGTCGCATCCGCAAGGCCCGGATCGGTCATGATCGTCGCCGGGTTTGAGTTGACCAGAATGATCCGGAACCCTTCTTCGCGCAGGGCCTTACAGGCTTGGGCGCCGGAATAATCGAATTCGCAGGCTTGGCCGATGACAATAGGCCCCGCTCCGATGATCATGATCGACTTGATGTCGGTTCTCTTCGGCATGGCAGCGGCCCCTTTATGATGTCTGTGGCGGACACCCCCGTGTGTCCAAATTGTCCTGCGTTATAGGGATGGCGCGGGCGGTTGCAAGGGGGCGTTGACGCCGGTTTGCGGGTTTTTAGCTGATCTTTGCCTGTTTGCGAAGGATTGCAACGACAAACGCCGTCGCAAGCAGGGTCAGACAGGCCAATGATGTGCCCTGAACCAGCAAAGGCGAGGGCGAAATGGCATCAATTTGCGCCATGATCGGCAAGGAAAGGGGGGCAAACACCGCCAACAAGGTCAACGTTCCGGCCTTTTGCCCGAATCGGTCCAGCAAAACCGGGGCAAAGGCGGCAGGGGCCAGGTAGTGATAGACCCATGACAGCGGTGATATCAGGCTGACGGTGATCATCAGCACGGGCCAGATCAGTGGATCATCCTGCGATTTTGCCGCCAGCCAGGTGCAGCCCGCCAGTACCATCACCAACGCCAACCCCGACAGGGCCGACCACAGGGGGGGCTTGGCCATGATGTACCAGCCACCGGCTTGTGTCTCCACAAGCGCCGTATTGGACAGGGCCGGGTCGATAAACAGGAACGCATCCGTGCAACAAAGCTGTGCGATCACCGGATCTATGGAAAAGTTCAATTTGCTGAGGAAAACCGTGTCTGAAATCGCCCCGATCTGGTGCAGGAACGTGGCATGTAACGGCCAGCCCGCCACCAAAACGGACAGGCCTGCCAATGCAGCGCCGGTGATTGTGAACCCAATCAAGGCGCGGGTTTTTCGGCGCGTCACCCAGAGCAGCGCGTAAAAGGCAGGTGTCAGTTTCAACGCCGCCGCCAACGCCATCACCGCGCCCCCTGATCGGGGTTGTTCATTATAAAGCCGCGACAAGGCCCAAACCGTCAGAAAACTGACCAGTATTTGCGGTTGATTGTCGCGCAGGGCCACTTGGCCGATATTCGTCGCGGCAATTGCGACAATCCCGACAGATACAAAAACCACCGAGGGCAGGGTTGACCGGGTGGTGCGCCACGCCATGAATACCATTCCCCCGATCAAGGCTGGGTTGATCAGGCTGGCCACGCGCGCCAAGCTGTGAAAGGGCAGAATGTCGGTGAAAAATTGTGCAACCCACGCCCATAAAGGCGGGTAAATAAACGGAAAAACATCATGGCTGTATCCTTGGGCCGTCATAAATTCCACCCAGCCTGAAGGGGGCAACATCGTGTATAGGCCACTATCCGCGGGATAAATCTGATCCAGCGCGCCCTCTGCGTAAAAATGGCCAGCCAACCATGTGGCCAACAAATCAGAGGACGGGGCCTGTGCTGAGGCCATAAAACTAAGGACCGCAAAGGCTGCGATCAGGATCAGGGCGGGGAATGTGTGGTTTGCCATAGCTGCGCGGCCTCTTTTTTATGTTGATACCGGGGCAGGGGGCAGGCTGGCAATGACGGAAAAACCACCCGATGCTACGTCTTTGGCCTGTCATTGGGCGCATGGCGTAATATATGTCGGCGAGAACAAGGAATGAATGACGTTGGATATCCGGTTTGACATAGGCCCCAATGGCCCCGGCGATTGGTTTCGCGCGCCCCTGCACCTGATCGAGGCATGGGATGCGGCGGATGTGCCTGATGCCTTGGCTGCGCTGGATCGCGCGCGTGCGGAAGGGCACTGGCTGGCGGGGTATTGTTCCTATGAACTGGGATATGCGCTGGAATCCTGTTTGACCCGGTTGATGCCAAACAATCGCAAGGTGCCCCTCATTCGGTTTGGGGTCTATGACGCGCCGCAGATGCAGGAATTGGCAAATGGGCCTGGGCAATTTGGGCCGTTGCAGCCCCATTGGGACCAATCCCAGTACCGGGCCGCATTTGACACTGCGCATGCCTATATCCGGGCGGGTGATATTTATCAGGTGAACCTGACCTTCCCGCTGAGCTGCACGGTGACGGGCACGTCACAGGCGCTTTATACGGGGTTGATGGATCAGCAATCGGTTGGTTACGGCGTGTTGATCGAACAGGACGGCGCGCCGGATTTACTGTGCCGATCCCCTGAATTGTTTTTCCGCCTTGGTCGGGACGGCCAGATCGAAACCCTGCCAATGAAGGGCACGCAGCCGCGCGGCGACACGCCCCAGCAGGATCAGGACAATATCGCATTCCTGCAAAGTGACGAAAAAAATCAGGCCGAAAACCTGATGATCGTGGATTTGTTGCGCAATGATCTAAGCCGCGTTTCTGAATTGGGCAGCGTCAAAGTGCCGGACCTGTTTACGGTGCAAAGCTTTGAAACGGTGCATCAAATGGTCAGTCGGGTCACCGCCCAGCTGATGCCCGATCTGGGGCTGGGGGATGTGCTGCGCGCGATTTATCCCTGCGGGTCCATCACCGGTGCGCCCAAAATTCGCGCGATGGAAATCATTGACGAATTGGAGCCACAGCCCCGCGATGCCTATTGTGGCACGGTGGGTTGGGTTGCGCCGGATGGGCGGGCTACATTTAACGTCGCCATTCGCACGCTGATGGTCGAAGGTGACGGGGATAATCGCACCGCAACGCTGAATGTGGGCGGCGGCGTGGTCTATGACAGTCAGGCGGCTGGCGAATACGAAGAGGCGCTATGGAAAACCCGATTTGCCCAAAAGGCGACCCAGACTTTCGATTGATCGAAACCTTTGGGATCTATCCCGACTCCGGTGCGCGCCATCTGGATCGGCATCTGCGACGTATGGCGCGGTCGGCGGGGATTTTGGGCCTGCCGTTTGATCTGAACACGGCCCAAGCCCGGATCGCAGAATTGGTAGAATTGCATGTGGATGGCCCGACACGTTGCCGTCTGACACTGACGGTTGATGGGCGGTTCGATCTGACACAGGCTCCGCTGGCCGCCAATCCTGATATCTGGCGTGTCGCGATTGCCCCCAATCGGCTTCATTCACAGGACCCTTGGCTGGCCCATAAAACCAGCCGCCGTGCGATCTATGACGCGGCGCGAGCGCATATCCCTGACGGGGTGGACGAACTGGTTTTTCTCAATGAACGCGACGAGATTTGCGAAGGCACCATCACCAACCTGTTTCTGGTGGATCAAAAACGAACACCGGCGCTGACATGTGGTGTTTTGCCGGGGATCCAGCGGGAAATCGCCTTGGAACAAGGGTATTCAGAGGCGATTGTGACCCTGTCAGATTTGCAGAATGGGGGCTTTATGATGGGCAATTCGTTGCGTGGGTTTATTTCGGCGGCGTTAGTTTAAACGTCAGCCCCAACAGCCCCAACAGCGTGATCACCGCGATCAAGCTTTGAGGGAAAGGAATATGGGACGTGGCCAAATCCAGTTGAAACAGCTGAAAAGACAGGCCAATGCCCGCGATCACCACTGCACCAATCGCCACGTGTTTGGGAAGGCGCGTGATCAATCCCGGCAGCAGCGATAGCGGCCCAATCGCATAAAGCGCCCATGACAGCGGATCCGCCAGCACCAAAATAAGCCAAAGCCCCAGCAAACGAATGAACAGCCGACCGGGGATATCGCGCGTATGCCACAGCAACAGCGCAGTACCGGGCACAAACAGCAACAACGCCACGCCACGCCCGACCGATGAATGGGGCAGCAATAGAAATTCCTGGCCCGTTTCAAACGCAATCCCGGCAATGACATACTGCAATTGCGTGATCGCGCCTGCGATCGAATAGCTGGAATTGCTCAGCACCTGATCCGCGGAACCCAGACGGGAAATCTGCGCGACGAAATCCAGATGCAGCGCCACACCGCCAATCAGAATACTGCCCAGCAATAGCACCGCCCCTGTCAGCGCACAGGCAAAAAACGCCCGCCAATTTCGATCCGCAAGGAATATGATCACAAAAAACGCCGGGCTGAGTTTGATCGCCGCCGCAAAGGCCAGCAACGCCCCCGCGCTGGCCATACGGCCCAAACTATATCGTTCAAACGCGGCCATGATCAGAAATGTCACAAAGATATGCGGCTGGTGCTGAAAATGCGCAAAGACAAAGGCAAAGGCGGTCAAGGCGATCGCAACACTCACGCTGGTCCATGTCATGAAATCCGGGCGACGCGCCGCGATCCGCCACGCCAAAACAAACGTGGCGGCGGAACAAGCAATGTTGAACACCAAAGCCGCGGTGAAAAACGCCGTTGGCGACACCAATTTTGCTATCGGACTTAGGATCATTGCGGTGAACGGTGGGTAAATATAGGGCAGGATCAATTCATCGCCATGCCCCAATTCAGTGGCCATTTGCCGCCAGACCGGATCATCCACGGATCGGCCGAAAAAACCTTCGGGGGCGGTGTAAATGTGATCCACAAATCCAAGCCCATAGGCCCGCGCGCCAAAGTAAACCGCGCTGAGGTCAGGGGGCCATAACCCCTGCAGGCTGACAAACGCAGTCACAGACGCAATCAAAAGCAATAAAATGGGCAAACGAACCGTGGACAATATGACAACCTAAGCGCAAAAATTTCACCCAAGATGGCGGTTTCCCAAGGTTTGAGCAAGCATTCGGGCGAGTTTGAGGCGATGTTCCTCACCTTAGAGGTGATTTGGCGCAACAAAGCCTTGCTCGGCGCTTGACTTCCCCTGCCCATCGCCCTTTATCGCAACGACCGTTTTTTCCCGAGGGGACCTATCATGCACGCCTATCGCAGTCATACCTGTGCCGACCTGAACAAATCCAATGTGGGCGATGATATTCGTCTGTCTGGTTGGGTGCATCGCGTCCGCGATCACGGCGGCGTGCTGTTCATCGATCTGCGCGACCATTTTGGCATCACCCAAGTGATCGCCGACGCCGACAGCCCGGCCTTTGCCGATCTGGAAAAGGTGCGCAGCGAATGGTGTATCCGCATCGACGGCAATGTGCTGGCGCGCGACGAAAGCCTGATCAACCCCAACCTGCCCACCGGCGAAATCGAAGTGTTCGCCCGTGAATTGGAAGTGTTGGGCGCGTCAGAAGAGCTGCCTTTGATGGTGTTTGGCGATCAGGAATACCCAGAAGAAACCCGCCTGAAATACCGCTATCTGGACCTGCGCCGTCAGGTGATGCAGGACAACATGAAAATGCGTTCTGACGTTGTGGCGTCGATGCGCAAACGGATGTGGGACAAGGGTTTCCGCGAATATCAGACGCCAATTATCACAGCGTCCAGCCCAGAAGGTGCGCGCGATTTTCTGGTGCCGTCCCGTCTGCATCCCGGCAAATTCTACGCGCTGCCACAAGCGCCTCAGCAGTTCAAACAGCTGATCATGATGTCGGGTTTCGACAAATATTTCCAGATCGCGCCGTGTTTCCGCGACGAAGATCCGCGCGCAGACCGCTCGCCTACTGATTTCTATCAGCTTGATCTGGAAATGAGCTTTGTTGAGCAGCAGGACATTTTCGACACAATCGAACCGGTTCTGGCCGGTGTGTTCAAAGAGTTCGGCGGCGGCAAAAAGGTCGACACCGACTGGCCGCAGATTTCCTATCGCGACGCGGCGCTGTGGTATGGGTCCGACAAACCCGACCTGCGTAACCCGATCAAAATGCAGGTTGTGTCCGAACATTTCGCTGGGTCTGGTTTCGCGATTTTTGCCAAATTGCTGGAAAACGAAGGCACACAAATCCGCGCCATTCCCGCCCCCAAAGGTGGGTCGCGTAAATTCTGTGACCGCATGAACAAATTTGCCCAAGGCGAAGGTCTGCCGGGCATGGGCTATATTTTCTGGCGCGACCAAGGCGAGGGCATGGAAGCCGCCGGTCCGCTGGCCAAAAACATCGGCCCCGAACGCACCGAAGCCATCCGCCAACAGCTGGGTCTGGGCGTGGGGGACGCGGCGTTTTTCCTAGGCGGTAAACCTGACGCATTCGAAAAAGTTGCAGGGCGCGCCCGTGATGTGATCGGCGAAGAGCTGGGCCTGACCGATAAAGACCGGTTTGCCTTTGCGTGGATCGTTGATTTCCCGATCTATGAACAGGACGAAGAAACCGGCAAAATCGATTTTGAACATAACCCATTCTCCATGCCCCAAGGTGGCATGGAGGCGCTGAACGGCAATCCGCTGGACGTGCTGGGCTATCAATATGATCTGGCCTGTAACGGCTATGAATTGGTATCGGGCGCGATCCGCAACCACCGCCCGGAAATCATGTTCAAAGCGTTTGAAATCGCAGGCTACGGCAAAGAAGAGGTCGAAAACCGCTTTGGGGCTTTGGTCAATGCGTTCCAATACGGCGCCCCACCACACGGCGGTTGTGCCGCTGGGATCGACCGGATTGTGATGCTGCTGGCCGAACAATCCAACATCCGCGAAGTGATGATGTTCCCGATGAACCAACGCGCAGAGGATCTGATGATGAACGCCCCCTCAGAGCCGCAAAACGAACAAATGCGCGAATTGAACCTGCGGTCCCTGCCACCAGAGGCCTAAATCAACTGCGCAATGAACAAGCAAAGGCGGGCCATGGCTCGCCTTTCTTTTTGCGGAAATCAGCCGATGGGAATTTCTGGCAAAATTTGCGCCGGACCTGTTGCAGGATTACGTTATAAGGGCACCATACGTATCCAGAATAGGAACGACGATGCCCTTTGATCCCACACTTGCCGCGACCCGATTTGGGATCGGATTGTCCCCTGATCTGGCGGCCCCGACATCTGTTTCTGACATCATGACGCAATTGCGCGGCCCAGATCACGGGGCCCAAGCGTTTGAAATCCCTAAATTTGCGGATGTGACGCCCCATGTCAGCACCTATTTGCGGCTGCACCGCGCCCGTGTTCAGGCCCGTGGCACAGACCAAGAACAGGCCACCCAAGAGGCGTTTCAGGAATTGCGATCCCAAGGGCGGGCGGTGCGTGAACGTCACTTTCGGGCGACACTGGCGCGTTGGACCCATAACCCGGATGGATTTCGCGAACGTTTGGCCGCATTCTGGGGGGATCATTTCACCGTTGTGTCCCGCAATGGGCAAACCGCCCATATGGTGCAACCCTACATAGAAGAAGCAATTCGCCCGCATTTGACGGGGTCGTTTTCGCAGATGTTACGCGCCTGCATTTTGCATCCGATGATGCTGCGATATCTGGATCAAATCCGATCGATGGGCCCCAACAGTCCAGCCGCACTTGAACGGGGTGCGGGGCTGAACGAAAACCTCGCGCGTGAAGTGCTGGAACTGCATACATTGGGCGTGGATGGTCCCTATACGCAGCATGACGTGCGCCAATTGGCCGAACTTTTTACCGGGCTTAGCTACAATCCCAGCAAAGGTTTCGTGTTTCGACCGCCCTTTGCAGAACCGGGCGCGGAAACCGTTTTGGGGCAGGATTACGGGGGCGGCGCGGCCGCGTTAGACCCGATTTTGCAGGTGTTGGATGATCTGGCGACCCACCCGGCCACCGCGCGTCATATCGCCCAAAAACTGGCGGTGCATTTCGTGTCTGACACGCCCTCTGATCGGTTGGTTTCTGAATTGGAACACGTGTTTAACCAAACAGGCGGGGATATGGGGCAGATGTACGAAGCGATGCTCAACCATCCTGAATCGTGGTCGCCCGATCCAGTGAAAATCCGCCAGCCATTCGAATATATCTGTGCATCCATGCGGGCGCTGGCGGTGCCCGCAGACCGGATTTTGGGCCTGACCCGGCAGGAAATTTTGCGCGGATTCTATCACCCGATGCAGCTGATGGGGCAAACTTGGCAGCACCCGTTAGGACCAGATGGCTGGCCAGAAGAGCCCCTGGCCTGGATCACCCCACGAGGCATGGCCGCCCGGATCAATTGGGCAATGAACGTGCCGCAATTCCTTAATAACACGCTGCCAGATCCACGGGATTTTGTGAAAACGGCGCTTGGGAAATACGCCCCCCAAGAGGTTGTTTTTGCAGCCAATTCCGCAGAAGCGCGATCCGAAGGGATCGGGCTTGTTTTGGCGTCAGCCGCGTTCAACAAAAGGTAAATGGCATGACAAACGATGTGTGCAGACGCAAATTTTTGATGCGCGGCGCAGCACTTGGATGTTCGGCGGCCGCCAGCCCGTTGATCACTCCGATCGCATTGGCCAATGCCCCATGGGACACGCGGTTGGTCGTGATCGTGTTGCGCGGTGGCATGGATGGGCTGGACGTCGTGCAGCCCTATGGTGATCCGGCAATGGCGGCGCTGCGGCCAAACCTGAAAACCGGACAGGCGGCTGATGCGCTTGATCTGGATGGGTTTTATGCGATGCATCCGTCACTGGCGCCTATTTATCCATTGTGGCAGGCCGGTCAGCTGGGATTTGTGCACGCAGTTTCAACGCCTTATCGCGACAAACGCAGCCATTTTGACGGGCAGGACATCCTAGAAGCAGGGATCACAAATCTGGGACAGGGCGTGCGGGATGGGTGGCTAAATCGGCTGCTGCAGGTGACGCCGGGGATCGAAACGGAAACCGCTTTTGCTGTTGGGCGGGAACGGATGCTGATCCTAGAAGGGGATGCACCAAGTTCGGCTTGGGCCCCGCGATCTGAGCTGGATCTGAGCCCGCAGGCCGAACGTTTATTGGAACTGATCTATCACGACGACCCCTTGTTCAGAGAGGCATCGCGCGATGCGTTGCTGATCGCGGGGGACGTGGCGGCGCAGGCGGATTTGGCCAGCGAAACCGAAGAAATGCTGGCGGACAATCCGATGATGGGGGCGGTGCGCCCCAATATTGCACATGTTCAACTGGCAGAATTTGCCGCGTCCCGGCTGCGCGGCGACACGCGTATCGCCTCGTTTTCATTGAATGGGTGGGATACCCATAATGGGCAAAAACGCGGCATCGGAAATGCATTGCGGGCCTTGTCAGAAACGATTTTGACCTTGCAGGCGGGGCTGGGGGCGCAATGGGGCAAAACGGCCGTGATTTGCATGACCGAATTTGGCCGCACGGCCCGGGAAAATGGGACCAATGGGACCGATCATGGGACCGGTGGCGCGATGGTTTTGGCCGGGGGCGCTGTGCGGGGGGGGCGCGTGGTCACGGATTGGCCGGGATTGTCCGACGCGGATTTATATGCCGGGCGTGATTTGATGCCAACACGCGATGTGCGGGCCATCGCCGGCTGGGCGCTGAGGGATATGATCGGGATGTCGGTGCCGAATATTGAAAATATCGTGTTTCCGGGTGTTGAACTGGGGCAAAATCCTGGAATCATATTGTAAGGCGAATAGGGTTTGGCGGGCCTTTGTACGAAAGAAAGGCCCGGCACGTCGTGCGGTTGACCGCAGATTGATCAGCCGCCGTCGGTTTGACGAGCTTCGATAATATCGGCTGTGTTGTCGGCCATATTGCGCGTACTCGGAGAAACGGCCGCCATAATCGCCGCGCCCAGCAACACAATCCCAGCGGTCAAAACCAACCAGTCGATTGTTGTATTACCGTCTTCGTCACTCCAAAAGCGTTCAATAAAATTCGCCATGTTTTAATCCTTTCGTACTCCACACCCGAGCTATGGGATCAATTTGGCGAAGGATTGGGGCTCAAATAGGCCGAATAGAGGGTGCTTTTGGGCCGGAATGGTGAAAATCAGGCCAAATGGGGCAAAATCGAGACCGCCCCATATTGTTAAATCTGGCTTTGCGCCGCGATACGGTCTTGGACCAATTTTGATAGGCGCATCGCTTCGGTGCTGAGTTGTTCGCGGCTATATGTGCCGTGGTCCAAATCGATCAACGCCGCGCTCAGGTCGGCATCATCGGCGGATAAGGCGAGCCCGGACAAAAACTGTGTCACGTAGTCAAGTTTTTGCGGCAGGTCCTGTTCACCGGTTTGCCCATCACCCAGCATTTCAGCCACATGCGCCAGATCATCCCGATAAGCCAGCCGATCTGGATGGATGATTTCGGCGGACACATTCCGGGGCATGGGCGGTTGTTTATCCGCGGGTAAATGATCCAGAATCGCCTGTTGAAAGGCCGCAAGGGATGCGATGGGTTTGGCAATAAATCCATCAGCCCCAGCGTTCAGCGCACGTTCAGCCGCGTCCACATCGCCTGAAATCCCTAGAATCACCTCGACGCGGGGGCTGGTATTGGCCAATTCCTGAATCAGATCTTCGCCAGCGCCATCGGGCAGGCCCAGATCAATGATGATCACCGAAGGGCGGTAAACCCGCAAATGGCGGCGCGCATGATGCAGGCTGTCTGCGCGCCGAATCCGTGCGCCAGATCGCAACGATAACAGGCGCAGAGCCTCAGACGCGAAACGGCTATCCTCAACCGCCAGAACCGTATGCCCCAGCAAGGGACGGTTGGCCGTTGGTGGCCGTGTCATCAGAAAGTCGTCAAGATTGTCCATTTTACCCCTCCTGTTAGGTATTGGTTCTGCGACTAGACAAGCACCCTGATGGTGAAGACCAAGTTAACGGGCCGCGACACATCGCTAGAAAATGGACTCATCGCCGAACATGTAACCGCGACCGAAAGGCGCGGCCCGTTGCGCCGACTGACCAGAGCAGCGATAAGCAGGCAACAAAAGAGAGGAGCCCGCCATGATCGGTCGTTTGAACCATGTCGCCATTGCTGTCCCAAATTTGGAGGCCGCAGCCGCACAATATCGCAACGCATTGGGAGCCAAAGTGGGCGCCCCACAGGATGAACCTGATCACGGGGTGACGGTGATTTTTATTGAATTGCCAAATACCAAGATCGAATTGCTGTATCCGCTGGGCGAAGACAGCCCGATCAACGGCTTTTTGGCGAAAAACCCATCCGGTGGCATCCATCATATCTGTTACGAAGTGGATGACATCATCGCTGCGCGTGACCATTTGCAGGAAACCGGGGCACGTGTGCTGGGATCTGGCGAGCCAAAAATCGGCGCGCATGGCAAACCGGTGCTGTTTTTGCATCCCAAGGATTTCAACGGCTGTCTTGTTGAATTAGAGCAGGTTTAACGTCGCAATCCGCGGCACGTGAAAGGATCGAACAATGGGAATCACATCGGCGTTGGTATTATTTGCCGTGATCTGGTTCATGGTGTTCTTTATTGTGCTGCCCTTGCGTCTGACAACGCAAGGCGAAGCAGGAGAGGTGGTTCCCGGCACCCATAAATCCGCGCCCAGTGACGTGAATATCGCCCGCAAAGCCAAGATCACCAGCGTTGTTTCGTTGGGGGTGTTTGGCATCATTGCGGGCACCATTCTGTCTGGGGTGATCTCTGTTCGGGATATGGATTGGTTTGACCGGATGGCATCGCCGCATATCCCGTCCATGCACCCTGATGTATTGGATGCTGAATAAACATGACGCATTGGCCAAAACTTGCGGCCATTGCGGTTGTTGTGCAGGGCGATCACGTCCTGCTTGTGCGGCGCAAAAATCCACCTGATGCCGGGCTGTGGGGCTATCCGGGGGGGCATGTTGATCCGGGTGAAACTGCACTTGCGGCGGCTATGCGCGAAGTGGCCGAAGAAACCGGTGTGACCGTGCGCGCCGGTGGGTATTTAACCAACCTCGACATCATCGGTCACCACCCTGATGGCACGCTGGAATATCACTACCTGCTGGCTGCGGTTCACTGCGATTATGTCAGCGGCACGCCCCAAGCTGCCGATGATGTTTCTGACGCGGCTTGGATGCCCCTATCACAGGTTCTGGACGGCAATCTAAACATGAGCGCAGACGTCGCGAACGTGTTGCAAATGGCCATCGCAGCGCGGGCTTAGCCTGCCTTGTTGTTCAATCGATGAAACAGATGCGTGAACGTGGCGGCCCCCAAAATTGGGATGATCAGGTTCAATAGCGGCACCGTCAGAGGGATTGCCATCAGACAACCTGCCAGCCAAATTTCACCGGAATGCTGTTTGCGCAGCGCTTTGGCATTTTGGCGTCCGATCCGACGCATGGCAGCGATCTGAAAATATTCCCGCCCCAGCAGATAGCCGTTCAACCCCCAGAAAATGACAATCGCGGCAAAGGGCAGCAACCCATATGCGATGATCGCCAGTAGGTTTGCGCCAATCAAAACCCCGAGAAAATTGATAGTGTCGCGAAACGCGTCACCAAATGGCGTGCGGGGAATATCGGGCAAATGGGGATAGTGCACATCCTCAACCGCCTGCGCGACGTCATCCAGAAACATCGATGTGATCGCCGAAGCAACCGGCACCATCAGGAATATCGACAGGATGAACATCAACAACAAACTGCCCCAGCCCAGCAGGTCGCCTAGCCATGAGATTTCACCGATGCCGGGGATGGTTATGGGTTCGCCCGACGTGCTGTTGATGAACCACAACAAAACGGCATAAGCCCCGACCAGCAACGCGATGGTCAACGCAATTCCCAGCCACAATACACGCCGAAAGCGGGGATCGGGCAATTGGGCGAATGCCTTGAAAAAGTCGGTGACGATCATGACTGAACCCATGTGACTTTGGTGGCTAAATCAGGGCGGGGCCGTTCTGGTGGTGCGACGCGTTCGGTGCCGATATGGATAAAGCCCGCAATGGTTTCATTTGGGGCTAATCCCAGATTTTGTTCAACAAAATCGCGATCATGGGACGCCCAGCCTGACAGCCAATTGGCCCCCCAACCCGCAGCCAAAGCCGCGTTCAACAATGCGGCACACACGGCCCCCGCCGATAAAACCTGTTCGATCTGAGGGATTTTAGGGGACACAACCGGTGCGCTGACAACTGCCACGGCCAGATCTGCGTTGGAAAATTGCAATTGCGCCTTTTCGATTTTGTCAGGGTCGATATCCAATGCCGCACCGCGCGCCGCAACGGCATCCCCCAACCGCGACAGGGCCGCCTTTTGCAGGACGATGAACCGCCAGGGTTCCAGTTTGCCGTGATCCGGTGTGCGACAGGCCGCGGTCAGCAAAATGTCCAGATCAGCGCGATCGGGAACCGGTGTCGTCAGTGTTTTGGCGGGGCGCGACCGCCGACACAGCAAAAATTCAAGTGCGGCTTGGTTGGCGATGGGCATAAAATGTCCTGTCGGTTTCAAAGGTTGAAACGGATTTAAGGGTCCTTGGCCATGCATACCACCCCTTTGCCCCGGCAAAAGCCATCGTTTTGCGCCCAAATCGGATGGCGTGCGGGAATTTCGCGGTTGCGATCTGTGTTTGGACGCCTGCCACAAGGTAGGTCATCCAGCCGAGGGAACCAACCGGGGGCAATCAGCCGGGGGGCTAGACGCTGTCCTCTGGGGGATCGCCGTCCTGAAAGGGGCGGATGCGATACACACCTTCTGGTAGATCCAGCGCCGCGCCCAAATCCCGCAATTGCGACAAAGACAGCGTAATTGTCACATCGCGATCCGTGCGGGGATCGTATTGGGTCACGGTGATCACTTCTGCAAATGCATTCACGATCACGTCTTCTTTTAGTGGGGTTTCGCCTTCGTCAACGAGGGTAATGACCGAGGCGTCGAAATCGTGTTCTATGGTAAACATATCTGTATGTTAGCCTGCATTCCGGGTTGTGCAAAGGGCGTTCACACAATCGGGACTGGCCCGATGCTTTTGCATTCGTTACATAGGGACAAACCCGCAGGAGAGTTTATATGCGTAACTTGGTTCTTGGTCTGGGAATGGCCTTTGGTTTGATGGCGTGTGTTGATGCAACACAACCGATCGATACGCCTGCGCAAACATCGCCGACGACCCAGCCGCAGACACCGCAATTGCGCGCCAGTGCCAATGTTCCGCGTCGGGATGCCCGACAACTTGCGCGGGATTTCATCGAAGTTGTGAACCAGCTGGAACCTGTGGCCGAGGCAGAATGCCGGCGTCGATTGTCACGCGGCAATTGCGATTTTCTGATAGTTGTCGACGACAGCCCCAACGCGCCGCCAAATGCGTTTCAAACGGTGGATGAAACCGGGCGGCCGATCATCGCGTTTACCTTGGCTTTGCTGAGGGAAACTCAAAACAAAGAAGAAATCGCATTTGTCATGGCCCATGAGGCAGCTCACCATATTGCGGGGCATCTGGACGTGCAGCGGCGCAATGCGGCCATCGGGGCACAGGTGTTTGGCCAATTGGCCGGAACCTTGGGCACGGATTCCTCCGAAGCGTTGGAAACCGCGCAGGAAATTGGCGCTTTGGTTGGCGCGCGCACCTTTAGTCAGGAATTTGAACTAGAGGCCGATGAAATGGGCGCACGGATTGCGCATCTCGCTGGGTATGATCCCTTGATTGGGGCCCAGTTCTTTACCCGGATCCCCGATCCCGGTGACCATTTCCTAAGCAGCCATCCCCCCAATGCGGCCCGTATCGCGGCGGTGCAACGTGTGGCTGCGCGCCTGTAATGGCGGCGATTGATTGCAGCGTCGATCAGGTTTGATCTGACGCAAAGACGGCCCCCTTTGTTTGGCATCATATTGCGCCCAACAAAGGAGACCAGTCATGCACCCAATGGGCAATCCACGTGATCATTTTTGGCTGACCATCGGTATGTCAAAGGCCGTTGGCGCCAATCTGGGGGATGCGTTGCGCGATGGTAAATTGACCCAGCGCAGCTATGCAGAAATCATCAATGCCTGTCGCACCTGTGATAATCCACAAGGGTGTAAACATTGGTTGGATCAAAATCCCAGCGCCACTGCTGCACCGGATTATTGTCGCAACAAAACGGAATTGGCAGCGTTGGCCAGCTCATAACATTGCGCATTTGGAAACATATAACCCCCTAGGTCAGACCAGCCCTGGCTAAGATACGTTTCGCTTTTTTGACAATCGGTGCGTCAATCATTCGACCATCGATTAAAACGGCAGCCCCGCCATGGGCCTGATCTGCGTCGCAAACATCCTGAGCCCATGCCCTTTCAGCATCACTTGGGCGCATTGCGCGGCGAACGATATCCACTTGGCTTGGATGAATGACCAATTTACCTGCAAATCCCAGATTGGCCGCATAGTCCGCATCCGAACGGATCAAAGCATCGTCGGTCACGGATGTTGTCACGCCATCCACAGGCGGTGGCAGGTTTTGGGCCCGCGAATGCGTCACCAAAGCCAAACGCGCAAGCAGCAGCGCATCACGGGTTTCGCCACAGCCAACGTCAAACGCATAATCAATGGACCCAAAAGCCAGTTGACGCAGGTTGGTCGCCCGACAGATATCAGGCAGGTTCACGACACCTTTGGCCGATTCAATCAGGCCAATCACCGGCAGGTCTAGCCCAATTTTTGCACAATCGGCCGCGTGTTCTGTCTTTGGCAGCATCACGCCGCTGATCCCGGCATGGCGCGCAAATCGTACGTCCTGTTCAAACCAATCTGTATCTACGGCATTTATCCGCAAAATGATTGGGATTGTGGCATCAGGCAAATAGTCTGCCAGATTTGATCGGGCCTTCACTTTTTCAGATGGCGGCACCGCGTCTTCTAGGTCGACGATGATCGCGTCGGCCCCACTGCGCGCCGCCTTTGAAATGCGATCAGGTCGCGTCGCGGGGACAAAAAGCGGCGTCACAAGTGGTTTGAACGGGGGCATGTTGGTGACCTAACTAATCAGAAAATAGTATGTGGGTTTTGTCGCAACTTCAGGCCGCTGGGCGCATGTTTTTGCCTGCAGGTCCTTTGACCACCCCTTCGTCAAAGAGCGATGCGATTTCGACATCCGGTAAGCCCACCACATCCCCAAGTATTTCTTCTGTGTTTGCCCCTAGGATGGGGGCTGGGCTGGGTTCATCCCGATCATAGTCTGAGAAATTCAATGGCGAACCGGGAACCAGGAAACGGCCCAGTCCGGGGTTCTCAATCTCGGAAAACATTGGGTTTTCGGTGGATAAATCATCATCATTTGATAATGCGGATTCGAAATCCCGAAACAGTGACCATGTCAGGCCCAGTTCATCAAATTGTTTGCCGATCGATGCAGCGTCGCGCGCCGCAAACCAAGGTTTAAAGAGGTCAGTGATTGCATTGCGATGAATGTAACGCATTCCTTCGTCGTCAAAATCCACGCCCAGAGATGTCGAAAGCGCATCCAGAGGGGCCTGTGTTTCTGTCGCAGAAATGAGCCCGCGCCATTGCCGACCTGTCAGCCCGATCACCATAATGCGCTGCCCATCTGCGCAGATAAAATCCTGCCCATAGGCCCCATATAATGCGTTTCCTGATTTCTGCCGTTTGGTCCCCCCCATCGCAGTGTCCCCAATGATGCCCAAATTGCCCAACATTGCAGCACCAACATCCTTTAGGGAAAACTCCACATCCTGCCCGCGCCCCGTTTTAAAACGATGTCGTTCCGCAGCAAGCAATGCCGACACCATGAGCTGACCGGCAACACAATCCCATGCAGGGAGCGCATGAGCGACGGGATCGGTCGAGCCTTCTGGACCAGTGATCGCCGGAAAGCCGAGCGCCGGATTGACCGTGTAATCCACCGCGGGACGGCCATGGCGATCCCCCTTGAGCGAAACCATGATCAGGTCTTTGCGGTGCTGGGACAGGGTTTCATGATCCATCCACCCACGTACCTTGAGGTTGGTCATAAACATTCCCGCATCTTTGCCCGGGGCTGTGATGATCTGTGTCACCAATTCACGCCCTCTGGGGGATCGCATATCCAGTGCAATCGACCGCTTGCCTTTGTTCATCCCCGCCCAGAAATGGCTGTTGCCATTGGGGGCAACGGGCCAGCGTGTCGCGTCCAGCCCACCGCCCAAGCGGTCAAACCGAATGACATCCGCCCCCATCTGCGCCAATGTCATGCCCGCCAGCGGCACCGCAACAAAAGCGGACCCTTCAACGATGCGCATACCTGTTAGAATGCCGCTCATGGTTTTTCCTCCCAAATAATATTTGCCTGCATGCCCTGATGTCCACCGACGATGCCGGTGCACAGGGTCATCCCGTTGTCAGTGTCGTGGCCAAAAATGTGCAGATCATCGAAATGAAACATCGGATGAATGCCACGAAAGCTGAATTTTTTTGGCTGGCGATCACCCTGTCTGAGCGCCGCGCGCATCAGTAATGTCGCCTGTAGCGGGCCATGAACAACAAGCCCGGGATATTTTTCGACCTCTTGCGCATAGGGTAAATCGTAATGGATACGGTGCGCGTTAAACGTGGCGGCTGAATACCGAAACAGCAGCGTTTCGGACATTGGCACAGCTTCTGTGATATCCGCATCCACAGGGACTGGTTTGGGCTTTGGGGGCGAAAACTGCTGTGGGATATTCAGGTAAACGATGTCCTGAATTTCGCTGATCGCATGGGTGTCATCCTCAAAATACTCATGGGCAATGGTCACAAAAACCATTGGACCTGCGGCCCCTTCTTTTTGGCTGACAGACCGGATCGTTGACTGGCGCGTGATATCTGATCCGATGTGCAGCGGGGAATGAAACGTCAATGCGCCCGCCGCCCACATCCGACGTTCCAACGGCACTGGTGGCATAAACCCCCCGAGCTTGGGGTGTCCGTCACAGGACAATTCTGAGGTCAAACTCTGCGGTACAAAGGCGCTCCAATGGGCAAGAAACGGCATCGGGTCCCCGATTTTCCCGGCCCGGTCCCCAAGCGTTGCTGCCAATTTTTGCGCGGCGCTCAGGTCAAGCACACCGCGCTGTTTTTCACAGCGTCCAGTCCATTGTGAGACGTCTGGATTTTGCATGGGTAATTTTCTTTCAAAAGCAACTGTTGTTTTGGCTTATAATTACCCCGCCAAAAAAATCAAATGTTTTTAATAACTTAGCGGGATGCGGCGGTATACAATTGCACCAATCTTGCTGTCAGGGCGACCTAACTATGCGCAATTGCACAAAGATACTGTGCGTTTTGGCGTGGCTTTGATGTGAAAAAAATTTTGGTATGACAGGCAGCGACATCCCCGAAATGTGGGGTTCGGGCGTCACACACACGCGGTTTTTGGGCGTGAACAATGGCAAGGAATCGGATGAGCATGCGGGCGAGGTGCCAAATGGCAGGCCTACTTTGGCCGACCCCGACATTTACGCGGTTAAGGCGTCATTGCCCGCTGTTTCAGCGCTGAAACAGGCATTTGAATAACACGCCCAGAAATCACAAATTCACCGTCTTCTTTTAGTCGTGTGAAAAGCCGCGACATCGTTTCGGGCTGAACCCCAATCAAATCCGCAAGGTCGGAACGCGACAGTGGCAAATGCATGTGCAACATGTCGCCGATGCGGGTGCCATGCGTTTCCATTAAACGGCGCAACACATCAGCAAGCCGCACACGATTAGAGGTTGTCGCCGCCGAGATAATCCGCGCGCGGCTGCTGTCGATTTCGGAAATACAGCGTTGCGTCAACCGTGTCTGAACCGATGGGTTGCCTTGAACGACGCGGTTTGCGTCGCGATGTGCAACGGTGCAAATACGCGACGGTTGCAATGCGCGGGCTTCGGTTTTGTGACATTCGTTGCCCAGAAAGGACCGGTATCCGAATATTTCACCGGGATAGACCAGTTTCAAAAGGGTAGATGACCCATCAAGATGAAGTGCTCTGAGCGCAATCAACCCTTTGGATACACAAAAAACACCCCGGTTTTCGCTTCCTTGTTGGTATAGGATTTGCCCGGATTCCAGGTCCTTGCGCGAAAACCCCTGCGCAAGCACAGAAACCGATCCGGGATGGACCGGTTGCCAGACACTTTGGGAATAAAAGGCGCATTTCCCACAAGGGTGTGGCGCGTCGCGTGTGGTGATCATTGATGCCTCGGTGGCCATTCACAAAACGTGCTTTGGGGGCACGACATCAGAATACCCTGCGCTATGACGCGTTGTCGACTGCGGCGCTTGGTAACACTTACCTGCGGATATTGTGCGGAAATTTGGCAAATTTTGACGATCGTCAATGACGCGGGACAGACAGGGGGCAAGGAATGCGGACCAATAAAATGTTCCCATCCTACGGAGTTCCACGTGTTTGACGCCCCCCGCAATTCAGCGCCAGAATTGCCACCAAAACCTGCCTCACGGGAAGAAAGGGTTTCGCTCTGGACCTATTTTCGGTTGTTCAAAACCGACATCCTGTCAGCACAGCCTGCACGGCTTTATCGGGCTTGGATGGCGGAAATGCGCACGCCGTTTTTTCGATCATACCTTTGCAATGATCCGGATCTCGTTGATTTGGTTTTGAAAAAACGCGCAACGGATTTCCCCAAGTCTGAGCGCATTCGCGTGGGGTTAAAACCGCTGCTGGGCGAGTCTATTTTCATATCAAACGGCGATACCTGGGCCCGCCAACGGCGGATCATCGATCCGGCCTTTGAGGGTGGGCGATTGCGAGAGGTGTTTCCGGCGATGTGGGACAGTGGGGTGGCTGCGGTCGCACGATTAAAGCCGCTTGCGGATGGGATGCCGGTCGACATCGAAAGCCAAACCAGCCATGTCGCCATGGATGTCATTTTTCGCACATTATTTTCCGTTCCGATTGAACATGAAACCGCCCAAAAAGCCTATGAAGCGTTTTGCCAGCATCAAACGGCGCAGCCCGTGGCGGGGATTGCTGCGGTATTGCCGTTTCCCAAATGGGCCCCACGGTTTCATTCGCCAAAAACTTTGCGCACGGCCCGCACGATACGCGACCTGATCGGACAGCTGATCGATGCACGGTCACAGGCCATCAAAGCGGGAACCGCGCCTGATGATTTATCCACCAAAATCATGACAACCCCGGACCCTGAAACAGGGCAGGTATTCAACGCCAAAGAAATGATCGACCAAGTCGCGATTTTCTTTTTGGCGGGGCATGAAACGTCAGCGGCGGCTTTGGCGTGGGCGCTGTATTTGCTGGCCACCCATCCAGATTGGCAGGACAGGCTGGCCCAAGAGGCGCACGCAGCGTTGGAGCCCGATAAAATCTATTTTTCAGCCCTGTCTAAACTGCGCCATTCCCGCGCGGTTTTCCGTGAATCAATGCGGCTTTATCCCCCGGTGCCGATGTATGTACGCCAAACCGCTGGTCGTGGAACATTCAGGGGGCGCCGTATCAAAAAAGGGTCGCAGATTATCCTAAGCCCGTGGCATTTGCATCGGCATGAACGGCTTTGGGATCGTCCGGATGAATTTGACCCCAGCCGGTTTGACACCCCCAATGGCAAACAATGTCTGCGATCTGCCTATATCCCATTTTCAGCAGGTCCAAGGGTGTGTCCCGGTTCAGCATTTGCGATGGCCGAGGGGCCGCTTTTGTTGTCGATGTTGGTACGCGCCTATCGGTTTGATGTGGTCGATGGGGATCGACCCGTTCCGGCCGCCCATCTGACAGTTCGATCCGCCAATGGCATTCGCCTGCGCCTAACGCCCCGGTTACATGACACAAAACAGGATGCAAATTCATGACGTTTGCGCCTTTTAATCCCACCCCTCAGGGCCGCCTCAAAGCGTGGCCTTATTGGGTCACAATTCTATTTGTACCCTTGGTGATTTTGGCCGTGGTTTATGGCGGCTGGACGATATTGTTGATCCCCGCATTTGGGTGGGTTTTGATGCCTCTGTTGGACACGATATTAGGCCAGGATCTGCGCAATCCGGACCCTGACACACCGGTCGAATGCCTGTTCTGGTTCCGATTGCTGACCTGCATCTGGTTTCCCATCCAGTTTTTGCTGGTTTTTGGCACGCTTTATTACCTGTCTCATGTGGGGCAACATTCTGTGTTGGAAACATTTGGGATCATGTTTGGGATCGGTGTCACAACCGGGACCGTGGGCATCGTTTACGCCCATGAATTGTTTCACAAACCCAACCGGATTGAGCGAAATCTAGGTGATTTGCTGTTGGCGTTGGTGCTTTATGGGCATTTTCGAACCGAACATTTGTTGGTGCATCACCCCTATGTTGGCACGCCGCGGGACACGGTGACGGCGTGCTATAACGAAGGGTTCCACCGCGCGTTTGCCCGCACCCTGACAAAAGGATTTGGATCAGCGTGGCGCGCCGAAAAGGCAATGCAAGCCCGGCGCGGTCGTTCGCCGTTTCATCCGTCCAATCCGATCTGGAAATATCTTGGATTGCAGACGGGGTTTTTGTGCCTTGCATTTGCGGTTGGTGGATGGATCGGCGTTGGGCTGTTTGCGTTTCAAGCCTTTGTTGCGATCTGGCAATTAGAGCTGACCAATTACGTAGAACATTATGGCCTGACTCGAAAATATTTGGGGGATGGAAAATACGAACCCGTCAAGCCGCATCATTCATGGGATTCCGCACATCGTGTGTCGGGTCTGTTGCTGATCAACCTGCAACGCCATGCGGATCATCATGTGCATCCGCTTCGCCGGTTTCCGCTGCTGCAAATCTATGACGAAACACAGGTCCCCATGCTGCCAACCGGATATCCGCCTATGACGGCGATTGCGATGGTGCCCCCGGTGTGGCGTCGCCTCTTTAACCCGCGGGTGCGGGCATGGCGCAAACAATTCTATCCAGAAATCACGGATTGGACGCCCTACAAAACGATGTCACACCCCACCCCCAAAGGCGCGGGCGGCTAGATTGCCGGACTGGTGGACCGGGGGGGGGGCGAAATGGGGCAGCCTACGGGCTGGCGGTCAGACCGGACCAATCCGCACCGCGTTGCCCCGTCAAAAACCCATCAGACAGGCGGGCATTGCCGTCTATCTGGTGGATTGCGGCTGCGGTCTGGGGGCCATCGATTTGCCCGTCCAGCAATTGGCGATAGAGATGGCACAGCTCTATGAACCCTGTTGATTGCGGTGACAATCGCAGGGCCGAAACCCCGGCCTGGGTCAGGGCCTGCACGTGATGGGCCACACTGGCATATGTATCAGACAGGGTTTGCACCCCGTTCATGGCCATAAAGGGCTGATCATCCAGCGTTTTCACGTCTTTTCCATCGGGGTCCTGATCACAGGCGAATTGGCAATTGTCTTTGGTGCGGCCATGCAAACGGGCATGATAACACCGCCCAGAAATCGCGAGCGGCAATCGTCCATGCCCCCACACTTCGATTGAGACACCTAAATCAGCCCCCGCTGACGCCAGCGTTTCCACGGATTTCAAAGGCAGCTCGGGGGGCAAACACACCCGGTGCGCCCCACGTTTGGCCAACCAAGCCAGCGTGCCTTCGTTATAGACGTTCACTAAGGGGCCCACCGAAAATCCCGCGTCTTGCGGCAAAAAGGGCAGGGCGGTCAGATCGTTCACTTCGATTTCGACACCCATTTCGGCCAGCTCTGCCATCTGTTTGCGTTCACGTTTTAGCGTGATCAACGCGAGACTTGTCAAAGCAACGGATTTTCCCGCGGCCAATAAGGTCGCAACAGCATCCGGGATGTGATCCTGATAAAACGGCAATCGTTTGGAACAAACCAGTTCACCCAGAACAACCCGGTCAATGGGCGCCTGCGCGAGGTCCCGGTAAAGCGCAGCCCAGCGATCGGTGGCCCAGAAAAACTGATTTGGCCCAATAGTCAGGTCCATGATGTCATCTCCATGTTTTCTTATAGGCGCCGGTTGTCATCGCTTGGCCTTCGGATAAACGGGCCAACATGCCTTCTGGCAGTGGTTTACCGGCGTCCAGCGCATCGACTGCGGCGCGAAAATTGCGCACCACCTGTGCGACATAGGACCGAGATCGTTGGCGGCCTTCGATTTTCAGGGCGGTGACACCTGCCTTTTGCAACTGCGGGATCAGGCGTTCGGCGTTCAGGCTGACCGGGTCTTCGAACAGGTGGCCGGTTTTGCCGCCCGCGCCAAAACAGCCTTTGCACAATGTTGGATAGGGTGCGGGATCATTTTTGCCGACCCGGTGAATGGTGTATCCGCCCAGCCGGGCGTCCAAGACACCGTGATCTTGGCTGTATTTCACATGGCTGGCGGGCGAACACACGCCGTTCATATTGGGGGATTGTCCGGTCGCATAAGACGATAGCGAACACCGGCCTTCTGCCATGACACATAGTCCGCCAAACACAAATACCTCTGTTTCGATGGTGGTTTCCGCGTTGATCGCGGCGATTTCAGGCACCGACAGGACACGTGGCAATACCACCCGTTTGATCCCGAATTCCTGGGCATAAAAATTGATGATGTCGGCATTTGCAGCGGCGGCCTGAACCGACAGATGTCGCCGCAGGGTCGGGTGGTGATGCGCCGTAAACGCCAGCAACCCCGGATCAGCCAAGATCACCGCATCCGCGCCGCAGGTTTGCGCATCCCCAATCGCGCGGTGCCAAATGGCTTCTTCGCCCGCGCGCGCAAAGGTGTTGATCGCAACCAGCACCTTGGCACCATGGGCATGGGCAAATGACACGCCGTCGCGCATTTCATTGCGATCAAAGTTCAACCCCGGAAAATTGCGCGCGTTGCTTTCGTCGGCAAAGCCGCAATAAATAGTGTGCGCACCGGCCTTTACGGCGGCGCGCAAAGCGGCCGGGGTGCCTGCGGGGCAGACGATTTCCATTACCATGTTTCCACCTCATCCGGTCTGGTCAAATGGACACCGGTATGCCGTTCCCAAAATGCCATCATGTTGTGCAACGGGCGGGCCAGCGGCCCTGAAAGGTTCAATAATTCCTGCGAAAGATCGAGCTCCGCGTCATCCACCGCATTGCGCAAGGCAAGCGTCGCGGCGGTTTCGCCTTCGATCACCAGATCACGTGAGAAAAACAAAGCATCCCCATCATAGACCCCATGCACCAGCCCAATCAGCGCAGCCAACGGTCCGGCGATCCGTGCAGCGCCAGTCCCCGAACCGCGGATCACGGTCACCTTTGGGGTGCCGCCATTTGGGTCCAGAAGAATGACAAATGGCAAATCGGTTGGATCCAGCACATACCGTTTCTGGCCATGCACCCCGAGCCGCCGAAACAATGCGGGGTGATTGCGCGCCGTTTTACGGGCAAAAAGCGTCAAGGACGCGGATAATGGCGCAAGCGGCACAAACCGCAATGGATAGGTCAACGCCAATGGAAGGCGTGAAATCTGAGCGGGCGACTGGGACAAACAGAGATCCTTTGGGACGGGGCTGATCCGGTTTGGTCTTGGTAGTCGTTTGCGTGTTTGGGCAAATTGACGATCGTCAATTTCGCGGCGCATTTCTGCTGATAGGCAGCGCGGGGTCCAATGTCAGGAAATTATGTGCGCACCTTGCCTTCATTCCCCAGCCTGCGCAGCTATCTCAGCTGGTGCGATGAAACCGGGCAGCTATTGCCAGTGCCGCAGCCTGTTTCGGTCCGTCATCAAATGACAGCGGTTCATCGCAATATTCTGGAACGCAAAGGCCCTGTTTTGCGGTTTGATCAGCCGGTTCAGGGGGATGGCGGTCGCTTTGATATCCCGGTTGTGGCCAATCTGTTTGGTACAGGTGAACGTGTCGCGGCGGGATTGGGGATGGCGTTGGATCAGATCGATGATCTGGGATCGTTTCTGGCCGCCCTCAGAAGCCCAACGCCGCCGGACGGATTGCGCGATGCGTTGGCGCGCTGGCCGATGCTAAAAGCTGCGTTGGCGACACGGCCAAAGATCGTCAAATCGGCCCCGGCCCAGCAGGTCGTTTTGCAAGGCTCTGATGTGGATCTGACGGCGATCCCGGTGCAGACCCATTGGCCGGGTGACGCGGCACCATTGATCACATGGCCGGTGGTTATCACCCGGTCCTGCGCCACAAAACAGGCCGATATCGGGGCCTATAATGCAGGGATTTACCGTGCGCAGGTTTTGGCGCGTGACCGTTTGATCATGCGTTGGTTGCCCCATCGCGGCGGCGCGGCCCATCACCAAAGTTGGGCGCAAAATGGCCAAAAGACGCCCGTGGCCATCGCGCTGGGCGCGGACCCTGCAACATTGCTGTCGGCGGCTCTTCCGCTGCCGGAAACGGTGTCAGAACTGACATTTGCCGGTGCGATTAACGGCCTGCGCCCGCGCATGGTTGCGGCCAAAACCGTGCCATTGATGGTCCCTGCTGAGGCGGAAACCATCCTAGAAGGGTGGGTCAGTCCCACCGAAACCGCCCCCGAAGGACCGTTTGGGGACCACACAGGGTATTACAACAGGGCCGAGCCATTTCCGGTGGTGCAGATCACGGCAATCACCCATCAAAAGGACCCGCTTTATTTGTCGACCTATACGGGGCGTCCCCCCGATGAACCGGCAATCATTGGCGATGTGTTTAACAGGCTTGCCCTGCCGACAATTCGGGCGCAAATCCCCGAAATTCGCGACCTTTGGCTGCCAGCGGCGGCGTGTTCTTATCGCATTGCTGTGGTCAGTATCGCCAAACGCTACCCCGGTCAGGCGCGGCGTGTGATGATGGCGCTTTGGGGGATGTTGCCGCAGTTTAGCTACACAAAAATGGTCATTGTTGTGGACCCGGATATTGATGTCAGAAACTGGGATGACATTGCTTGGGCGCTGGCGACGCGCATGGATCCGGCGCGCGATGTAATGCATTTGGATGATACGCCTATGGATTACCTAGACTTTGCGTCACCGCGGCCCGGTTTGGCCGGGAAAATGGGCATAGATGCCACCATAAAAATCGACGCTGAAACCAACCGGGATTGGGGCGAAGTGATGAAAACCGCGACGCAGGACGCAGAGTTCGCGGCGGATTTGGTCGCACGATTGATGCCGCAGGTGACAACATGAACGCCCCCCGAGTGATTTTAGGGGTGTCGGGCGCATCTGGTGCGGCATTGGGCCTGTCGGTGGCCCGACAATTGGCCGCGCTGGACGTCGAAATCGATCTGGTGATCAGTGCAGCGGCGCACCGGACCTTGGTTCAGGAATGCGGCCCAAATGCGTTGGCTGATTTGCAAATGCTGGCCACGCGATGCCACCCTTTGTCCAATATCGGGGCCAGCATTGCGTCGGGATCGGTGCCTGTGACGGGCATGATCATTGCGCCCTGTTCCATGCGGTCCCTCGCCGCGATTGCGCAGGGGCTGGATGATAACCTATTGACCCGATCCGCCAGTGTTCAGCTCAAGGAACGCCGCAGGCTTGTGCTGTTGACCCGCGAAGCGCCTCTGACATTGGCCCATCTGCGCAATATGACGGCTGCAACGGAACAGGGCGCCATCATCCTGCCGCCGGTTCCGGCGTTTTATTTAAACCCGGACAATGTGACTGATATCGTCGATCAGATCGCCGCCCGCGCCATCGATCTGTTGGCGTTGGCCATGCCCATCGCAAAGCCATGGGCAGAATAGTGAGATACGGTCACACGCCTGATGACTTCGGCTTTGATGTTGACAGATCGACTGAATGGGATACCGATAAAGCCGTTCAATCTATAGGATTATTCCAAATGTATCGTATCTTGATGCCACTTGGGCTTGCTCTTTCATGTGTTGCGACGACCGTTGCCGCACAATCACAAGAGGAAGAAGCCCTCATTCGACAGACATTCGCAGAAATCAATCCTCTCTCGTTTGAGAAAGGGATCGAATATTGCGGCTATGTTGGGTTTACGGCCTCAGGTGAATTGGCGGTTTCCCCACCCACCGCAGGCGCGACCAGCAGCTGTTTGGCGGATGACCCCACAAACCTGGAAATTACAACCGCATCATATCATACGCACGGGAATTTTTCGACCGAATATTCCAGCGAAACGCCCAGCGGCGCTGACATGGAAGGCGACGAAGAAGAAGGCATCGATGGCTGGGTAGCGACACCGGGCGGACGGCTTTGGTATGTTGATACAACCGACATGGAAACCTACCAAGTCTGCGGCATTGGCTGCCTGCCCAAAGACCCGAATTTTGTTGAGGGTGATGATGGCACGATTGAACAAAGCTACAGCTATGACGCGCTGGTTGCGCGCTTCTGATACGCTTTTCTACGCTGGTTGTTTGAAATGGTGCAGGCATTTGCACAAAAAGCCGGGCCCCTGTGACGGGACCCGGCCTGGGTAAGGCAACCACGCTGAGAGAGGGAGAGAGGCGTGGAAGTCTATACTCAGCTCTGAACCCGACGGGTGTCGGGGTGTAAACTTTTGCCCAGGATATGTTCCGATTGATGGATTTCATGGGCCGCTGCATTGACGATTTCAGGGTCCGGTTGCCCGACCACATCGTGATCCTTGCCCGGATAATCCAACGTCGACAGGAAATGACGCATGCAATTGATCCGCGCACGTTTTTTGTCGGTCGATTTGATCACCGTCCATGGTGCATCGGCGGTGTCGGTGTAGAAAAACATCGCCTCTTTGGCCTCGGTGTAATCACCCCATTTGTTCAGCGACGCTTTGTCGATGGGGGACAGTTTCCATTGTTTCAACGGATCCAATGCGCGGCTATCAAACCGGCGTTTTTGTTCATCCTGCGTGACTGAAAACCAGTATTTATAAAGCCGGATGCCCGACCGCACCAACATGCGCTCCAATTCCGGCGTCTGACGCATGAATTCAAGGTATTGGTTTGGCTCACAGAACCCCATGACCCGTTCCACACCGGCGCGATTGTACCAGCTGCGGTCATACAGCACCATTTCACCGGCAGTGGGCAGATGGTCGATATAGCGCTGGAAATACCACTGGCCTTGCTCTTCTTCGGTGGGTTTGTTCAGCGCAACCACACGCGCGGCGCGCGGGTTCAGGTGTTCGGTAAACCGCTTGATTGTGCCGCCTTTACCGGCCGCATCGCGCCCCTCAAACAGCAGAACAAATTTCTGACCAGTTTCCTGCGCCCATAGCTGAACCTTCAACAGCTCGGCCTGCAGCTTTGCCTTTTCGGCTTCATAGGGACGACGGGCCATTTTTTCGGGTTTCGCGTCACTTTGCGCAACAACAGGTTTGGCAATAACAGCGGGTTTCGCGGCGGTTTTGACGGGCTGCGGCTTGGTGTTGGCGGCGGCAGGTTTTGTGGTTGCTGTGGTGGATGTTGTCATGTTGGCCCTCTCTTTTGTATCTCGCGCAAACCCTAGCAGCCCGGGATCCGCGGGGCCTTGACCTGCATCAACCACAGCGGGAAAAGGGGGAATGAAAATCATTGAAAACGTCGCCAGCGATCGTGGATCGAAATATGCCGTGTCCGGCGCCCCCGTCACATCCGCCGACGAAGCACGCGCCTTTATCAAAGAATTGCGCCGCAAGAAAAAGTTCGCCAAAGCCACCCATAACAGCTGGGCGGTCCTGTTGCCCGACGCACCGCTGAAAAACGATGACGGCGAAAGCGGGGCGGGCATGATCATCGTTCGGATGCTGGAACGCGAAGCCCTGCAGGGGCATCTGATCTGTGTGACGCGCTGGTATGGTGGCAAACATCTGGGCGGGGATCGGTTCCGCCACGTGCAGGATGCGGTGCGGATTTATCTGGATCAGTTGACCTGACCCATTTGGGCGCTAGGGTGGCGCAATGATATACTTTATCAAACGGTTAAAAATGCGTTGCATCTGGAGCTGGGCCGGCGTGGTCGACGCATGGCAGAACGAACATTCGTTTCGCAGCTGGGTCTGGGCCAATGTGGTTTCGGCGCTCTTTGCGCTGTGGTTTCTCAGCGGAATGGAACTGGCGCTGATCCTGATTTTGGGCGTGCTGGTTTTGGCGGCCGAGCTGTTCAATACGGCACTGGAACGGGCGGTGGATTATATCTCAACCGAACCGCACCCTTTGGCCAAACAAGCCAAAGACGCAGGCAGCGCAGGGGTCGCAGTGACCGCCTTTGCTGCGGGGCTGGCTTGGGTGATTGTCGTGTTTAGTTAGCCGTTTTTGCTAGGGGTGCGGGCTTTGCGGCGTTTGTGCCAGCGATAAATCACCGGCGCGATCATGCGATCATACAAAAACACCGAGGCAGGGCGCAGGATCGGCCAACCCGCGACGCGCGCCAACCAGCGATACCGCGGCATCTGCGCCCATAACAGGCGAAACGCAGGCATCCCCGACAGCAATTCCCCGCGATGGGACACATAAAGCCGCCGCGCCGCCCTGTCCGGGGTCAGGCCCCACCGGGCCAGCCCCGCGCCGTTGAGATCATCAAACCGGATCGGCAGGCCGTTATCGTCGCTATAGCGCGCGTAGCGACTAACCTCAAAGTGACAGACGGGACATTCCGCATTGTAGAGGACCTGAGTGTCGCTGGGGGTTTGATCGGTTTGGGTCATAGGGGGAATATGGGGGCAGAAGGCAGGGCGGGCAATGTGGCAAAGCGTGGCAAGGCGGATCAAGACTATTTAGGCTATGCCGCGCAAGGACCTCGGGGTGGGTGCAAAGCGCCCTCCCCATGGGGGAGGTCTGGGCGCTGCCCAGCTTTGCTGGGCAACGCCATTTTTAGAAACTATCGGTTCACATTGTCATTCGTAGATGAATCTGGGTTGTCCCGAACGTAACGCTCACCATCCCGCTCATAGATATGCCTCCCGGGGTGAAGCCCATCTTCGACTTCACGCACAACAACATCTCTGGGGACGTTGTGCCTGTTGTCCACGCGATAGCTTTCGTTTCGACCATTGGGGCCATCATTGTTGCCGGTGATTTTAGACATCAGTAATCCCCCTTAAACTCAAGAGGAGCAATTGTGGCGAAACGTTTGCCGCTGATCACTTCTGAAACCCGCCCTTGGTTGACGTCAAACTTTGCCGCGATCTGAGCTTGGTTTAGATTTGTATTGGTCCAAAGCCACTTGATAAACCCAGCAACAGTTGCCGTCATTGTTGGACTTTTCAGGCGCCCACGCCTGTTGAAAGAAGCCATTTGGCGTTCTCCCTTCTTACTACGCTCTTGTTAGACAGGTCAGGACTATGCTAGGCAAAGGTGTGAACTTTGGGGCCGTAGTTTTAGTCCTGAGCAGCCGGCTGCTTTCGAGCATTCTACAGCCTCCGAAAAATGAACGGGTCAGAGAGAATCTCTGGCTCGTTTTTTTCGTAACTGCAGTATCAGGGGGGATTCGTGCGGCGTCAAGATGTGCCCGCGGGGTACGCAACATTTACTCTCGCACACAGGGTGTTGTGGGTCAATAGGAAATGTCCACAAAAACTTGATCTTGCGACTGGATGGTTTTGTAAGGCATTGATTTGTAACTGTTTATGGGCGCGCATCCAAAGTTTGGGCGTCCACAAAAAAAATGTGAATATTTCACCTAAGGGTCAGGTTAAAATCCTCACACGTTAACAAAGAAAATGTCATTTTATGAATTGTTAACCACTAGTCCCCCGCATGAAATGTCTGGGAATGATTCTTCTTGGGCTTCCAATATCTTCAATAATAGGGCTCCGCCCGTAAACTCGGGAAACGATCCCCCGGATCGTTTCTTTATCCGAGTTTACCCCACAAATCATATTCCCCAGCCTCATCGACTTCGACCGACACGATGTCGCCAACCGACAAACCCTCGGTTCCGACATCGATAAACAGGTTCCCGTCAATCTCGGGCGCGTCGGCTTTGCTGCGGCAGGTGGCGATGCCGTCGCTGTCGATGTCGTCCACGATCACGTCCAGCGTTTTGCCCACTTTGGCGGCCAGCTTGGCTTCGGAAATCGCTTGGGCTTTTTCCATGAAACGATCCCAGCGATCCTGTTTTACATCTGCAGGCACATGGTCTGGCAGGGCGTTTGACCGCGCGCCATCGACGTTTTCGTATTGGAAACACCCCACACGGTCCAGCTGGGCTTCGTCCATCCAATCCAGCAGGGTCTGAAATTCGGCCTCGGTTTCGCCGGGATAGCCAACGATGAACGTGCTGCGCAGGGTGATATCGGGGCAGGTGTTGCGCCAAGCGGCGATTTCATCCAGCGTTTTGGCCGCCGCCGCAGGGCGGGCCATCCGTTTTAGCACATCCGGGTGCGCGTGCTGAAACGGGATATCCAGATAGGGCAGGATCAGCCCATCCGCCATTAACGGGATCATGTCGCGCACATGCGGGTAAGGGTAAACGTAGTGCATCCGCACCCACAGATCGCGTCCAGATCCAAGCGCCCCCAGATCGCGCGCCAGATCGGTAATATGGGCGCGATGCCCGCGTTCCGTGGCGTGTTTCAGATCGACCCCATAGGCCGACGTATCCTGCGAAATCACCAGCAATTCGCGCACGCCGTTTTCCACCAGCTTTTCGGCTTCGCGCAGCACTGCAAAGGCCGGACGCGATGACAGGCGACCGCGCATATCGGGGATGATGCAGAATTTACACTTGTGATTGCAGCCCTCAGAAATCTTTAGATAGCTGTAATGGCGCGGGGTCAGGGACACGCCTGACGCCGGCAGCAGATCGACAAACGGATCGGGGGACGGGGGCACAGCACCATGCACCGCATCCAGCACCTGTTCGTATTGATGCGGGCCGGTGACGGCCAGAATGTTGGGGTGATGTTCGCGGATATAATCGGGCTCAGCCCCTAAACAGCCGGTGACAATCACCTTGCCGTTTTCCACCAATGCTTCGCCGATCGCATCCAGACTTTCGGCCTTGGCGCTGTCCAGAAACCCACAGGTGTTGACGATCACCGCATCTGCGCCGTTGTAATCGGGGCTGATCGCATAACCTTCGGCGCGCAGACGGGTCAAAATGCGTTCGCTGTCGACCAAAGCTTTGGGACAGCCAAGTGACACCATCCCGATGGTCGGCTGACCGTCACGTTTGGTTTCGGTAATGCGGCCCCCGAATTTTGGGGCAGGCGCGAGGTCGGGGCGAAGATCGGGCGGATTGCTGGACATGAGGGCCGTATAACGATGCCGCAGCCAAAGGGGAATGGGGTTTGACGCGGGAATGCGCATCGCTAGGCTGCACTTAACGCAGAATGTGAGCCGAGTATGAGTGACCAACCCACCCAAGCCCCCGACACCGCCGCGCCCACCGGGCTAACACCCGCGAATGAGAACCCGTGGTATGTGCTGATGACCCTTTATGGGGAACAGGATGGGGAAGAGATTGACGAGTATATACAAGAAAAAAACCGACGAGCGTGGAATGCTTGGGTGAGTCAATCTTTGTCGAATGCAGAGCTGCGATGGTATTTATCAGAATTGAATTTATATACTCCGCATCAAATTATAGTTGAAGAGGAGCTAATCGCTTGGGAAAAACTGTCGGCTGAAGTTCAAAGAATACATCAGCGAGAAATGACTGAGCGGAATGAAAAGGGAGGGAAAAACTATCTGTACAGAGGATTACCGAACCCTGACGAGTGCGTAGATCTATCAAGTTTGAACATGCCAAAGACCTTGAATGTTTCAAACTATTTATTCCTTTCTTCACTTCGCATGCGGAACTCCAAATGCGATGCATTAGAAGCATATGGTGCGTGCTTTTTTAGGCCGGTATCTCTAGCAAGCTCTAGATTTAATCGCTTGGAATTTGTGTCGTCGGTCGCTTGTAAATCGATGAGTATGGAAAACACGCAGGTCGCGGATCGATCATCATTCGATAGTTCAATTTTTGTAGGGTCAGCGAACTTCGGCCGCTCTAAATTCATGGGTTATTGTGATTTCTCTAGAACCAAATTCCTTGGCGAAGCGCGTTTCTTCTTAACAAGCTGGTACGATAGAGCACAGTTTGATTTCGCTGAATTTAGACAGCTAGCCAGCTTTCAAAATGCTTTGTTCGATGAGCATGTTAGTTTTGCAGATTGTCATTTCGGTCATCGCACACCACAGGGGCCATCTGGAGTAAACTTTACCAATGCCCGTTTTGAAAAGCCAGCTACATTTCGCAATGCTAAGTTTGATGACCAATATCCGATCTTGTCTAATACAAAGCTAAATGATCGGTTCATTTTTTCTACAGAAATTGAGCATTGGCCGGTGGTAAAGAAATATGCTTCATCATTTCTTTCAAGGAAGAGCAATAAAACGGCCTATTCTCCTGAATTAGTGCAAGCGAAGGAGTCATGCTCCATCATTCGCCACTCCCTCACAAATCAAGGGTTCCATGAAGACGCGCATTTCTTTTTTCGGCGCGAAATGGGCTTTTCCGGGCGAATTGGACCGATTTGGCATAGGGTGCCGTATTTGATCTACGGCGCACTGTCGGATTACGGCTATTCGATTGCCCGGCCAGTGTTGTGGATGGCGTTTTTGTGGATTGCCGCGACGATGGTTTATGCGCGCGTGCTATGGCATCCGGCGGATGTGGGGTGGGTGCAATCTGGCCTCACCGGAGCGGCGTTTTCATTTGCCAATATGTTCAAATTCTTTGGGTTTCAGTCGCTGTATTTCGATGGTCAGGTCAACAATGCCGACCCGGCTATCCAAACCTTAACGGCGGTTCAGACCATCTTTGGCTATGTCCTGCTGTTTTTCCTTGGGTTGGGTCTGCGTCAGCGGTTCCGTTTGCGTTAATCGGGTTTATCCACGTGTTGGTCGATGAAAATCCCGTTGCCGTCTGGGTCCTTTAGCGCCAAATGCGCGGGGCCTGTGCTGCCGGGGTCGGCCTGCATGTCCAGTGATATCCCTGCGGTTTGCAGATGCGCCTGAATGGAGCGCACATCGTCGAATGCGTCCAATGGCTGCGCGTCCGGGGACCAGCCGGGATTGAACGTCAGCATGTTGCCTTCGAACATGCCGTGAAACAGGCCAATCGTGGCCGATCCATTGCGCAAAATCAGCCAGTTTTGGTCGATATCGCCGCCAATGGTCGCAAAGCCAAGGGTTTCATAGAACGCTTTGGATGCGTGAATGTTTTCGACAGATAGGCTGATGGAAAAGGCACCGAGTTGCATTGTTTTTCGCTCCGGGTTGCGCGATAAGGACCGCGAGAAGCCCCTTTATACCATGGGCCCCTTCCATCCCGAAGACAAATTGGCGATGCTATTTCGTCTGCATGTTGCGCACCATTTTTAGCACCCGGCGGCGGGGCAGAAATGGCATGACCCAATTCATCAGGACCTGCAGGCGCGTTTCATTGATCGCGCGCAATTCACCGGCCATCATGGCGCGGTATCCAAATGCGGCCACATCCGCCGCGCTAGCGCCGCCTTTGGCCAAATCCGTGCCGTTCAGGTCTGCGGTGTCCATAAATTCGGTGGCCACAGCGCCCGGTTCCAGTGCGGTCACGGTCACGCCTTTGTCGCGCAACTCTTCGTCCAAGGCTTGGGAAAAGGACGACACAAATGCCTTGGTGGCGAAATAGGTCGCCTGAAGGGGGCCAGGCATGTAGGATGCGGTCGACGACACGTTGAGGATTTTGCCACCGCCACGCGCCGCCATATCCCGCCCGAAATGATGGCACAGGGTCATCAAAGCGCTGACATTTAGGTCCACCATCGCGTGATCCGCCGCCAGATCCCGGTCAATAAACGCGCCATGCCCGCCAAAGCCAGCATTGTTGATCAGCACCTCAATCGGGCCAATCGCCATGGCCTGTTTGGCCAGATCATCTGCCCCGCCCGGTGCGCCCAAATCCAGTGAAATGGTGTGCACGGTGACGTAGTATTTTGACTCTAGTTCGGATTTCAACGCCTGCAATTCAGCATCACGTCGAGCCGTAATGATCATATCACCGCCCAGACCTGCGTGAAACCGCGCCAGTTCCCGGCCAATTCCCGATGATGCACCAGTGATGAGGGCGAGGTTAGGCATAGGACGATCCTTTATCAAAAAACATCTGTGGCTGATTTGGATGTAAGGCCACGCGGTGAAATCACAAGTTTGTCGGTCGGAAATGTCGGCAATCCCGACATTTTGTTTCTTTAGCGTGGTTTTGACGGGGATCGCCACAAAATAAACAGACCTGACAGCACAATCAGAACACAGCCTTGCGCCATCTGCCAGTCCAGTGTTTCGCCGAAAAACAGCACCCCAAAGGCAATCCCGATCAGCAGGCGGGAATAGCGAAACGGGGTGACGGCGGATACGTCGCCGGTACGCATCGCCTTCATCAGGCCGGAATAGGCCAGAACACCGGCGACCACGGCCCCGATCATCATGGCCCAGATGCGCAAGTGGGGCATCACAAAGGCTTGGCCGTCCCAAAGAGCATAGAGCCCGCCCGCGACGATCACCGCCAAGAAGCCATAAAACCCCAAAACCGATGTGGACAGCGTGGATGGCGCCGCCCGGCTGGCCAGATCGCGCCCGGCAAAGCCTAACATGCCCAACACGGCCAAAATCGACAGCATCGAAAAACTGTCCGACGTAGGGCGCAGGATGATCAGCACGCCGATCAATCCGATCACGATGGCCAACCAACGTCTCCAGCCGACATGTTCGCCAAACGCAATTGATGCGCCCGCGACCACAACAATCGGTGTGGCCTGCAGGATCACCGTCGCCGAGGATAAAGGGGTCAGGGTGATGGCCAACCCATAAAAAAGCCGCCCGGTGATTTCGAACAAAACCCGGATGCGCATGGGTTTGGACAAAACCGCCGCTTGCAGCAGCGACGTGCCCTGAAGCCGGGCCACTATCGCAAATAGGATCGCACCGCCCAGGCCAAACATCATCAGGATCTGGCCGATGGGCAGTTGGACAAATGTCGCTTTTAGGAATGCATCCTCAACCGCGAAGCCCGTCATCGCCGCAACCATGAACAAGCTGCCGATCAGGTTGGCCCGTGCGTTTGCAGGGGCGTTTGCCGGGGCATTTGTAGATGCGTTTCGGGGGGCGAGGTTTTGCATGAATATTCCTGTTTGAACACCGACCTGATGGTGGATCAGGGCGATGCAAAACTGGTACGCGGGTGCAGGGCGATGCACAACAACCAAGATCGCCAAAAGCTGCGGCCAAGGGGCGACACCAGCGGGGTGATCAGTCACCAAGCCAACGAAAAAGCCCCGCCAGTTTGGCAGGGCTTTGTCAGATCAATATGTCCGGGATTACCGGCGGCGGTCGCGCCGTGATGACATGGGCTGAAACGCCACGCCGACATGGGCTTCGCAATAGGGTTTGCCTTGTTGAACGGGCAGGCCGCAGAACCAGAAATCTGGAGTGGCCGGATCGCCGATGGGCCATTTGCAGGTCCGTTCGGTCAATTCCATCAGGCTGATTTTCTTAGCGCCTTTTTCCACTTCACTGACCTTGGCCAATGCTTCGGGGCTGATTTCATTGGCCGAAGGCTGTGGTGGCAATGGCTGGCCCGCGGGAATGATCGCACGGCGCGCTGGGCTCATGGGCAGCGGCTTGGATGTGTCGATCTCTGGCTTGGCCGCCGGGGCGGCTGCCTTGGGCTCGGCCTTGGGTTTGGGGGCCGCTGTTGCCTTGGGCTTGGGCGCGGATTTTTCTTTGGTGGTTTTTGCCGCCGTTGTTGTGCTGGTCCGGTTGGACAGCCCCAAACGGTGCACTTTGCCGATCACTGCGTTGCGGGTAACCCCGCCCAGTTCCTTGGCAATCTGGCTGGCGGACTGGCCTTCGCCCCACATCTTTTTAAGCAGCTCAACCCGCTCGTCGGTCCAGGACATGGCATTTCCTTTGGTAAGGGGGCGCGCGTGAAACCGCCCGACCCATCTGAATTCGTCAGCATCCTATTTTAAGCACCCTTGGCCGGGATACAAGCGCCTGTCGCGGGATAATACGGATCGTTTGCATGCGCGACCTTTGAAACACAGCTATGAAGGCGAGGTTAACGGGCGATCCGCGCCTCACGAAAGGCCAATAACGCCGCCCCGGCAATGATGACACCGGCACCCAGTAGCGATACGATGTTGGGCCAGGATTGGAACGCCACCCCATCATAAAGCGCGACAAAAACCAGCGTAAGGTATGAAAAAGGCGTGATAAAACTGGCCTCGGCGCGGGCAACTGCGTTTAGAAAACAGGTTTGCGCCAAGGCCATTAACACACCAAGCGCCACCAAAACCGCCCATTGGGCCGCATTGGGCATTTGCCAAACCGGGATCACAACCAGACTGGCAATCGAAAAGCCAAGAATATTATTCACCAACAGGATTTTCAGTGGTTTTTCGCGCCCTGACAGTTTCTTCATAAAGATCAGCTCTAGTCCCAGCGCCATGGCCGCGCCCACGGCCAGCAATGCGGCGGCCTGAAACGTGGCAAAGCCGGGGCGCAGCAGGATCATTGCGCCTATCAACGCGATCCCCGCGGCCCCCCAGCGGACCGGCCCCACCCGTTCACCCAATAGGGGAATGGCCAGCATCATCCCAAAGATCGGGTTCAAAAAACTAAGCGCCGTTGCATCCGATAACGGAATGCGGGCCGCTGCGGCAAACATCAGCGTCACCCCCAACGCGCCACAGGTCGTGCGCGCGATGTGCAATCGCCAGTGCGGCCGGGTAAAGGCAGGGCGGATCACGGCCGTGGCCACCAAAAAGGCAAGCAAGGCAAATGTGAACCGGCCATGGGTTACCTGCAATGCGGGCAAAGCAGGGCCAAGCGCATCCGTGCCCAGCAATTTCGCGCTCAGCATTGTGCCAGCGATGAACGCCGTCGCTGTGATCATCAATAGGATCGCGAGCCGGGGATTTTGTTGATGTAACATGACGCGGATCAAGGCGTCAGTTCGGCGAAAGTGTCAATCAGTTTCAAAGGAGATCGCCATGCCTGCAGCGACGCACAAACTGGACCTGATCAAAATCGCCGACAAAGAATATGCCAAATTGCAAAAACTGATCGCGGATATGCCTGCGGATCAGGCCCTGCGCAAACGCGAACAAGACACTTCGATCAAGGATGTGATCGGCCATCGTGCCCACTGGATTGCGTTGTTTTTAGGGTGGTATGTGGATGGGTTGGCGGGCAAACAGGTTTATTTCCCCGCCCAAGGCTATAAGTGGAGCGATCTGAAATCCTATAACGCCATGTTGCGCGGGCAGCAGGCGGATTTGGGCTGGGATGATGTGCGTGACATGCTGGCGCAAAATCATGCCGCGCTGATCGATTTCATTCACACACGGGATGACGGCGCGCTATATGGTGGCCCAATGCAGGGCGCTAATAACAAATGGACCCCCGGCCGCTGGGCCGAAGCTGCGGGCCCATCCCATTATCGATCTGCGGCCAAATGGGTGCGCGCCTGCATCAAGAAAGATGCGGCAGATTGCAAAAACACGGGGCGACACGCAGGGGCTTAGCGAACTTTTGCCATGCTGTGAAATCTAGCTTTTCAAAACCTGAATCACATTGTAACCACTTCACATGTTAAAGTTTTTTAAGCGTTTCGTCTTTGTTATTGTTGTGGTTGGCCTCGGTCTTTGGGCTGCAAACTCTTCATTGTTGGTTTCACAAGTCGAGAGTCACAAAACCCGTGTCATTGCCCATCGCGGTGTGCATCACATTTACACAGGATCAGATCGGTCGGTCGATTCTTGTCATGCCTCTCCTGTGGAGCCAATCGAACATCGTTTTATTGAGAACACGCTGCCATCCATGCGCGAAGCCTTTCGCCTAGGAGCGGACGTTGTTGAAATCGATGTTCACCTGACCAACGATAACGTTTTTGCCGTGTTTCATGATTGGACCGTGGATTGTCGGACCGATGGGACTGGTGTCACCCACAATCAGAATTTTGCCGATCTCCAAGCTCTCGACCTTGGCTATCGTATCGATGATGGCAGCGGTTCGTTTCCACTTCGGGGGCAGGCGATTGGGCAAATGCCTGACCTGCTCACCGTTTTATCCCAAGATATGGGTGGCGCATTTTTGGTGAATTTCAAGAGCACGCGCCGCGGTGACGGTGTCGCTTTGTTGGCACTGCTTGAAAACCCAGAATTGCGTGAACGGGTTTACGGGGTTTATGGTGGCAGCTCGCCAACACAGGCCGTCATCGATGCGCCACTTGGCCTGCGCGGTTTTGACAAAGCCATGATTAAAAGCTGCCTAATGAGGTATTTTGCAATCGGTTGGAGCGGGTATGTACCAGAAGTCTGCCGGGACACGATGATTGTCGTTCCGCAGAATTACGCTGGTTTTTTGTGGGGCTGGCCGCATCGTTTCACCCGCCGTCTAGGTGACAAAGGCACCGACGTTATTATCGCCGGTCCGTATGACGGGTCTGGTTTCATCAGCGGTATCGACGATGCGACCACTCTTGCCAATGTGCCAGAACATTTCGACGGATATATTTGGACGAACCGGATCGAACTTGTTGGTCCGACCGTTTCTTCTGATCAATAGAAACAGGCATTTATCATTGTGGTCGTCCCTGTCCCATTGGGTCGACACAACTATGCGCGGTGGTGACACAATCGTCCGTACGGGATGCAACGGATTTCGCACCGTTTCATGCCGCCCCACCAAAGGGGTTCACAGACGCGATCGAATGCTCTACACGGGCCGCATGATGACATATGCACTCATTTTTGTCCGACGCCGACGCTAATTAATAGCGTTGTTTCGTCGCGCCTATGCGCATCTCTTCTCCAAATCTCTGCAAATTATTGACACAGCCCTGCCGCTACGGCACCAACGGGCTTTCTGTTGAAGGACCACAGACATGATCCCTTCCGTATTGCCGACTTATAATCGCGCCCCTTTGTCGTTCGAAAAAGGCCAAGGCGCCTGGCTTGAGACCGCAGAGGGCCGACGCATGTTGGATCTGGGCGCTGGGATTGCGGTGAATGCGCTGGGCCATGCAAACCCTGAACTGGTCAACGCCTTGACCGATCAGGCGCAAAACCTGTGGCACGTGTCCAACCTCTATCAGATTCCTGCCCAGCAGAAATTGGCGGATATGCTGGTCGATCTCAGCTTTGCCGACACCGTGTTTTTCACCAATTCCGGCACCGAAGCCTGCGAATTGGCCGTAAAAATGGTGCGCAAATACTGGCACGATCAGGGCGAACCCCAAAAAATCGACATTCTGACCTTTGACGGCTGTTTTCATGGCCGGTCATCTGCGGCCATCGCGGCGGCAGGGTCGGAAAAAATGATCGGCGGCTTTGGCCCGGTGCTTGAGGGATTTGTACATCTGCCTTTCCTTGATCTGGACGCAGTGCGCGCCGCCATCTCTGACACAACCGCGGCGATCCTGATCGAACCGGTTCAGGGCGAAGGCGGCATTCGCACGATCCCGGATGCAGATTTGCAAGCTTTGCGCGCCATCTGTGATGAACACAGCATTTTGCTGGTTCTGGACGAAGTGCAATGCGGCGTTGGGCGCACGGGGCGTCTGTTTGCACATGAATGGGCGGGCATCACGCCGGACATCATGATGGTTGCCAAAGGCATCGGTGGCGGGTTCCCGTTGGGGGCCGTGTTGGCCAAAGAAGCCGCCGCCAGAGGCATGGTCGCGGGCACACATGGGTCCACCTATGGCGGCAACCCACTGGGCTGTGCTGTGGGCGCAAAAGTGCTGGAAATCGTGGGGGATCCTGCATTTCTGGCCGAGGTGAACCGCAAATCCGCCCTGCTGCGCCAAAAGCTAGAAGGCCTGATCGCCGCCCATCCAGATATCTTCGAAGAGGTGCGCGGCGCGGGGCTGATGCTGGGGCTGAAATGCAAGCTCAGCAACATGGATTTGGTGCAAGCAGGCTATGATAACGATGTGATCACCGTGCCTGCTGCGGATAACGTTGTGCGGCTTTTGCCCCCGCTGAACCTGACAGATGACGACATTGATCAGGCGTTCAAACGTCTGGATCAGGCGGCCTCTGCCCTTTGATATATAACGGAATTTCCCGTTTAGTGAATTTGGGGCGGATGCCTCTGACGAGAAAGACAAAGATATGAATCATTTTCTGGATATCAACAAAACCGACCCGGCCGCATTGCGGGGCATCTTAGATCAGGCCGCAGCGATGAAATCTGCGCGTGCTGGCCTGCCAAAGGGCACGCTGGACGCCGAGCAGCCCTTGAAAAACCACATGGTGGCGTTGATTTTTGAAAAACCATCGACCCGGACCCGCGTTTCGTTCGACGTTGGCGTGCGGCAAATGGGCGGGCAAACTATGGTCCTGTCCGGCACGGATATGCAGCTGGGCCACGGCGAAACCATTGCCGACACGGCGCGCGTTCTGTCGCGCTATGTTGATCTGATCATGATCCGCACCTTTGAGGAACAGACCCTGCTGGAAATGGCCGAATATGCCAGCGTTCCGGTGATCAACGGCCTGACCGATCGCACCCATCCCTGCCAAATCATGGCCGATATCCTGACATTTGAGGAACAGCGCGGGCCGATCGCTGGCAAGAAAGTTGTCTGGTCTGGCGACGGTAACAATGTATTTGCCAGCTTTGCCCATGCGGCGGGTCAATTTGGGTTTGATCTGGTCTTTACCGGGCCGGAACCACTTGATCCCGAACAAGGTTTCATTGACGAAGCCCGTGCCAAAGGCGCAAATGTGACCATCGAACGCGACCCGGTAAAAGCCGTCAAAGGTGCCGATCTGGTGGTGACGGATACGTGGGTGTCGATGCATGATCCGCAATCGGCCCGCGAACGGCGCCACAATCAGCTGCGCGGATATCAGGTGAATGACGCGTTGATGAGCCACGCAAAATCAGATTCGCTGTTCATGCATTGTCTGCCCGCCCACCGCGATGACGAAGCCACCAGCGCCGTGATGGATGGCCCCCATTCGGTGATTTTTGACGAAGCCGAAAACCGACTGCATGCCCAAAAGGCCGTGATGCGGTGGTGTCTGGGGCAGTAATTTGCCCAGAACGGTATAAAAGAGGCCAGAGCTGGGATTGCTCTGGCCTTTTTCGTTTAGGACAGTGTTTGATCAGGACACGGTGACATTGCCGCGTTTGCGGCCTGTTTCCACGTAGGAATGGGCCTCTGGCAGGTCAGACAAAGGCCAGGACCGGTCCATCACAGGGCGCAGTTTCTCTTGGGCAACGAGGTCCAAAATCTGCGCCATCATAGGGCGCAACTCTTTGACGGGTAACATGCCTGTGGCCGAAAATTGCGCCTTTTTGCGGGTGAATTTGCTGCGCAACATCGCACATAGCAATCCAAGCCCCAAAACCGGTGACAAATAGCGGCCCGTGCGGGTCAGAACCGGATTGCAATCGTCGAAATTCGACACGCCCAGCGTGTCATAGATCACATCATATTGGCGTGTGTCCTGGGTAAAATCGGTGTCCGTATAATCAATCACATGATGCGCCCCAAGCGACGCCACCAGCCCGGTGTTGCGGGTGCTGCATGTGCCTGTGACCTGCGCGCCCAATGCGGCGGCGATCTGCACCGCTGCGGTGCCAAGTGATCCAGAAGCGCCTAAAATCAACACTTTATCATTGGGGCGAATTTGGGCCAGCTGAGATAAAAAGTTGAACGATGTCAGGGGGCCGTCGCACATTCCTGCGGCTTCGGCATGGGACAATTGCGCGGGTTTATGCACCAGCATGTAATCCTCTGGCAGGCAGATATGGCTGGCGTTGCCGCCAAATCGCAGCCCCGTTTCCCCAAAGATTTCATCGCCCACTTTGAACTGGGTCACATCGGTCCCGACGGCTTGAACCACACCGGAAATACCTGTGCCGATCCGGTCTTGTTTGGGTTTGCCCAGCCCGAGAAACAAGCGGGCAAATTTTGGTGTGCCAGCACGCATCATCCCGTCGGCGCGGGTGACGGCTGAGGCGTGAATTTTGATCAGCACCTCGCCTTTGGGTGGGGTTGGCACGGCAAAGGATGTGGGTTCCAACACTTCGGGTCCGCCATATCGCGTGACGCGCCATGCTTGGGCGAATGAGGTGGAGGAGGCAGCCTGAAAGGTTGTTGTTGCGGATTGGTGGGTCATGGAATGGGTCCTAATTGGGGGTGTTAACTTGACGGGACCGATCTAGCACGTCAAAATTGACCCATGAATTGCCTGAAATGCCCACCTATGGATCAAAAATGAACCACCTATGATGGATTGGAAATCTGTGCCTGCGTTTCTGGCCGTGGCCCGAGAAGGATCATTGCGGGCGGCGGCGGATCATTTAAACGCAACCCATGCGACGCTGCGACGTCAAATAGAGGCGCTGGAGGCGCAGCTTGGGGCGCAGTTGTTTCGGCGCGCGCAAAATGGTCTGCATTTAACCGCCGCCGGCAAAACATTGCTGCCCCAAGCGTTAGAGGCTGAGGCGCAATTGCTGCAAGGGTTCAGCGCCGTGCAAGGGCTGGACCGAGAGGCCAGCGGTCACATCCGGGTGTCGGTGGACCCCATGACGGCGCATTTTTTGCTGGCCCCGGTATTGGCGGACTTTTCAGCGCTTTACCCTGAAATTGATCTGGAACTTAGGCTGTCATTTGGCATCGATTCCATCGAAAAACTGGAAACAGATGTGTCGATCCGACATGTGACGCAGGTCCAAGAGGACGTGGTCGGGCGCAAGCTATTCCCGCTCAATATCGGGGTGTTTGCGGCGCGGGATTATCTGGATCGCGCCTTGCCCAAGGCAGGCCCCAAAGGGCAGGGGCTGGATTGGATTGGTTATGGGCCAGAGCCGGTATTGCAACAAATGATCGCTCAATCCGCCTTTCCCAAAGGGCGCATTCGTCATTCCATCGCGGATCCTGAAATGCACCTGCATATGGCCCGCGCCGGGGCCGGGATGACGTTTTTGGCCAATTGGGTGCAGGCGCAATTCCCCGAATTGCAACGGGTGCCCGGCACCAAATTCGAAAGCAGCCGGTCGACTTGGGTGTTGCTGCACGGCGATTTGCAGCGGGTCAAACGGGTGCGGCTGTTTGTGGATTACCTCTGTGCGGCGCTGTTGGAACGGCGCGCGGACTTTATTGGCGACTAAGCGATGTCAAATCCGATGGATGTTTTCGTTTCTGTCGTCTAAACCGGCGTTAACGCAATCATTGCATATATAAGACGAGGACCCTCATGTCTGGCCACGGCACCCCGATCCCTATGACCTCTCGTAAATGCGGGCCGCTGAAAGGCGTCGCAAATGTTCCCGGTGATAAATCCATTTCGCATCGCTCATTGATCCTTGGGGCGATGGCTGTGGGCGAAACCCGCATCACTGGCCTGCTCGAAGGTGAAGACGTGCTGGATACCGCCAAGGCTATGCGGGCCTTTGGGGCTGAGGTCACGGATCATGGCGGCGGCGAATGGAGTGTGCATGGCGTCGGCGTTGGCGGTTTCGCGGAACCCGACAATGTGGTGGATTGCGGCAATTCCGGCACCGGCGTGCGGCTGATCATGGGCGCGATGGCCACGTCGCCGATCACCGTAACCTTTACCGGGGATGCCAGCCTGAATGGCCGCCCCATGGCGCGGGTCACAGACCCAATCGCGTTGTTTGGCGCGCAATCGGTGGGCCGTGCCGGGGGCCGTTTGCCGATGACAATTGTGGGCGCCCAAAACCCGGTGCCTGTGCGCTATACCGTGCCCATGCCGTCGGCACAGGTGAAATCCGCGGTGCTGTTGGCCGGGCTGAACGCGCCGGGCGAAACCGTGGTGATCGAAACAGAGGCAACCCGCGATCACACCGAACGGATGTTGGCCGGGTTTGGCGCAGATATCCGCGTTGAACAAACCGAAGAAGGCCGGGTGATCACCCTAAAAGGCCAGCCCGAATTGAAGCCGCAAACCATCGCCGTGCCGCGCGATCCGTCATCTGCGGCATTCCCGGTCTGCGCGGCGATCATCACCGAAGGGTCGGACGTGCTGGTGCCTAATATTGGCCTGAACCCAACCCGTGCGGGGCTGTTTACAACCCTGCGCGAAATGGGGGCAGACCTAACTTATGAAAACGAACGTTTTGAGGGCGGCGAACCTGTGGCCGATCTGCGGGCGCGGTTTTCACCGGACCTGAAAGGCATCGAAGTGGACCCCGCACGCGCCGCATCCATGATCGACGAATATCCGGTCCTGTCCGTTGTGGCGTGTTTTGCCAAAGGTCAGACCGTGATGCGCGGCGTCAAAGAATTGCGCGTCAAAGAAAGCGACCGCATTGATGCCATGGCCAAAGGTCTGCGGGCCGCAGGTGTGACGGTAGAAGAGGGCGAAGATTGGTGGATCGTCAACGGTCTGGGCCACGGCAATGTGCCGGGCGGGGCCACCGCCATGGCGCAACTGGATCACCGGATCGCCATGTCGTTTATGATCATGGGCATGGGCACCAATGCGCCGATGTCTGTGGATGACGGCAACCCAATCGCCACATCGTTCCCGATTTTTGAACCTTTGATGGCGGAACTGGGTGCCAACGTTGAACGGGCAAACCGTTGATACGATGTATTTTCTGGGGGCTGTTTGCGGCCACAATGGCGATCTATGTGACAATGATCACATGGACATTGCCGACCATTCAGGCCGCAGCTGGGGGGCTGCCTGCCTTTGATATGCGTCCGGGCGGCTATGATTTTGCCGCCGCGCAAACGTTTCTAACCGCGCTCAGCCAAGACGGGCGTGACCTCTATCTGGGCGCGCAACACCGGTTGGATTTAATCTATCCGGGGTTGCTGGCTCTGACCTTGATCCTTGGTTTGCGACTGGTCTGGGCGCCGCGATTGGCCACGCAATTCAGCATCGCCGCCTGTGTCGCAGCGGTTGCGGATTACACCGAAAACATGTTGGTGGGACGTATGTTGCGTCAAACGGTGGATGCTGTGACCCCTGACATGGTTGCGTCGGCCAATTGGGCCACCCTGGTCAAATCCGCAGGTGACACAATCGCAATGACCGCGTTGTTGATCGGCGGATTGTTGGCGCTGTATCGCCGTTTTCGGCCCGCCAAATCCTGATCTATCCCCCCCGCGCCAAGGCGTTTTCCGGCAGGCGTTGTTCCCCCAAAACCTGTGCGACGCTGGCCGTGGGGCGGTGTGAGCGACGGATAAAATCCCAGACTTCGCGGATCACCACACGACGCCCCATGCGCGTGTACCACCGCATGGCATGTCGAATGTCTGGGTCCGGGTGAAACCAAACCCGAGCCAAGGCTTTGGGGCGCAGTTGCAGGCACATTTCGATCAATTTCACCCATAAAAACACCCGCCAAGCCGGAACATTTGGCACCTCCATCACTTGGTGTTTGTAATCCCACCGCGTCATATCCGGTTCGATCACAATGCGGTTTTTGACGTGATCAAAAAACGGGGTCCAACGGTGCGGCGTGGCAAATACCGACATGACCTGATCCGGATCATATGCCAGTAAGTGTTTCAAAAGACGCCAGTAATCGCGATCTGTCTCTTCTTCGAACCCAACCGCAAAGGTACAAAGCCCGATCATGCCATGGGCGCGCAGCAATTGAATGGCCTGTTGATCCTTGGCGCGGGTGCCGCCCTTTTTGACGGCCTCTAACGTGGCTTCGTCTGTGCCTTCTAACCCCAGCAAAACCCGCAACACACCGGCCTGTTTATAGAGCGGCAACAAATCGGCATCACGCACAATATCATCCGCGCGGGTCGATCCGATGATCTGAACCGGGACATTTTCAGCGATCATCGCGTGCAAAAATGCCGTCCAAACGCGGCGCGAAGAGGTGGGGTTTTCATCGGCCAGATTGATCAGCTCGACCCCATGTTCGCGGTGCAGCCACGCGATTTCAGCGGCCAGTTTGACCGGATCACGATAGCGCCATTTGGTCCAGAACCCACGTTGGCCGCAATAGGTGCATAGATGCGGACAGCCCCGCGAAAATTGCAGGATCACCGCGCGTTTACCGCCCCAATAGGAATGATCGGCAAAATCCATCAGTTCCCAACCGATGCGATAAGCATCCAGGTCTTTGATCATCGGGGCCGGGCGGGTGGCCGTGGGTTTGCCTGCCACCCGCAGCGCAATGCCGGGGATCTGGCGCAGGTCGTGTTGGGCCGCAATGGCGCTCATCAATGACACGGCTGTCGCTTCGCCTTCGCCGCGCACAATCACGTCTACCTCTGGGCATTGATCCAGCACCTGTTGCCAATGATAACTGGGATAAACACCCCCATAGATGATCTGAACCTGCGGCAGCCACGCACGAATGCGGGCCACCAGACGCGCCACAACCGGATGCACAGACGACGAACCAGAATGGCCGATCAGCACGGCGTCCGGCCGGGTCGATTTGAGCCGTTTCAGGATCGTCAAATCGTCCAGATTGTCAGGGTCCGCGTTCAGCAATGTCACGTCATGACCCGCATCAATCAGTGGCCCGCCAATGCACAATAACCCAAAGGGTGGCAGGTTTTCGCGCGGCATACGGCTGCCGATTGCGCTATGGGGCGGGTGAAGTAGGGTGATACGCATTGTGGCTCCTTTTCTTTGGGGCCAATTTGGTCCAGATATGTGCAGAATATCAGGAGGATGCGATGAGCTTTACCGTGGCAATTGATGGGCCAGCAGCAGCTGGAAAAGGCACCATTTCCAAGGCCGTGGCTGCCGAATTCGGCTTTGGGCATCTGGATACGGGGCTGCTTTATCGGGCGGTGGGCGCGCAGATGTTGGCAGGGTTTGACCCGATCGAAGCGGCCAAAGCGTTAACTCTGGATCAGATGCAGGGCGATTTGCGCACACCGGATGTGGCGCAGGCGGCCAGCAAGGTCGCGGTGATCCCAGAAGTGCGCGCCGCGTTGCTGGATTTTCAGCGCGCATTTGCCATGCGGGCCGGGGGCGCTGTGCTGGATGGGCGCGACATCGGCACGGTGATTTGCCCGGATGCAGACGTGAAATTATTTGTCACGGCCCGCGCGGACATCCGCGCCAAACGTCGCCATGCAGAATTGGTCAGCAACGGGATCGATGACAGTTTCGAAACCGTGCTGGCAGATGTCAAAGCCCGCGATGCACGCGACGCCGACCGCGCCGAGGCGCCGATGGTGGCCGCCAAAGATGCGATCCTGATCGACACGTCTGATTTGAGCATCGACGAAGCCATCGCCCAAGCCGCCCAAGCCGTGCAGGCCGCGCGGGGTTAACCGCGCGACAGCGTTATAGGTTCAGCATCTGGGGTTGACCCGTTGCGCAGCTTTGCGCGGCGGCATCGGCCATCAATTGCGCCTTTAGCCCATCACGTATGCCCGGATGGGGCGGCGTGCCATTGTTTAGCGCCTCAACGAAATGGGTCATTTCATGGCGATAGGCAGCTTCATACCGTTCCAGGAAAAAGTTCTGTGTTGGCGCCCGGGTAATGCCATTTTCCGTTGCGATTTCAACGCTGTCCTCTAATTGGTTTTCCGCGCGCAACATGCCTTTGGCGCCATGCACTTCGATCCGTTGGTCATATCCATAGGTGGCGCGGCGCGAATTGCTGATCTGGCAAATTTTGCCGCTGGCGGTGGTCAGCGTCACGGCGGCTGTGTCCACATCCCCGGCTTGGCCGATTTGCGGATCAACCAAGGACGACCCAACCGCATGCAGGCTGACCGGGTCTTCGCCCAGCAGAAACCGCGCCATGTCCAGATCGTGGATCATCATGTCACGAAACAGCCCGCCTGAGGTTTCGATGTAGGAAATCGGGGGCGGGGACGGGTCGCGCGACAGGATGGTGACCAGTTCCACATTGCCAATCTGACCCTTGGTGATCCGGTTTTGCATTGCGGCAAAGCTGGGATCAAACCGGCGATTAAACGCGGTCATAAACGGCACACCTGTCTCTTCGACGATGCGAATACAGTCGCGAATGCGATCCGATGACAGGTCCACAGGCTTTTCGCAGAAAATCGCCTTGCCCGCGCGGGCGCAGGCGTGGATTTGATCGTAATGCAGGGTGGTCGGCGTGCCAATCACCACCGCATCCACCTGATCGGACGCGATTAACTCATCCGCGTTCATCACCTGTGCACCTGTTTTGGCCGCCAACGCCTGTGCCGGTGCGTCAAAGGCATCCGCCACGGCTGTAACCTGTGCGGTGTCCAGAAAATTTAACGTGCGGGCGTGGACTTGGCCAATGCGCCCACAGCCCAGAATTCCGATACGCACCATGTCAGGCTCCTTTGAAGGCGGCTAAAACCCGGCGCGTTGCCGCGACCATCGGGTCATGGGTTTCTTGCAGGATGGTGACCCGGTCAAATCTGTCCGGGTCAACGTTGACAGCGTTGCGCATCGCCGCGCCAAAGGCCATGCGTAATTCCGTGCCGATGTTGAATTTGCACACGTTTGATCCGCGCGCCAATGCGGTGCGTTGCGCCACAGGCACGCCGGATCCGCCATGGATGACCAGCGGCACATCTGTGACGGCCTGAATGGCGCGAATGCGGGCTTCGTCCAATCCGCCCTCTTTGTCCTGTTGCAAATGCACGTTGCCGACCGAAATCGCCATGGCATCGACCCCGGTGTCGCGGGCAAATTGCGCCGCTTGGTCCGGGTCGGTTCCGGCGGACCGCTCGCCGCCGCTATAGCCGACAAAACCGATTTCGCCTTCGCAGGACATTCCGGCGGCATGGGCCATGTCTGCGATGCGGGCAGTGTCGTCGATATTCTGGGCCAAAGACGTGCGAGATCCGTCAAACATTACCGACGTAAAGCCCGAATCGAGCGCGATTTTGCAATCCTCATACGTATAGCCGTGGTCCAGATGTGCCACGACCGGCACATCGGCAGCTTCGGCCAAATGGCGGAACATTTTGCCAAGGATCGGCAACGGTGTATGCGCGCGACAACCCGGGCCTGCCTGCAAAATCACCGGCACATTTTCGGCCTCGGCGGCGGCGACAAAGGCGCGCATATCTTCCCAGCCCAGCGTGACCAACCCGGCCACCGCATACCCGTGTTTCAATGCAGGTTGAAGCACATCAGAAAGCGTTGCCAGCGTCATTTAAATTTCGCCACCATGTCCAGAATACCGGGAATTGTGTGCAATTGTTCGGCATGTTGCGGCTGGAAATATTGTTTCAACGAACGCTGAGACAGACCGCCAAGGATGGTGAAATAATACATTTCATAGCCCGGCATCGCCACACATGGGTGATAGCCAGAGCGCAGACAAATCGTGGATTTATCTTTGATATGATGGGCTTGTCCCAGATCGTCCCCTTCTTGTTGGATGATCTGAACGCCGGTGCCGTAATTGGGCCGGAACCGGTAATTATAGGTTTCATCATGGCGGGTTTCATCCGGCAGACGATCTGTGTCGTGTTTGTGGGGCGGAAAACCGGACCAGCCGCCCGCGCCAACAGTGTAAAGTTCACTGACCAGCAGGCGGCCCACTTTGTCATGCTGTTTCTGGCCGAGGATATGTTTAATTTTGCGATGGGTTTTGGTGTCGTCGGACCCGTATTGCACCACGTCCAATTCGTCTGCGCGTACGGCAAAAGGTTCCAGAACCTCGTCAAATTTGGCACCGGCAATGAACACTTCGGTGGTGTCGCTGAGGCAGGTAAACGTCGCCTTCATGCCAGACGGGACATAGACGCCTTCGGGATCGCCGTCCCAGACATCCACACCGCGCCCGCCCAGATCGTCGGCGCGAAAATCGCCAACCTGCACATCAATGCTGCCTGTGGCGGGCACGATACAGGTTTCGTAACCGGGCACGGCATATTCAAACACTTCGCCCTTTTTCAGGTTGATCATGTTGAAATAATTCAGCGGGACAAAACCATCCTCGGCGTCAACGATCGGTTTGTTTTTGTTATCAAATGGCGGGATATGCATGTCTTGATCCTTTCAAGCTTGGGTAGCGCCGGGATGCGAAGCGAGGAACGCGTCAAGCTCGGCTAAGGTGGGCATGGCGGGGGCGCAGCCGGGTTTGGCCACAACGATCGAGGCACAGGCGGACCCGCGCAAAATGGCGTCGCGCATAGGGTGCCCATCCGCGAGTGAGGCCAGAAAACCGGCCATGAAACTGTCGCCCGCGCCGGTGGGTTTGACGGCCTGAACGGGATAGATCCCTGTGCGGATTTCCTGCCCCTGAACAAAGGTCACAGCCCCCTCAGCGCCCATTTTATAGACCACAATGGCGGCGTTTTTCTGGGCCAGTTCGCGGGCTTTGGCCAAACCTTGGTCGATGTGACCAGCCATAAAGCCGAACTCTTCGTCATTGCCGACAATCATGTCTGACAGGGTTCCGGCGCGGGATAGAACCTGTTGGGCGACCTGCGGGCTAGGCCAGCTATAGGGGCGGTAATCCACGTCAAAGATGACCGGGATGCCAGCGGCGCGCGCCAGTTCAAAGGCGCGGAATGTGGCGCTGCGCGATGGTTCGGCGGCAAAGACAGTTCCGGCGGTGATCAATGCGCTGTATTGGCTGTAATCGACCGCCTCAACATCGGCGATATCCATCTGAAAATCGGCGGCATTGTTGCGATAGATCACCGATTGGTGGTCCTCAATGCGGGTTTCATAAATCGCCAGTGACGTGCGGCTTTCGCCTGAAATGGGCGTCACATGTTGGCGGTCCACGCCGTAATGATCCAACTGGTTCTGGCAATACCAGCCGATGGAATCGTCCGACACGCGCGTCACAAGCGCGGCCTGACAGCCCAGTTTTACAAGACCCGCAGCGATGTTGGCCGATGAGCCCCCCATCGCCACCATCATGTCGGTGGCATGCTGGGTTGCGGTATTGGTCGGCGTCGGGGTCAGGTCCATCCCAACGCGCCCAATCACCAGAAATTTCTTTTGGGCGATGCCGTCGATCACCATCACACGCCCTTTCGCTGTTTGGCGCGCGACGATTCCCATTCCAGATGCGCTTTGGTGACGTTTTCGTCCTCGCTGATATGGGGTGTTCCGACCTCCCACCATGTGTGGCCCTCTTGGGTCCAGCCTTCATAGGGGTCCACATCCATCACGATCACATAGGTTTTGTCGGACGCTTTGGCGCGTTTAAAGGCCTCGGCCAGTTCGGATGGATTGGCGACTTTTTCGGCGCTGGCCCCCATGGATGCGGCATGGGCGGTAAAATCAACGCCAAAGGCCTGAGGGATGGTCGGGCAATCCACCAACAGATTGTTAAAGCTCTGATTTCCGGTGTTGTTTTGCAGCTTGTTGATCACGGCGAACCCGCCATTATCCAGCACCAACACGATCAGTTTCTTTTGGCTTAGTACGGAGGAATAGATGTCGGAATTCATCAACATATAGGACCCGTCACCGGTGAAAATGATCGTGTCCTGATCCGGTTCACGTTCGGCCTGCGCGATCCGTGCGCCCCAGCCGCCAGCGATTTCATATCCCATGCAGGAAAACCCAAATTCCACATCCACCGTGCCCACATCCAAGGTGCGCCAATTGGCGGTGACCTCGGCTGGCAGGCCACCTGCGGCTGCGACAATGCGATCGCGTGGGGCACATAATTCATTCACCACGCCGATGGCCTGCGCATAGGAATTGGGCCGATTTCCGGGGGCGGTATTTTCGGCCACATAGGCATCCCATTTGTGCCGTTCCGACTGGGCCTGCGCAGTCCAGTCGGGTGGTGCGGCATAGGAATTTAGGCCCTGTCCTAACAAAGGCAGCGCCAGTTTTGCATCGCCGACTATGGGCAAAGACATATGTTTGCCCGCATCGTAACGCCCGACATTGATGGAAATGAACCGGGACTCAGGCGCAAACGCGGTCCATGATCCGGTGGTAAAATCCTGAAGCCGTGTGCCAATCGCAACGATCACATCGGCCTGCTGGGCAATCGCGTTGGCGGAATTTGACCCCGTGACCCCAATAGGCCCGATATTCAGCGGATAGGTTGCCAGCAAATTGGCGCGCCCGGCAATGGTTTCGACAACCGGGATGTTGTGGGTGTCGGCAAAGCGCGTCAATTCAGCCACTGCACCGGAATATTGCACGCCGCCACCGGCGATGATCATCGGGCGTTTGGCGGATTTCAACAGGGCAGCGGCATCGTCAACCTCGGCCATATCTGGCGTTTGGCGACGGATGCGATGCACCTTTTTGTCAAAAAAACTAACCGGATAATCATAGCTCCAGCCCTGAATATCCTGCGGCAATCCCAAAAACGCCGGTCCGCATTCTGCCGGGTCCAGCATCGTCGCCAATGCGTTGGGTAGCGCGCTGAGGATTTGCGCCGGATGGGTGATGCGGTCCCAGTAACGTGTGACGGGTTTGAACGCGTCATTCACCCCAAAGGTCGGATCGTTGAAGTTTTCCATCTGCTGCAAAATCGGATCGGGCAGGCGGGTCACAAAGCCATCACCACATAGCATTAGCATCGGCAGCCGGTTGGCATGGGCCAGAGCGGCGCTGGTCACCAGATTGCTGGTGCCGGGCCCGGCGCTGGCGGTGCAAAACATAAACCGCTGACGCAGCCATTGTTTGGCATAGGCGGCGGCGGCGAATCCCATGCTTTGTTCGCTTTGCCCCCGATAAAGCGGCAGTTCGTCCTGCACATTATGCAACGCTTCGCCCAGACAGGTCACATTGCCGTGGCCAAAGATGCCAAACCCCCCGCCACAAACGCGCATTTCCACGCTGTCAATCACAATAAACTGGTTGGCAAGCCAACGGATGATGGCCTGTGCAGTGGTCAGGCGAATGGTGTTCGGGGCCATATTCATGTGGCGCTATCCTCTGTGCCCCACCCCAATTGCGGGGCGGCAAAATTAACGTTCCCGCTTTTGAAGCTTGCGAGATTTCGAATCTGAGGATACAAGTTTTGCAACCGGTTGCAAATATATTTCAATCGGCGGGGAGGATCAGCATTGAAACAGATCGGAATCGGCATCTTGGGTGGCGGCTATATGGGCAAGGCCCATGCGGTGGCCATGTCTGCGGTTGGCGCGGTGTTTAATACGGGCCTGCGTCCACGGCTGGAAATGGTCGCGGCATCGACGCCCGCCAGCGCCGAACGCTATCGCGCGGCCTATGGTTTTGCGCGCGCAACGGATGATTGGCGCGTGTTGGTCAATGACCCCAAGGTCGACGCCATCATCATCGCATCGCCCCAATCCACCCACCGCGCCATCGCAGAGGCGGCATTTGCACTGCAAAAACCCGTGTTTTGCGAAAAACCACTGGGCGCGGATGCCGCTGACAGTGCCGCCATGACCAACGCCGCAGAGAAGGCGGGCGTGGTGAACATGGTGGGATTCAACTATATCCGCACCCCCGCCAGTCAATTCGCCCGGCAGCTCATTTCGGATGGCGCAATTGGCGACATCACGTGGTTTCGGGGCGAACATACCGAAGATTTCTACGCCGATCCCAACAGCCCTGCCACGTGGCGCACATCCGGTGCGGCCAACGGCACGATGGGGGATTTGGCACCCCACATGATCAATGCGGCCCTCGCGTTGATCGGTCCTGTGGCGAAATTGATCGCCGAAGTTGAAACCGTTCACAAAACCCGCCCCGGTGGCGACGTCACCAATGATGACCACGCCCAAATGATGGTGCGGTTTGCAAATGGCGCCATGGGGCAGATGTATTTTAGCCGTATCTCGTCGGGGCGAAAAATGGGCTATGCCTATGAAATCACAGGCACAAAAGGCGCAATTCGGTTCGACCAAGAGGACCAGAACGCGTTGTGGTTGTATCAATCAGACGATCCCGAACATATCCGCGGGTTTCGCAAAATCCTGACGGGGCCTGCGCATCCTGATTATGAACCTTTTTGTCAGGGGCCCGGACATGGCACCGGCTATCAGGATCAAATCATCATCGAAGCCCGCGATTTTTTACACGCAATCGAAACCGGAAAACCGGTTTGGCCCACCTTTCGTGATGGGCTTGAGGTGAACCAGATTGTGGCAGCCGCTTTGACATCTTCGAAACAGAAAACTTGGGTCGACGTGCCGTCGATCCCGTCTTGAAAGGCAAAAAAATGACGATCAGAATCGGTAACGCCCCTTGTTCGTGGGGCGTCGAATTTGCAGAAGATCCACGTAACCCCACATGGCAAAGTGTGCTGAGCGATTGCGCAGCCGCAGGGTATAAAGGCATCGAATTGGGCCCGATTGGGTTCATGCCCGAAGACCCGGCGATCCTGAAAGACGAGCTGGCTAAAAACGATTTGGAACTGATCGGCGGCGTGATTTTCCGCCCGTTCCACGACGCGTCAAAATGGGATGAGGTCGTGGATGCCTCCAAACGCACCTGCGAAGCGCTGGTCGCTCATGGCGCCAAACATCTGGTGTTGATCGATTCCATTTCCGAACGCCGTGCCCCCACCGCTGGCCGCCCCGCAGAGGCCGAACAAATGGCCGATGACGAATGGAACGCCTATCGCGACCGGATCGTGGACATCGCCAAAATGGGCGCGGATTATGGGCTGATCCCCGAATTGCACCCCCATGCCGGCGGGTTCATGGATTTTGAGCCCGAAGTCGAACGGATTCTATCAGAAGTCGATGCAGACACGCTGAAATTGTGTTTAGATACAGGGCATTGCACCTATGCGGGCTTTGACCCGGTTGCGTTCATGAAACGGCATATGGACCGGATCACCTATGTGCATTTCAAATCGACGGATGCCGCCATCAAGGCAGAAGCTATCGCCAATCGCACCGGGTTTTATGACGCCTGCGGGCAGGGCATTTTCTGCAACCTGGCCGATGGTGAGGTTGACCTGCCTGCAGTACGCGACCTGCTGTTGGAAACCGGTTTCGAAGGCTGGTGCACGATTGAACAGGACTGCGATCCCAACCTTGATCCTGACCCTTTGGGGGATGCGACCAAGAACCGTGAATACCTTGAATCTATTGGCTTTAACTAAGGAACCCTGATCATGGCAAAACTTAAATGGGGTATGATTGGCGGCGGCGAAGGCAGCCAAATTGGACCGGCACATCGGCTTGGATCAGGGCTTGATGGGGAATTTGAATTCACCGCGGGCGCCTTGGATCATCGGCCCGATGCGGGGCGTGACTACGGTCAGCGGCTCGGCCTTGCGGCGGACCGGTCCTATGGTGATTGGCGCGACATGCTGGCCGGTGAAAAGGACCGCGCGGACCGCGTCGATCTGGTCACGGTGGCGACGCCAAATGCGACGCATTTTGAAATCACCAAAGCGTTCCTTGAAAACGGGTTTCACGTGCTGTGCGAAAAACCCATGACCATGAATGTCGATGAGGGCGAAGAGATCGTTAAGATCAGCCAAGCAACCGGAAAAATCTGTGCTGTGAACTATGGTTACACCGGATATTCGTTGGTCCGGCACATGCGGGCGATGGTTTTGCGCGGTGATTTAGGGGCGATCCGTTTGGTCAAAGCAGAGTTTGCCCATGGCCATCACGCAGATGCCGCCGATGCCGACAATCCGCGGGTGCGCTGGCGGTATGATCCGGCGCAGGCTGGCGTGTCGGCGCAGTTCGCAGATTGTGGGATTCATGCGATGCATATGGCGTCATTTGTGACTGGCCAAGAGGTTGAAAAACTGTCCGCTGACATAGTGTCTTGCCTGCCAAGCCGAGAGCTGGAAGACGACGCAATGGTTAATTTCCGCATGGATGGCGGGGCGGTTGGCCGGTTGTGGACGTCGTCTGTTGCGATTGGGCGTCAGCATGGTCTGGGCATTCAGGTATTTGGCGAAAAGGGCGGGTTGCGGTGGTCGCAAGAGCATCCAAATCAGCTGTTTTGGATGCCGCTGAATGGTCGACTGCAAGTGATCGAGCGGGGCGAAGCAGGGCTGAGCCCAGAAGCCGACCGCACCACCCGCGTCACAATCGGTCATGCCGAAGGTATGCCATTGGCATTCGCTAATATTTACAAAGACTTGGCCGAAGCGATCCGCGCTGAAAAAGAAGGGCGTGCCATGGATCCCGCAGCGAACTTGTACCCGCGTGCTGTGGATGGTTTGCGGTCCATGGCCGCCGTATTTGCGGTCGCAGAAAGCGGCAAAACCGACGGGGCATGGGTCGATGCACGTCCGCCGATGCTGCGGTAATTACATGCGGATCGCGCCAGTCAGGGCGCGGTATGGCATGTCGCGATACCGTTGGCGCAGGGCTTCAAATTCCTGCGCCAAAGCGCCGATATTGGCGGTGGCATCGGTGCAAAACACAAACACAGATATTAACGACGCATGCGGAACGTCCGGGCCTTTGGGCTGCTGGCGCTGATACAGAATTTCTACAAATGGCGCATCATCCGGCCCCAGGCCCAGCATCAAACGAGCCACGCCTGAATGTACGTTAATACCGGGGCCGCTGAGCGAAATCATCCAGCGATCCTGACCCAATTCAAAGGCTTTGGGCACAAACATATTCGCCGCTGTGGCCACATCCAACGCTGCGATATCGGACAAATCTGCGGCGGTTTGGGTGGCGATGAATTGGTCGTCCATTGCGTTCAAAGAGGCGACTTCCATGACGTCGACTTCAAAATTTCGCTCAACACGTGTTTCGATTGGGGCGGTTCTGAAACGCAGTAACCCTTTGTCATTCTTTAGAAATTTACCGGACAGGTAATACAGGTATTCCCCCATCGGCTCAACGTCCCAGAACAGGCCAGCGTAGGTGTCGACGTGATCCGCATCGGCGGGGTGGTCAACCCAAACGGGCAGATCGAACTCTGTCTGACCTTGGGAAATGGGGGCATGTGTGACCTCTGGATGGGCCGCTAGATTTTCGATGTGATTTCCCTGTGCGATCACGGTTTTGGGGCGCGGGCTGGTGCGGGGTGGGATCGGGCGGAACAAATCGACGATTTTTTTGAACATTTACTTGCCTTCTGGAGGGCGCAACGTGCCGCGTTCGACAACGGAACAGGGGAACAGGCGTGCTTCGGGATAGCGGTCGGGTTCTTCTAACATGGCGACCATCAATTCAATGGAGGATCGGATGATTTGTTGAATGGGCTGGTGGATTGTGGTCAGGTTTATGTTTTCCCACCGCGACATTTCCATGTCGTTTAATCCAATAATGCCAATGTCTTGTGCGATTGTCAGGCCATGGTCATCGATCGCGGACAACGCCCCGATCGACAGCACATCATCCCCGCAAAAATAGGCTTCGGCGCGGGTTTCGTTTAGCAGACGCTGCATTTCAGTGCGGCCAGCTTCAAATGAATAGGCATCGGCAAAGCTGTGGCTCAGGGTGATGTCGGGGTGGTTTTTCAACTCTTGTTCAAAGCCTTTGAAGCGGTCTTGGGTCGATGTCGCGGTAATCGGTCCACCCATAAATCCAACATGTTTATAGCCACGAGCAACCAGGGTTTGCGCCGCCATACGCCCACATTCGACGTTATCCACCCCAACCACATGGACCTGAGGTGAACTGGAATACCGGCCAAAGGAATGCACCACCGGAACCCCGGCATCGCGAAACGATTTGGCGAAATTTGGGGGCAGGGTAGAGGACGCGACGACGACCCCATCCACCGAATATTGTTGCAGCATCCGCACGGAATTTTCGGGATCGGTTTCATCGGTCAAATTCACCAGCAATGGCCGCAGCCCGCGATCCTGTAGGCCGCGGGTAAACAGATCAAACACCTCTAGGAAAATCGGGTTGTGAAAGTTGTTGGACACCAAACCAATCAATTTGGTGCGCCGTGTGGTCAGGCTTCGGGCGAGGAAATTGGGGCTATATCCCAGATCTTGGGCCGCTTTTTCGACCTTTCGACGCATTTTGTCGGAAACTGAGGCCCCATCGGTAAAGGTGCGCGATACCGCAGAACGGGACACGCCCGCGCGTTCTGCGACATCCTTTAATGTGACGGCCATGCCTGCTTCCTTCTTGTTTGGATGATGTTTTACCTGAACGCGCCGCTGAATTCAGCATCTAATTCGCGGATCAATTTTGCAACCGGTTGCAAAATGGTGAAATTTGTGGTTATTTAGATTCGGAGAGACGGAGGAGACCGCTCTTTCGACACCTTGAGGGTGATAATCTGGGAGGAAATCATGACTTCAACATTCAAGAAGATTGCGCTAGCCGCTGCCGTTTCATTGGCAGGGTCCGTTGCGACAGCTGAGACCTATATTCTGGTCAGCCACGCGCCAGACAGCGACAGCTGGTGGAACACGATCAAAAACGGCATTGCCTTGGCGGGCGATCAAATGGGCGTTGAGGTGGAATACCGCAACCCGCCCACCGGTGATCTGGCCGATATGGCGCGCATCATCGAACAGGCCGCGGCGTCTAACCCGGATGGGATCATCACCACGCTGGCGGATTTCGATGTGCTAAGCGGCCCAATCCGGGCGGCGGTTGATCAGGGGATCAACGTGATCATCATGAATTCCGGCACACCTGAACAGGTGCGCGAAGTGGGGGCCTTGATGTTTGTCGGGCAGCCTGAATATGACGCTGGTCTGGCGGCGGGTCTGCGCGCCAAGGGCGACGGCATTGAATCCTTTGTGTGCGTGAACCACGTGATTTCAAACACAGTGGTCGCCGAACGGTGCCGCGGTTTTGCGGACGGTCTGGGCATTGAGCTGGGTGATCAGATGATCGATTCCGGCCAAGATCCGGCCGAGATTAAAAACCGGGTGATTGCCTATCTGACCGCAAATCCTGAAACCGACGCGATCCTGACGCTGGGGCCGACCTCTGCGGATCCAACATTGCTGGCCGTGGATGAAATGGGCATCGCCGGTGACATCTATTTCGGGACATTTGATCTGGGCGATAACATCGTTCAGGGGATCAAAGACGGCGTGATCAACTGGGGTATCGATCAGCAGCCATTCCTGCAGGCTTATCTGCCGGTTGTTGTGTTGACCAACTACGATCGCTACGGCGTTCTGCCCGGCAATAACATCAATTCGGGCCCCGGTTTTGTCACCGCTGACGCCCTGGGCAAAGTCGAAGAATTTGCAGGTGAATACCGCTAATCCCTGAGGCAAATGCCATCGCGATTTGCGCGGTTTCTTAACCTGTATGGCGGCGTGCGACATGCCGCCATACGCATCTCACCTTTCCTCAAAATCTTTGCACGCTTCGGAGTAAAAGCATGTCAGACGGAACCTCCATTTCCGGCGCAGACGAGCGTATTAAACAACAATCCCGTCTTCGCACCGCCCTGATCCGCCCCGAATTGGGTGGGATATGTGGCACCATCATCGTGTTTGCATTGTTCCTGATTTTCGCCGGAGACAGTGGCATGTTCAACGCCCAAGGCGTGATGAACTGGTCCACCGTTTCCGCCCAATTCATGATCATCGCGGTGGGCGCCTGTATGCTGATGATTGCCGGTGAATTTGACCTGTCCGTTGGGTCGATGATCGGGTTCGCGGGCATGATGATCGCGATTTTTTCCGTCACGCTGGGCTGGCCGATGTGGCAGGCCATCATCGCGACCTTTGTTCTGGCCATCGCGATTGGTGCCCTGAATGGCTATATCGTTGTGCGCACTGGATTGCCCAGTTTCATCGTGACGTTGGCGTTCCTGTTTATCCTGCGGGGGTTTGCGATTTTCCTGCCGCAATTGGTGGAACGCAAAACTGTGATTGGCGGGTTAAAGGATGTCGCAGAAGGCGATTGGCTGGCGCCGATTTTTGGTGGCAAAGTGTTCAAGGGCCTGTTCCAGTGGCTGGGCGACAAAGGCGTCATCGACACATTCACCCGCGGCACCAAAGAGGGTCAGCCCGTGATCGAAGGCGTGCCAATGATGATCATCTGGGCCATCGCTTTGGTGGTGATTGGTCATTTGATTATGACGCGCACACGGTTCGGAAACTGGGTTTTCGCCGCCGGTGGTGACGCCCAGGCCGCCCGTTATGTGGGGGTTCCGGTGAACCGGGTGAAAATCCTGTTGTTCATGTTCACCGCCTTTTGCGCCACAATTTTGGCAACCTGTCAGGTGATGGAATTTGGATCGGCTGGATCGGATCGCGGCATGTTAAAAGAGTTCGAAGCCATCATCGCCGTGGTCATCGGCGGCGCGTTGTTGACCGGTGGTTACGGCTCTGTTTTGGGGGCGGCACTGGGTGCGTTGATATTTGGCGTCGTGCAGCAGGGCCTATTTTTCGCAGGGGTCGAAAGCTCGCTTTTCCGGGTGTTTTTGGGGGTGATCCTGCTGTCTGCGGTGATCCTAAACACCTATATCCGCCGCATCATCACAGGGGAGCGGTGATATGACAAACGACCATGCACCCATCATTCAAATGCAAGGGATCGAAAAGCATTTCGGGTCCGTCATTGCGCTGGCTGGGGTATCGCTGGATATCTTTCCGGGTGAATGTCACTGCCTGCTAGGCGACAATGGCGCGGGTAAATCCACGTTCATCAAAACCATGTCGGGCGTGCATAAACCCACCAAAGGCGAGATCCTGTTTGAGGGCCAGCCGATGAATTTCACCGATCCGAGGGATGCCATTTCGGCCGGGATCGCCACCGTTTATCAGGATTTGGCGATGATCCCTTTGATGTCTGTGTCGCGCAATTTCTTTATGGGAAATGAGCCAACCAAAAAGGCCGGTCCATTTACCCTGTTTGATCACGATCACGCCAACGAAGTGACGATGACTGAGATGCGCAAAATGGGCATCAACCTGCGTGGCCCTGATCAGGCGGTCGGCACATTGTCAGGCGGGGAACGTCAAACGGTTGCCATCGCCCGTGCGGTGCATTTCGGGGCCAAGGTGCTGATCCTGGACGAACCCACTTCGGCGCTGGGGGTGCGGCAAACGGCCAATGTTTTGTCGACCATCGATAAGGTGCGCAAACAGGGGATCGGTGTGGTGTTCATCACCCATAACGTGCGCCACGCCATGGCTGTGGGGGACCGATTTACGGTGCTGAACCGTGGCCAAACGCTGGGCACTGCGCAGCGCGGGCAGATCACCCCAGAGGAATTACAAGACCTGATGGCCGGTGGTCAGGAACTGGTGGCCCTAGAGGGATCGTTGGGCGGCACGGTTTAGGGCATTGCTTGCGTAACACAAAAGGGCGTCCCAATTGGGGCGCCTTTTTTGTTTGACCCAATGTGCGAATCAACATAACCATATTGTTATGGAACAAATTGGTTATGAAACTCACGCACCGGCCTTGGATGCCATTTTTCACGCTCTTGCTGATCCAACGCGCCGGGCCATCCTGTCACGTTTGGCGCAAGGGACGGCGTCGGTGAACGACTTGGCCGAACCTTTCGCAATCAGCCAGCCTGCTGTTTCAAAACATCTAAAAGTTTTGGAAGGCGCGGGTTTGATCCTGCGGGATATCGACAAACAACGCCGCCCCGCACGGCTGAATGCGCAACCCATGGCCGATGCTGTGGCCTGGTTAGAAGAGTTTAAATCGTTTTGGACCGACAGTTTCGATCAACTTGATACATTGCTGGAAACATTAAAGAAAAACCAACCAGAAGGAGGATCGGATGAATGATCTGCCGACCTATATTTTAGACCGCGTTTTTGATGCACCCCGCGCATTGGTTTGGCGTACATGGACCGAAGCTGAGTTATTGGGCCAGTGGTATGGACCCGGTGTGGAAACGGTGATCCACGAATTGGACGTGCGCCCCGGCGGGCTTTGGCTCAATGAAATGAAGATGAAACAGGGCTCGGGTTATCAACGGGTTGAATATCTAGAGGTCGAGCCACAAGCCAAGCTGGTTTGGCTTCATGCCAATGCGGATGCAAACTGGAATGTGGCCAGCAATCCGATGATGCCCGATTGGCCGCGGGTGTTGATGACGGTGGTAACGTTTGAGGAAAAGGACGGCCAAACCCATATGCGTCTGACCTGGACCCCGCATGAGGCAAGTGAGGCTGAAATCGCCTGTTTCCGGGGCGCGATGGCCGGGCTGGATTCTGGTTGGGGTGCGGGCATGGAACTGCTGGCGAATATGTTGGTTGATTTGCAGACTTAAACCAACCGGATCTGGGCCAAATTAGGGTTTAGACGACAATTTTTCGGGGGGCGTTTGTCAGCGCCCCCTTTTCCTTGGGGGCAATCCGGTTAGAGTGCCTGAATGAACTCTGAAAATACCATTCTGTCCCCCCAAATTTTGCCGCATGGCCAAGACGGCATTCTTGTGTGTTTTGATCGCAAGGTGACCCAACAGGCCGGTGCGGCTGCGTTGACATTGCGCCGCGACATCACGCTGGCGGACCTGCCGGGCATATCAGAAGTGTCCGCCTCGCTGACGTCGGTTTTGGTACGGTTCGATCCGGATGCGACGACCCGCGCCGTTTTGTCCAAAACGCTAGGGACGTTGTTGGCAGCGCGGGATTGGGCGCAGTTTGACACGCCCGCACCAACACGCCGCTGGACGATCCCCGTGACATTTGGGGGCGCAGCCGGCCCTCAATTGGCCCAATCGGCTGATCTGGCGGGGCAGAGTGTGGAACAGGCCGTTTCAGAGATTTGCAACACCGAATTGCGTGTGCTGACAATCGGTTACGCACCCGGCCAGCCCTATCTGGGGATGCTGCCAGACCATTGGGGATTTCCACGACTGCCCGAATTGACCCCAGCCGTGCCAGCAGGGGCATTGGTGGTGGCCGTGCGTCAATTGGTGATTTTTACCAATGCCAGCGCCACGGGGTGGCGACAAATCGGGCAAACCGCGTTCCGCCCCTTTTTGCAGGACCGCGCAGAACCTTTGTTGTTTCAACAAGGCGATGCCGTTCAGTTTACAACGATTTCCCATGCCGAATGGCAATCGCTTGAGGCGGACAATGCCGACGGGCTGGGCGGCGCGATCTGCAAGGTGACGTCATGAAACTGCGGATTGACCGGGCGGGTCCATTGATGACGCTGCAGGATTTGGGACGCAACGGATATGTGGGGCAGGGGCTGTCACGGGGGGGCGCGGCTGATCGGTTGGCCCTGTTCGAAGCGGCAGCGTTGTTGGGGCGAAAAGACGTCACACCCGCCATTGAAATGGCCGGAATGGGCGGCGCATTTTCGGTTGATCAAGCCGTGCAATTTGCCTTGACGGGTGCGCCGATGGGGGCGACCATTGATGGCGCGCCCGTTGCGTGGAACACATCATATGTGCTGTTGCCCGGTCAGGTTCTGACGCTGGGCGGGGTGCAAAAAGGCGTCTATGGCTATCTGACATTTGCCCCAGATTTGTTGGACGCCACGTGGCTAGGAAGCGCATCTGTGCATTTACAGGCCGGGGTCGGTCGGGTCTTGGCTGGCGGGGATGTGCTGACCTTTGCAGATGCTGCTGACCCCGGATCATCCATGACATTGCAGGCGGATAATCGGTTCCAAGGGGGCAACATCCGGGTCATGCCGGGGCCGCAAACCGACCTGTTTGACGCCGACATGCAGGCCCGATTTGGGGCCACCGACTTTGTGCGCGGCGCACAGGCCAATCGCCAAGGCGTGCGCATCGAACAAAATGGTGCGCCCTTTGGCACCGCATTGGCTGCGGGGCTGGCATCGGATTTTATTCGCCCCGGTGACATCCAAATGACCGGTGAGGGCGTGCCTTATGTTTTGCTGGCCGAAAGCCAGACGATGGGTGGATATCCCCGTATCGGTACGGTGATCGCCGCCGATTTGCCCCGCATTGCACAGGCACCCGTCGGGGCCAAGCTCAGCTTTGACTGGGTAAGTTTGGATCAGGCCGATGCCTTGGCACAAAGCGATGCAAATGTGCTGCGCTCTTTGCGATCAAAGGTGCAAACGCTGTTGCGTGATCCGGCCGATATTGCCGATTTGCTAAGCTATCAATTGATTTCCGGAGTGAGTGCCGGACATGACGAAATGGACTTAACATGACCCAAACAATCGATTTGAACGCCGATATGGGCGAAAGCTTTGGCCCTTGGAAAATGGGCAGCGACGCCGCCCTTTTGAACATTATCAGTTCCGCCAATATTGCCTGTGGGTTTCATGCCAGCGATCCGGATAATATGGCCGCCGCCATGACGTTAGCGGTCGAGGCGGGGGTGGGGATCGGCGCGCATCCCGGTTTTCCTGATTTGCAGGGATTTGGGCGTCGCCGGATGCATCTAAACGCCACCGAATTGGCCAATCTGGTGACCTATCAACTGGGCGCAGCCCAAGCGATGGCCAAGGTCGCAGGCGGGCAGGTGCGCCACCTGAAATTGCACGGGGCATTGGCCAATATGTGCGCCGAAAACATCGACATGGCCCGCGCCTGTTATCGCGCGGCTCTGGCCGTTCAGCCGGACATCATCATCATGGTTCTGTCCGGCACGGCCCAAGAAAAAGCGGTGCAAGAATTGGGATGCGCTTGGGCTGGCGAAATCTTTGCCGATCGGGCCTATAATGACGATGCGACGTTGGTGGATCGCAGCCTGCCGGGCGCAGTGTTGCATGACGCCGAAACCGCCGCGCCCCGGATCATTCAGATGTTGCAGGAACAGGCTATTATTTCCGAAAATGGCGTGCGCATTCCCTGCAAGATCGACACGATCTGCCTACATGGGGATGGGGCCACAGCCGTGCAAATGGCCACCGCTTTGCGGGCAAAACTAGAACAGGCAGGCATTGAAATCGCCCCGTTTTAGGGCGGTTCACCCGCGTTTTGTTGGCCCAAACCCTCAAACGGTAACATCGCGCACAAACCGGTGACCAATCGTGCTTGGACTTCACCGGTCCTTTGGGTCCATGCTGGGCATAACCTGAAAGGAAATCATATGCGGTCTGTCCTAACCCTGTGTCTGACATTGGCGTTTACAACGCCGGTTTTTGCCCAGCAGTCAGAGGGGGCAGAGCCACCTATGACCTTGAATCGTATGGCGGAAATCCTGACGATTCTGGACCCGGACGTGCAATTTGGCCCCAACCAAGTTGAACTGACCATCGCCGACATTCCCGTGCTGATCGTCGTGGATGTGGCGGCGGACCGGATGCGCGCCATGGTCCCGATCCGCAATGCGGAAGGCATGACCGAGGACGAAATCATGCGGGTTTTGCAGGCCAATTTCGACACGGCATTGGATGCGCGCTATGCGGTTGCGCATGGTAAACTTTGGGCCACTTACATCCACCCGCTGTCCCCGCTTGAGCGTGAACAGCTGATCTCGGGGCTGGCTCAGACGGTGAATATCGCCCAGACCTATGGCGGGCTATATTCTGGCGGCGCGGCCCAGTTTGGCAATGGGGACAGCACCGATTTGCAGCGTCAATTGATCGAAGACTTGCTGAACAAAGGGCAAGAATTGTAGGGGAAACTGAAACCGAGCAGGCGGATTAGAATCGGATCTCCATTTTCTGGCAGGGGACATTTTCGACCAGATAGGGATCGCCATAGGCCGCAAAGCCGAAGGATTTGTAGAAATCCAGCGCGCTGTGGCGGCCGCTTAGGAAAATCCGGTGGGTGCCGGATATGCGGGCGGTTTGGACCACGTGGGCGACCAGTGCGGACCCGATGCCGCGGCCTTGGAACGCGGGGTCGGTCGCCAGTTTGCGCAATTGCACACCGTCATCTGTGTCAAACATCGACACGATTCCAATGACTTGACCATTATCCAACACACCGAAATGCAGCGCGGCGTCATCCCCCGGTACAATCACAAAGTCACGCGGTTGATCCGGCCACAACACCCGATGACGTAAATCATAGGTTTGGGCGGCGGTGAGGGGCGTAATCGGATGGGGCATTTGGGTCTCACAAATTGGGTTTGCGCTTGCCAATAAGGGCAAAACGCCTTAGACGCGCGGTGTCAATAAGGCGATTAAGCCATAAAACAAAAGATCGAGCAGGGTCGGGAGTTATCCGGCCCTCTTTGTTTTATGTGTCGTCTTGACCAACAAGCTAACCCCAAGACCGGCGGAGACAACCGCGCGGCCAGAAAAAAGAATACGTAAAGGAAACGACGCCACATGGCTCAGAACACAAGCATGGAAGAATTCGAAGCCCTTCTGCAAGAAAGCTTCGAAATGGACACACCCAATGAAGGGTCCGTTGTCAAAGGCAAGGTCATCTCTATCGAGGCTGGCCAAGCAATCATCGACGTAGGCTACAAAATGGAAGGCCGCGTTGATCTGAAAGAATTCGCAAACCCAGGTGAAGCTCCCGAGATTTCGGTTGGCGACGAAGTTGAAGTTTTCCTTCGCGCTGCTGAAAATGCCCGTGGCGAAGCTGTTATTTCTCGTGAAATGGCGCGCCGCGAAGAAGCATGGGATCGTCTGGAAAAAGCATATGCAGACGAAGAGCGCGTCGAAGGCGCAATCTTTGGTCGCGTCAAAGGCGGCTTTACAGTCGATCTGGGCGGCGCAGTTGCGTTCCTGCCCGGTTCCCAAGTTGACGTACGCCCTGTGCGTGACGCGGGCCCATTGATGGGTCTGAAACAGCCGTTCCAAATCCTGAAAATGGATCGTCGTCGTGGGAACATCGTTGTATCGCGTCGTGCGATCCTCGAAGAATCCCGTGCAGAACAGCGCGCAGAAGTCATCGGCAACCTGACCGAAGGCCAAGCGGTCGAAGGCGTTGTGAAAAACATCACCGAATACGGTGCGTTTGTTGATCTGGGCGGCGTTGACGGCCTGTTGCACGTCACAGACATGGCATGGCGCCGTGTAAACCACCCATCTGAAATCCTGGCCATTGGCGAAACCGTCAACGTTCAGGTTATCAAGATCAACAAAGAAACCCACCGCATCTCCTTGGGCATGAAACAGCTGCAAGAAGATCCATGGGATGCAGTTGCTGGCAAATACCCACTTGAATCCGTTCACATGGGCCGCGTCACCAACATCACCGACTACGGTGCATTTGTTGAGCTGGAAGCCGGCGTTGAAGGTCTGGTGCACGTGTCCGAAATGTCTTGGACCAAGAAAAACGTACACCCCGGCAAAATCGTGTCTACGTCCCAAGAAGTCGAAGTCATGGTTCTGGAAATCGACGAAAGCAAACGTCGCGTCTCCCTTGGCCTGAAACAGACACAGCGCAACCCATGGGAAGTCTTTGCTGAGACACACCCAGAAGGCACTGAAGTTGAAGGTGAAGTTAAAAACATCACTGAATTCGGTCTGTTCATCGGTCTGCCCGGCGAAATCGACGGCATGGTTCACCTGTCTGACCTGACATGGGAAGGCCGCGGCGAAGACGTGATCGGTGATTACCGCAAAGGGGACGTTGTCAAAGCCAAGGTTGCCGAAGTTGACGTTGAAAAAGAGCGTATTTCCCTGTCCATCAAAGCGCTGGACGGCGATCCGTTTGCCGATGCAACCGGTTCTGTTAAGCGCGGTTCGATTGTGACTGTTGAAGTCACCGCAATCGAAGATGGCGGCGTTGAAGTCGAGTATGAAGGCATGAAATCCTTCATCCGTCGTTCTGACCTTGCCCGTGATCGTGCTGACCAGCGCCCAGAGCGTTTCCAGGTTGGCGACAAGATCGACGTGCGCGTCACAAACATCGACGCAAAAACACGTCGCTTGGGCCTGTCGGTCAAAGCCCGCGAAATCGCAGAAGAAAAAGAAGCTGTTGCACAATACGGATCCTCGGATTCCGGTGCATCGCTTGGCGATATCCTCGGCGCCGCTCTGAAAGGCGACGACGAATAATCGCACCCGCGATCTGTAACACCAGAAAGGCCCCGCAAATTGCGGGGCCTTTTTGCGTTTCCGGGTGTGGACTGAGGGCAGGGCATTATTGAACAGCATCCAACACCATCGATGCCCGCTTTGGGCCCAATTTAACAGATTTCTTCGGGGTGGCGAATGGTCGATTTAGTGGGGCTCTTTGGATAACAATGACGACAAACTGCTTGTTTCTTCGATGCGGGCATTGGCGATCTTTCCAAGATAGTGGGCCAAAAGGTCAAATACCGCTCTGATCCGCGGACTTGTTTGAAGTTCTCTGTGCGTGACCAACCAGATCGGGAACTCCAGAGAGGGCAGGTCCGCGAGTGCTTTTTCGACAGACGTTTCAACGTCTCCTAACACCTCGGGCAGCATAGAAATTCCGTGACCGGACTTCACCATTTCCCAAGTGACCAAACTCGAGTAGGGCTGCATCACGAAGTTTGACGGTTGCACCGGGATGCCCATGTTGTTCAACGGCGCAATCAGACGGTCGGGGTCGGGAATACCCACAAAATCATGGTCGGCCAGATCTTCTTTGGTGCGGGGTTGACCAGCGCGTGTCAGGTAGTCGGTTGATGCGTATAAGTTGCCTCTCAGGTCTCCGACATGGGTTGATATGAGATCACTTTGATCCGGTCGGGCATGCCGGATAGCAATGTCTGCCTCGCGTAGCTTGAGGTTCTGGATGCCACTGGATTCGTTGATGCAGATTGTGATGCCCGGCGCCTGGCTCCGCAGTTTCGACAATATGACAGGTAAGAAAGCCGCTGCCATTAGGTCGGTCGCGGTTAACACGACTTCCCCGGTAATGTCTTGCGATTGACGGCTGGCTGCCATCGACAAGAGCGTTGCAGCCTCACCCATAGAGCGTACGTGGGCAAAGAGTTCTTGTCCCGCTGGGGTCAGCGTTTGCCCCTTAACTGTGCGGTCAACCAAAGTGACACAAAGCGAAGCCTCGAGAGCGGATATCTGTCTGCTGATTGTTGGCTGCGTTGTATCTAATGCGCGAGCCGCAGCACTGAACGACCCTTCTAGGGCGGTAGCGTGGAACGCCCTCACTTGGTTCCAATCGAATGATACGGCCTGCCAGTTCATCGATCTGCGTATATAGAACCAACGTATTTAGTCAATAGAACGACCATTGATGTATGGATATGATGTTTGAACAAGGGACGAAAAGAAGTCTCCGGCAGCGTTTTACCTGATGTTGTCACCACCAGAGAACTCACGGGCATGAATTGTTCGAGAGACCGGAGAACAATATGCCCAAGGGATTTGACCGAGCAACAGCCGTAATCTGTACAATAGCTATTCTGAACACGATGGGCCTCGGCCTGATTATGCCTGTCATGCCAGAGCTACTTGCCGGGTTTCAAGGTGGGTCAATTGCCAGAGCTGCGGCGATTGGCGGATACCTTTCATTGGTTTTTGCGGCGATGCAGTTTGTTTTCAGTCCGATCCTAGGTGCGTTGTCCGACAGATACGGTCGCCGTCCAATCTTGCTGTGCTCATTAGCACTCGCTTCGGCGGACTATTTAATGATGGCAACGGCACCTTACCTCTGGATGATTTTCGTTGGCCGAACGTTATCCGGTGCCAGTTCGGCGACGCTATCGGTTGCCATGGCATACCTTGCTGATCGCTCTTCCAAGGAAGACCGCACCAAGTTTTTTGGCTACGTGGGTGCAGCCGCAGGTATCGGCTTTGTCATGGGGCCATTCATCGGTGGTCTATTAGGCACCTACGGACCCCGCGCGCCCTTTTACGCTGCCTCGGCTTTGTCATTGGTGGCTTTGGTGGGAACGGTTTTTTTTGTAAAAGAGTCGTTGCCTCAAGAAAACAGACGCCAAATCACCTGGAAGATCATCAATCCGCTTGGTCCCTTGCTATTCCGCGTGCAAGGGGTGTCTTTGGCATTGTTCGCCGTGTACTTTTTTGATGCATTGGCAGGTTTTGTCTTTCCTGCGGTTTGGGCGTATTTCGGTGCTGCGCGATACGGTTGGGACAGCACCACAATTGGTCTTTCCTTTGGTATCATGGGCATATGCTTTGTGTTGACACAGGCGGCAATTCTGGGCCCGGTTGCCAAGCGAATAGGCAACCTGAATGTGGCTGCGTTAGGGCTGTCGCTTGGTTTTGCGGGCTATTTAACACTGGTTTGGCTGCAATCTGGGTTGTTCGCTTTGATCCTTCTGCCAGCTTTCTCGCTCAGAGCAATTGTTGGCATTGCGATTGTTGGTGAAAGCTCTGCGCAGGTCGATCCTGATCGGCAGGGCGAGCTGCAAGGCACGTTTGCAAGCCTTGGCGCATTAGCGTCTTTGGTTTCGTTTCCAATGATGACCCAGCTTTTCGCCTCCCAATTGTCAAACGAGGGATCGGCAAACACTTGGCACGCCGGCGCACCATTCTTGCTTGCTGCTGGTCTAGGGGCATTGGCTTTGTTGCTGTTGATTGTGGCTGTCAAATCGGCCCCGGCAAACAAGCGCGGTCAGGCAAGTGAAAAGGTGCAGCAGCGCATTGACGAAGTCGTCACGAATACGCGGAAGAGGCCGCAGGATCATGTTGAATTGATGGGAAAGAAAGAATGAACAAATCGGAAAAGTTTTGGAATCAATCCGCCAGCAGCTATGACAAAACAGAAGAGAAATTTGAGTTCATTCATAGTCGCAGCCGCGAATACGCAAAGAGGCATCTGAAGGATACCGACATTGTGTTGGATTACGGATGTGGAACAGGTACGACCGCTTGCGAGATCTCCGGCTTGGTCAAGAGCGTGCGCGCGATTGATATCTCAACCGCGATGATTGAAATCGCAAAGGCAAAGGCCGCGACAGGCGGCATTATCAACATTGATTTCGAGAAATCTGACATCTTCGATGAAAAGTTCGAGAATGGTTCATTCGATGTGGTGTTGGCATTCAACGTGCTGCACACGGTGCCTGATCCGGAAAGTGTAGTGCAAAGAACGGTTGATCTGCTGAAACCTGGCGGATTGATTATTTCTGTAACACCTTGCTTGGGCAGTAAAAAGTCAGCCTTGGTTGCGCTACAAATTCTGTTGGTCAGAGCGTTGTTAAGAGTTGGGGTTATCCCAGTCCCCATTCGACAGCTTAAGAGTGCAGACTTGGACGATTTGATGGATGATCAAAGACTGCAGGTCATTGAGACTGAGGAAATTTTCAAGGGTGCATCTAGCTATTTTATGGTTGCAAAGAAGGTATCCTAGTGACGTGCCCGGCGAGGGCACGCAGCCCCCGAATTCTGTTGGAAATTGCCCTTAGTTTTTTACACCGGTCGCGATCTGTGTTCCCTCTAGATGTCGTGTTTCGCCCCACAGAAAGCTAAGGGTCGTTCGAGCCGCCACAGCGAAAGCCCGGTTTGTCCGCAACCCGTTAGTTGCACTTACAATCCTTTCAGTGTCGTGAACGAATGGCCGGTGCCGTTCACCAATTCAGAACGGGCCTACAAACTCGCTGCAGCGAAATAGGAATGAGAGCCCACCTTGACCGATGCTGCGCAACGCAAGAACGTCGGCTTTTACGGCTTGATCGAAACCGTTTCAAACTCGTGGGGCACTTGCCATATGAATGCGCTTGGCTGATACCCATGCCCCCCAAAAAATGGGTCGTTCAAAAAACGGCCTTACCTTATCATCCCATTCTCTGCCGATATGACTTTCGACAAGATCGTGTGGTTGAATTACTCTTTCGAGATTTGACGTCGAAGGGGGCAGTCTTTTGAAGAACAGCATGATCATCCAGCTGCTGCGCTGGTGCCTTCGATCAAGCCTCTCGTGCCTTTGAATGCTTCATAGAGATGGTCCATTAATGCGCGCACGCGTGGGTTCTTTCGAACATCGTCATGGGTCAGAACCCAGATTTCCATATCGGGCACCTGCGGAATTTCAGCGACGCGGGTGAGGCCCTGGCTTTTGTCTCCGGCAAAACAAGGCAGCAAACCAATACCCTGCCCACGCTCCAGCATCCGAACGACGGCACCGATTGAGTTGCATCGCAAAACCGGTCGAGCCTGTAGCTGTGGTGCGCGCGCAGGGGGGTAATCCAATGCAATCCACCGATCTATCTCAGGACGATCGGCGAGGTAGTCAGGGGAGGCATAGGCCGCGAGTGGACTATCTGCGACCTTGCGGCCAAATGCCTGTTCCGGCGGGTCACGGGTTATCCGCACGACCACGTCGGCTTCAAGTCGTCTCAGGTCGCTTAATGTCGCCGTCGTGTCGACCAACACTTCGACCAATGGATGTAGTTCCATGAAGGCAGACAATGGTTCGGCCAGCACTGCAAGGAACAAGTCTTCGAGTACTGACAATCGCACAGTTCCTGCCAGTCCGCCTTGTTTGGCGAAAGCCATCCGGTCGATGGCCGCGATGTTGTCACCGACGACATCCGTGAGGTCGGCAACAGCCTGCGCAAAGCTGGTCAGCTCATAGCCGGTGCGCGTGCGTTCAAACAGCGTATGGCCCATTTCGGCTTCCAGACTTCTGATCCGGCGCGAGACTGTCGCGTGGGTCGTTCCGAGCTTCTCGGCCGCTTCACGCACAGAGCGCGCACCAATCATGGCGTGAAAAATGCGCAAGTCATCCCAATTTTTCATGGTGCAAATATTATCCACTATGTCTCAAATTTGGATAATTTATATACATCTCGCCAATGGATATCCAGTCAGAACACAAACTGGAGCGCGCCATGACCTACGAAGTCACACTTATTGACGCCGATATCCGCGACCCATTGGATGGGGAAATGCGGTTGGGCCTGACCTATGACGGCAAAACCGCATGTGAAGTCGCCTACAAATGGGATGACACAAGTTTTTCGGCAGTCTTCCACGGACATGCACCGTCACTTCCCGTGCCGGCACATCCTGCCACCTTCATCGAACGGCCGATTGCAGCCATTCAGGCGGTCAGGTCGGGAAAACACAAACGACCCAGCGATGTCTTTGCCGATCATCGCGTTTTCATTTCACTCGACACAAAGGACTAAGATCATGATCAAGAAATCCACACTCATTGCCAGCGCTGTGTTGGCTCTGTCTTCCTCTGCTGCTTTTGCTGGGCAAGTCGGGGTTGTCGGGCTCTATGCCGGGGACGCCGTTCTGAACGACGAAGCAGTCGCTAACCTCGGCTGTGCCATCCATCGTGAAGGATCTATCATGGCTGCGCAGGGCAAACTGGAGTTCGATCTGACCCAGCCGGACAAGTTCGTCGTTCTTGATTGCGGGGAGGGCGTTTTGGGCAACACTGCCCGGAGGCAAGCGACATCAGACTTGTTTTCCGATGGCACAGCGATAGCAATCTTCGAAGGCGCGTTGATCAATTTTCCGATCGACGCTGTGGATGGCGACGTGGCGCAACGGCAGTACGTTTTGAAAGTCGGCTATTATAACAACGCCGATGTTGACGCCCGAGAGCAGGACCTGACCGCGCTGAACATGATGGCGCAATCCCTTGATGGCCGCTGGATTAATGAGTCTTTTCTTCAGGTTCACGCTGCTGACGGAATTCCAACTCCGGACGAGGTGGTTGTCATTCACTATGAAAGTGCAGAAGTGGCCGACCAGTTTCGGGCGGCAAACACGGGTATCCTAGAGGAAGTATCAGCCTTCAACGATGCGCACTTGACGTCATTCACTTACTTGGTTGGGTCGGCGTCACGCTAAGGCAAATCTATTTGGCCAGTTGTCCATGTGGCCGCTGGCCAGCCACTGCATTCTTCAAGCAAGATTGTTCTCTCATTCGCCAGTTGGGAAAAACCGCGGCCGCATGGCTGTCAGACCATCAATCAGCACCCGCTTAACTTGGGATATCCTTTTGCTGGATCGCGTGTCGGAATTTGCCAAGACCCAAAGCTCCGTTTCCAAAGGGCTGGCAAGCTTGCTGAGCAATGTTAGCCTTGGTGTGCCGTCGCCGATCACCCGCGGAAGATGCGCCACACCAAAGCCCTGTGCCGCCATAGCTGCTTTGGACGGAAAACCATAGACAAAGTGACATGGGCTTGCCGGGTCAAAATAACGGCGCGCCCAATCGGGAAACGCTCCATCACGTTCGGTTGTCAGGATGGGTGCCATGACAGTCGTTTCTTCATCAACCTGTGCGTTGATGACCCTGGCCAAATCCGCGCTAGAATAAAACCCCCAAGCGCTCTGAGTGACTTTTTGGCCAATCAGGTCAGGATCGGGAGAGCTTGTAAAGCGCACGGCGATGTCTGCCTTTCGGCCTGGCAGGTCAGAGAATTGATCCTCAATGAGGAATATCAAACGAATGTCTGGCGCAAGACGGGGCAGATCTTTCAGGGCTTCGGCGACAAACCCTTCGACAGTGCCCGTGGGCACAGAGATATGAACGGGTCCCGACAAGTCCGAACTATGGGCAGTGGCAACGCGCAGAGCTTCGTCATGGAGCACCTCCATCTGTTCAGCCTGCGCGGCCACCTGCGCGCATATTGGGGTGGGCCGCCAGCTTAGCCCGCTACGATCGACCAGTGCCACACCAAGGTTCCGTTCAATCTCAGCTATGCGCCGAGAGATCGTTGCATGACTTAGCCCAAGGTCTGTTGCGGCTGTTCCTGCATTCCCGCTGCGAAAAACGGCCAAAACAATTTTGAGATCATCCCAGTTCATCCCAGCTTCGTACATTTTTGCACCAAAATTGTCAACTTCTGTCCATTGATAATCGGAGCGTGGGCGCTGACATTTTGACAAACAACTTGGAGAAGTTAATGAAAGACCCACAAAAATATGGCGAATGGGCCGTGGTCACCGGCGCAAGTTCCGGCATCGGGCGGCAATTCGCAATCGGACTGGCCAAACAGGGGATGAAAGTCATCCTTGTCGCTCGCTCAGCCGATGCTTTGACACGAACAGCCACGCAGGACATTCGGACAGAAACCAAGGTGATTTCCGCCGATTTAGCGACACAAGAGGGCCGCGATTTACTGTTGCAAGAGATCGCGGTGCTGGATGTTGGCCTGTTTGTCCACTCGGCCGGGAATGCCTATGTCGGTCCCTATCTTGATGCGCCGGACCATATGGATGAAGGGCTTATTGCCATTCATGTTTCCGCAACGGCCCATCTGACCCGCGCAATTTCGCAACGGTTAGTGGCGCGCGGCGGCGGCGGGATTATCCTGATCAGTTCCGTCTTTGGGATGTTCCCGATGCCATTTTCCAGCGTTTACGGCGCGGCCAAGGCGTTCATTCTTAACCTCGGTGAAGCGCTGGCAGTTGAGCTGAGGGACAAGAATATCGATGTTCTATCCGTCGCTCCCGGCGGCACAAAGACCCGCATGGGTGACCAACTTGGAGAGGTCATCGACCTCAAAAAAATGTCCATGCCAATGGGCGACCCCGCCGTTGTCGCCCAAGAGAGCCTAGCGGCACTCGGGCAGCGCACCACGATTGTACCGGCACGGAAAAACCGCCTTATGACACGTATGGCTCGACTGATGCCCCGGAACATGGTGACAAAACAGTTTGGCAAGATGCTTGAATCTGCCTTGATCACTCAACCCCAATCGGAGACTTGAAATGCTGGGAATGATGAAAGAAAGCAGACACTTGCCAACCCACGTAAAGCTCTGGATGGCGGTGATGGTTCTCACCTTTGCCGCGCAGGCGTTCTACCTTGATAGCCAATTGCATGTGATCAATCTGGTCACGTTTCTGATCACGGTTGGCATCTTTGCGCCATTGTCATTCAACCTGACCGGCAACATTAACGTGCTTGCCGCCACGCATTTCATCGCTTGGCCGACGGTGCTGGCCTACGGTGTTCATCAGGTTTATCTGGGCCAAGGGCCAGCAGAACCTGTTGCGATGGCTGTGCTTATGGCCGCTTATGGCGTGTTTTTTGTTTCGCTGGTGCTGGACTACCGGATCCTGCTTCAGGAGCTGTCAAAATCGCGGCCCCAATAGGGTTATGTAGCGAAACTACTGTTCCGATTGTAGCGATGATTCTGTCTAGGCACGCAAACCCGTCGAGATCGGTATCTCGATGGGAAACAGTGTGAAGCTGACTGAATTTGACGGACTCGATAGGGAACGGGTCAGAACAAAGCGAACATTAGAGAAGCTGCAGCGAATGCTCACTTTGTCCCGCATCTGAGTTGTCTGATTCAGTTGTGGCGAAAGTGCAGTGTCGATCCGGACCAGATCGGTGTCGTTGAACGAAGCTTCGACGACTTGCGTTGCATCGCAACAAAAGGTGTGCCGCAGATGCGAAGGAGTGCTGCGTTAGTAAAGACTGAAAACCCAAGGTCGGCAAAGTCCGCAAAGCCGTCATCCGGTGTGTTTATCACAACATAAGGACCTAGTGGGTTTTCAAGGCAATTGCATTGGACGTGGCTTCATCTCTGGTAAACGCGGCTATGTCTGGGGGCAACCGTCCCGAATCGGTGGGGGTTAAAGTGGCAATTCGGGTCTAATTCGAAAATCGGGCGCGAAATTTAACCGTATTTTCCGCCACTTCCCCCCTAAAACCCGCAGAAATCTGCAATTAAGCGGCATTTGCTGCATCTGCATTCTTTTCTTGGCGCGGGTTTCGCGCAATAGTTCACGAAGGAAAAGCAGGGGAAACCTGCAAAAACAACCAACTGGGGGTTCCACATGATCCGTTCGGAACTAATTCAAAAGATCGCCGACGAAAATCCGCATCTGTATCAGCGGGACGTCGAAAAGATTGTGAACACGATTTTCGACGAAATCACCAATGCCATGTCCAGTGGCGATCGGGTTGAATTGCGCGGCTTTGGCGCGTTTTCGGTCAAACAACGCGACGCACGTGTCGGCCGAAATCCGCGCACGGGCGAGTCTGTTGAGGTCGATGAGAAACATGTTCCGTTTTTCAAGACCGGTAAGCTCTTGCGCGACAGGCTGAACGGCGGATAAACAAGCGCTATGCGTTATATTCGTTACGGCTTCTGGGCCATTGTGGCTATCTGTCTGATTGCGGTCGGATTAGCTAATCGTGGGTTGGTGACATTGCGCGCCATGCCTGAATTCTTGGCTGACTTGCTGGGCATGTCCCCAGTGATCGAACTGCCTTTATATGTGGTCATTGCGGCCTCCGTTGGGGTTGGCCTGTTGGTCGGCTTCATGTGGGAATGGCTGCGCGAACATCGTTTCCGCGCCGAAGCAAAATCCCAAACACGTGCGGCCAAAGGTCTGCGTCGTGAAGTGGACCGGCTGAAGGCCGAGAAACATGAAGGCAAAGACGAGGTTCTGGCGCTGCTGGAGCAGTCCAGCTAAGCCATGTCGACCGATGTGAAAGTGAAAATTTGCGGGCTGAAAACTCCGCAGATGGTGAGCGCTGCGGCAGATGCTGGTGCGGCCTATATCGGCTTTGTCTTTTTCCCAAAATCCCCGCGTGCTGTCAGCACTACGGATGCTGCTGCGTTGGCGGTGGACGTGCCTATGGGCATTGCCAAGGTGGCGCTGGTGGTCAATGCGGATGACGCGCAGCTGGATGCGATCACCGATCAGGTGCCGCTGGATATGTTGCAGCTGCATGGCAGCGAAAGCCCCGAACGCGTGGCGGAAATCAAAGCCCGTTATGGATTGCCGGTGATGAAAGCCATCGGTGTGCGTGACGTCGCGGATTTGCCGCAAATCGATGCTTATGCCCAGGTGGCGGATCAATTGCTGATTGATGCCAAAGCCCCCAAAGGCGCAGATCTGCCGGGCGGCAACGGGCTGGCCTTTGATTGGACGCTGCTGGCGGATCGCAAATATTGGACCAAACCGTGGATGTTGGCCGGGGGGCTGACCCCTGACAACGTGGCCGAAGCCGTGCGTCGCACCGGTGCGAAACAGATCGATGTGTCCACTGGCGTCGAATCTGCACCCGGCATCAAAGACGCAGCATTGATCGATGCCTTTGTGCGCGCCGCCAAGGCCTGATCGCGCGCCAAGCCCCAATCACCATTATTCATCCCAAGAACATACATGTCCGTGTGTTTTTGCCACCCCAGAGCCTTGCCCCGCCCCAGAGGGGGCGCTAGGTCTGTTTGGTATCCGCACCAGGAGAGCAAAATGGCAGACGATCTATTCAATTCCTTCATGAACGGCCCTGATGAACGGGGACGGTTTGGCGACTTTGGGGGGCGGTTTGTTTCTGAAACATTGATGCCGCTGATCCTAGAGCTGCAAGAGCAGTACGAAATTGCCAAAACCGATGACAGTTTCTGGGCGGAAATGAATGATCTGTGGACCCATTACGTGGGCCGTCCCAGCCCGCTTTATCACGCTGAACGGCTGAGCGAACATCTGGGCGGTGCCAAGATTTACATGAAGCGTGACGAGCTGAACCATACTGGCGCGCATAAAATCAACAACGTGTTGGGCCAGATCATTCTGGCGCGGCGCATGGGCAAAACCCGGATCATCGCCGAAACCGGGGCCGGTCAGCACGGCGTTGCGACCGCGACGGTTTGTGCCAAATTTGGCCTGAAATGTGTGGTCTATATGGGCGCGCATGATGTGCAGCGCCAATCGCCCAATGTGTTCCGCATGCGTCTGCTGGGCGCCGAAGTGGTCGCTGTGCAATCGGGCCGGGGTACGCTAAAGGATGCGATGAACGATGCGCTGCGTGACTGGGTGACCAACGTGGCGGATACGTTTTATTGCATCGGCACCGCGGCTGGGCCGCATCCCTATCCTGCGATGGTGCGTGATTTCCAATCGATCATCGGCAAAGAAGTGCGCGAACAGATGCAAAAGGCCGAAGGCCGTTTGCCCGACACATTAATCGCCGCTATCGGGGGCGGGTCCAATGCGATCGGTCTGTTCCATCCGTTTCTGGACGACAAATCGGTGAATATTATTGGTGTCGAGGCTGGCGGCAAAGGTGTGAACGACAAGGTCGAACATTGCGCATCCCTGACCGGTGGACGGCCCGGCGTGCTGCATGGCAACCGGACCTATCTGTTGCAGGATGATGATGGTCAGATTCTGGACGGTTATTCGATCTCGGCGGGCCTTGATTATCCGGGCATCGGGCCGGAACATTCCTGGCTGCATGAAATCGGCCGCGCCAAATACGTGTCGATCACCGACAAAGAAGCGTTGGAAGCGTTCCAATTGTCCTGTTCCACCGAAGGTATCATCCCCGCGTTGGAACCCAGCCACGCATTGGCCCATGTGATGAAAATCGCACCAACCCTGCCCAAGGACCACATCATCTGCATGAACATGTGCGGGCGCGGCGACAAAGACATCTTTACGGTGGCGAAATATCTAGGCTTTGACATGTCCGACACAGAAGGCCGCTCGGCCGAAGATTAAGACATTGGAAAAATAGCTTAAATCGGGCAGCTTTTGGCTGCCCTTTTTTGTTTAGGAACCTCGGCTTATTCCGCCGGACCATCCGAAACGGGCAGGGCATGTTGCGCCAGAATATCCAATGAAACAATGTCCAATGCCCGTTCATGGGTGGCCGTCAGGGACACCAATGGCGCGCATCCTTCGTCATGGGCCTGCAAAAATCGCGCCGCACACAGACACCATTGATCGCCCGGCTTTAGCCCCGCAAAATGGAATTCGGGCCGGGGTGTGGACAGGTCATTGCCTACATATTTTGAATAGGCCAGAAATTCGGCTGTCATCACGGCGCAGACGGTGTGGTTGCCTTCGTCTTGGGCGCAGGTATCACAGGCCCCGTTGCGAAAATAGCCGGTCACCGGATTGGTGGAACAGGATGTCAGGGCTTTGCCCAAAACATTGGTTGATGCATCTTTTTCCATAGGACCAGCCAATCACAAAAAGACCCGCCAAATCAATGCTGTTGTGGATCCCAATGGATCCAACGCCCGTGGAAATCAACGCGCCCCAGATCAAATCGCAGATCACCGGGCCATAATCGCAGTGTCATCGCAGCCCCCGGCTTTTGCTCACCGGGTTTCTGATCATCTGGCTCCATGGCGAACCATGCCAACGGTGTTTCAGTGGTGGCTTTTGCCCCGGCTGCTTCGATCAGGTCGGTGCCGCGAGTTTGGGACGCTTTTGGGAAATATTGCCACGCGATGGTGGAATAAATCAGGTGCAAATGGCCCGTGCGCGGGGTCAGGCGCTGTTCAATCCAGTCAATCGCGTCCGCCCGATCCACGTGGCCCTCTGCCGCGTCAATCGCGGCTGCGGTCAGGGTCAGACGCTCTGGCTGGTCGGGCCACAGATAGGCCCGCAGCCGCAGGCTGTCTGCATGCGGATCAAGCGGGTTCAGGTCAACGCCGCGCCGTTCCACAACGTTGGGATGCGGGCCGGTTGGTGGCGTGCCGGTCCATTCAGGGCGCAGCACCATCACTGGTTTATCCGGTCCTAATTGGGCATCACCCGCGATCAACGTCGAGCGATCCCATGTCAGGTTCAACCCCGCACTGGCCCCCAATTCGGACAGCACAATCGGCAGATCATAGGTTTGGGTCAGGAAATGCCCCATCGCGATCAATGCGCATTGACGGCGCACTTCGTTGGTTTGGGGCGGTGAATTGATGAAATCATCGACAAAGCCCGCCTCTGATATCAACGTCTTTTCAATGGCTTGCCAAAGCTCATCGTCGCTGACGTGATGCGGCGGATAGACCTGTTCCAGCCCAGCACGACCCGACAGCCGCAGCGCATGAAGCGCACCACATAGACGCAACGGCACGCTTTCGGACTTTGGGGACAAATCCCCGGGCCAGTCAAACATCCGATCCGTCAGCGCCGTTCCGGGCTGTAACCGCTGCGCCAGAACATCGCAAAGCTGCCCCATAAATGGCGATCCCAAATCACGGCACGCCCCGGCCTGCCAGCGAAATGCCGCGCGCAAACGATCCGTCATTTGAACCGATCCGCCAGTTTTTGCATGGCTGTGCGGGTGTCTGGCTCGGCCTCTGGTTCGGGCGGATTTGGCTTTGGCTTGGGTTTGCTGGTTGAGGACCGCGCCGGGGCCACACGCCGGGCAATGGCGTTCAAAAACTGTGGTCCATCATCTGCCACCAGCGACCCCACCCCATCGCCAATGCCACGGATCACATCATCTAGCCAGTCCTGATCGGCCTTGGCAAAATCATGCAGCACATAGCCCGAAACCGCATCCTTGTGACCCGGATGGCCAATGCCCAGACGCACGCGGTCATAATGTGGACCGATATGTTGGTGCATCGAACGCAGCCCGTTATGCCCCGCATGCCCGCCACCGGATTTCAACCGCACCTTGCCGGGGGCCAAATCCAGTTCATCATGGAACACGGTCACATCAGTGCTGTCCAATTTGTAAAACCGCATCGCTTCGCCCACGGATTGACCCGAAAGGTTCATAAATGTCATAGGTTTCAGTAGGATAACGCGATCAGACCCAATACGGCCTTCGCTGACTTCGCCCTGAAATTTCGCTCGAAACGACGGAAATCCATGATCGCGCGCGATTTGGTCCACGGCCATAAAGCCGATATTGTGCCGGGTTTGCGCATATTTCGGGCCAGGATTGCCCAATCCAACAAAAAGTTTCATATCCGGTCTGTACCCTGTCTTTGGCCGCATTTCCAGAAGGGGCATGCGCCGAATGAAAGAGAGATTTGTGATGACATTGACCTGCCCATTAAACCGCGACGACAAAGATTGGTTGATTGCCCAAGTGCGCGAGGTTGCACAAACCGAAATCATGCCGCGGTTCCGCCATTTGTCTGTGGATCAGATCGCATCGAAATCTGCGCCCGATGATCTGGTGACCGAAGCCGATCTGCGATCCGAAGATTGCCTGACAGGACGGATTTCAGCGCGGTTTCCAGATGCATTGGTGATCGGAGAAGAGGCGGTCGCGGCCAATCCTGCTGTGTTGGCAGATTTGGCGGGGGCGGAGTTGGCCTTTGTTTTGGATCCGGTGGATGGGACGTGGAATTTTGCCCATGGTCTGGCGGTTTTTGGGGTGATTTTGGCGGTGACGCAGTTTGGCAAACCGGTTTTTGGTCTGCTTTATGATCCGGTATTGCAGGATTGGGTCGAAGCCAGCACCGGGCAGGGCGCGATGTTTCAGAACCGCGCGATCCCCCCATCAAAGGGCGCAACGCCGCCAACGGGATATATTCCGCTGTTTTTGTTCACCAAAGAACAGCAACACCAATTGGCTGCAACATTTCCGGAATTTCGCCGCGTGTTATCGCTGCGCTGTTCCTGTCATGAATACCGGATGCTGGCCCAAGGCCATGTTGATTTCTGCGTGTCGGCCAAATTGAACCCGTGGGACCATCTGGCTGGCGCTTTGGCCGTCCAAGAGGCCGGCGGTGTGGCACGGATGTTGGATGGTCGCGACTATGACGCCCATATCAGTGACGGCGTTTTGATCTGCGCGGTGGATGAACCAACTTGGGCCGATGTCGCGGCCCGGATCGCTTTTTTGCAATCTTAAAACGCAAAACGGCGCCCAAAGGCGCCGTTCGCATCGCATTTCTGCAATTTATTCTTCAGCAGCAGCTTCTTCTGCTTCGCCTTCGCCGTCATCTTCGTTGTCAGAAGAGCGCAGACCGGACGGAGCCTGAATGTTTGCGATCACAAAGTCACGGTCGATCGTTGGCTTTGCGCCGTCTGGCAATGTGACGTTGGAAATGGTGATGGTATCGCCAACTTCCAGACCGGTCAGGTCAACAACGATTTGCTCAGGAATCTCACCCGCCAGAACGTCCAGCTCAACTTCGGGACGAACAACCGTCAGAACGCCGCCCTTTTTGATGCCGGGTGCCGCAGATTCGTTGGTGAATTCGACGTGGATGAACAATTTCACCCGTGATGTGCGACGCAGGCGCATCAGGTCGATATGTGTTGGCAGGTCTTTGACAACATCACGCTGAACATTGCGGCAGATAACGCGAACGTCTTCTTGGCCTTCAATTTTCAGGTTGAACAATGTCGACATAAAACGGCCAGCACGCAATTTTTTCAACAGCATGTTGAAGTTCACGTTGATCGCCTGTGGCTCACCTTCGCCACCATAAACGATGCCGGGAACGTTGCCTGCGCGGCGTGCGGCGCGTGCTGCACCTTTGCCGGAATTTTCGCGGGCTTCTGCAATAAGATCTGGAATTTGACCAGCCATGGTATGTCCTTTCATCTCGCGCATCCCAATATCGGGACTCACTTTCAAATGAGGGCGCGCATTGCGCCCAGTGAAGCGGTGCCTATAGCGGTGATTTCCCCATTTGAAAAGGGGCAAACCCACTTTGGCGCTTGCTTTGGAAGGTTAAGTGTGAGTCTTATGGATTATGTCTATTCAAAGCGCTTTGAAGCTATCCCATCGCCCCGCCCGCGCCTTTACCATCATTGGTCTGTTCTGGGGCGCATTTGCCGCGCAGGTCCCCGTCATCAAAGACCAGCTGGGGGCCGGGGATGCGCTGTTTGGGCAGCTATTGTTGGGGTCGTCCATTGGGTTGGTGTCGGCCATGTGGCTGGCCCCCAGGGTCGATCAATGGCTGGGCGCGCGCGGCATGCAGATCGCGGCGGTGATGTTTGCGGTTTTCTGGATGTTTCCACCGCTGATCACCACGCCGCTGTTATTTGCGTTTGCGATCATGATGGTGGGCATGGCGTCGGGCGTGCTGGACGTGATCATGAATGCCCGCGTAAGTGAGCTTGAATCCCAGTCCGGGCGCACCTTGATGAATGCCAATCACGCGATGTTTTCCGTCGGATATGCGATTTCGGCCCTGTTAACGGGCGTCGCAAGAGAGGCTGGATTGCAGCCAATTTACGTGTTTGCAATCGTTGGGCTGGTGACCTTGGCACTGACACCGGGCCTGATCATGACCCCAGCAGAGGTCGACGACGCTGACGAAGGCGGCAATGCGTCCTGGTCGATTGTGTTGTTGTGCGGGGCGGTGACCCTGATCGCATTCATGTCCGAAGCCACGGTTGAAGCATGGTCGGCCCTGCATATCGAACGCACTTTGTTAGGGCGCGCCGCCGAAGGCGCGCTGGGTCCGGCCATGTTGGGCATCACCATGGCCATTGGGCGGTTTTCCGGACAGGCCGTATCGGAACGGTTTCGCGAAACCAGCGTGGTGATTGTCGCGGCCCTGATCGCGGCGGGCGGGGCGCTGATCGCCGCCGGGGCGACCTCCCCGATGATGGGCTATCTGGGCTTTGGCGTGCTGGGTCTGGGCGTGTCGGTCATTGGCCCCATTGGTCTGGCGATTGTCGGCAAACGTGTTTCGTCCAAGGACCGCACCAAGGCGATTTCCCGCGTCGCTGTGATCGGATTTTCGGGTTTCTTTATCGCGCCGACCTTGATGGGGTTTTCGTCTGAATATGTCGGGCTGCGCTGGTCCTATGTTGGGGTGGCAGGCGTGTTGCTGCTCGCCATCCCGTTTGCTGTGATCCTGCGGCGGCGCTAGGCCTGCCAGTCACCTTCGAAATCCTTTGGGATCAATAGGATATCTTTGCCTAGCGTGGTCACATCGCGGCGGCCGCATAGGGCCATCGTCGTGTCCAATTCCGTGCGAATGACATCCAGCGCCTTGGTCACGCCCGCTTCGCCCATCGCGCCAAGCCCATAGATAAACGCGCGTCCGATATAGGTGCCTGTGGCACCCATCGCCAAGGCCTTTAGCACGTCCTGACCGGACCGAATGCCACTGTCCAGATGGATTTCGATTTGTCCGCCAACAGCCGCAACAATCGACGGCAGCATTTTGATCGATGACAGACATCCGTCAATCTGACGACCGCCATGGTTGGACACGATGATGGCATCGGCGCCCACTTCGACGGCCTTTTTCGCGTCCTCGGCGTCCAAAATCCCCTTGAGGATGATTTTGCCGCCCCATTTTTCCTTCAACTTGGCAACTTTGTCCCAATCCAATTGCGGGTCAAATTGCCCTGCCGTCCAGGAATGTAGGGAATTCATGTTTTCCACGCTTTTGGCATGGCCCACGATGTTGCGAAATGTGCGGCGTTTGGTGCCCAACATGCCCAAACCCCAGCGCCATTTTGTCGACAGATCAAGCAGGGTCGACGGGGTCAATTTGGGCGGCGCAGTCAGGCCGTTTTTCAGATCCTTGTGACGCTGTCCTAGGATTTGCAAATCAAGGGTGATGACCAGCGCAGAACAACCGGCATTTTTTGCCCTTGCGATGATGTTGTCCACAAAGTCTTCGTCGCGCATCACATAGAGCTGAAACCAAAACGGCGCCTTGGTCTGTTCGCGCACATCTTCGATGGAACAGATCGACATGGTTGACAGGGTAAAGGGCACGCCAAACTTTTCCGCAGCGCGCGCGGCTTTGATTTCGCCATCTGCACATTGCATCCCGGTCAGGCCCACGGGGGCCAATGCGACGGGCATGGACACATCCTGACCAATCATTTTGCTGCGGGTGGTGCGGTTGGACATGTCCACCGCCACCCGTTGACGAAGGCGGATTTGATCGAAATCCGATGTATTTTCCCGGAACGTCTGTTCGGTCCAGCTGCCGCTTTCGGCGTAGTCGTAAAACATCTTAGGCGCACGACGTTTGTGCAGGCGTTTCAGGTCATCGATACAGGTAATCACAGGCATGGCAGGTGCTTTCGGATGAATTGGTAAGAGACCTTTACCAATTTATGCCATTAAAGGCAAGTCACACCGGCAATGCGGTGCTGGATTTGGTCTGACGCAACATAAAATGGGTATGCGACGACCGCACCAAACCCAGCCGCAGAATGCGTTTCAGCAGAAACGTTTCCAGAGATTCAGGGTCCTGCGCGACCACCTTGAGCATGTAATCATTGGATCCGGTGATCGATGCACATTCCACCACCTGCGGTTCGGTTTGTACAAAACGGTCAAACGCGCCGATTGTGTCTTCGGAATGGTCGATCAATTGCACCTGCACATAGGCCATGGCGTGCAACCCCAATTTCCGCCGGTCCAGCACCGCAACATAGCGATTGATCACGCCCAACTCTTCGAGTTTGCGAATGCGTCGCCAGCATGGGGAGGTCGACAAATTTGTTGCCTCTGCCAATTCCTGCAGGCTCATTTTTCCGTCATGCTGTAGCAATTCCAGAAGGCGGCGATCGGTGGCGTCTAAAGTGTCCAAGGCAAATCATTCCCAGTTTTGCCTCTAATGAAGCACATTTTGCCCCATAGGATCAATATTCAGCAAAAAGAGGGGGAATTTTTCGCGCAATTTCTGCAACGCTGATTGGACATAACAAAGAGAGAAATCCATGCCGAAATCCACAGATTACACCGCAAAAATCCCCGATGATCAGGGATATATCGCCTATACGTCCGACGAAGATTCCGTCTGGACAGATTTGGTGGCGGCGCAGTCTGAGGCGGTGCAAACCCATATGGCGCAGCCCTATTTGAAAGGGTTGAAATTGCTGGACCTTCCCACAAACCGCGTGCCGCAATGCCCTGACATATCAGCGAAACTGGCGGGGTTGACCGGCTGGTCCGTGGCGCCAGTTCCTGCGTTGATTGGATTCAAAACATTCTTTAACATGTTGGCAGAACAAACCTTTCCGGCGGCCAGTTTTATCCGGTCCCGCAAAGATTTCGACTATATCGAAGAGCCTGATATCTTTCATGAAATCTACGGTCACACACCATTGCTGACCGATGATCGGTTCGCGCGGTTTTCCCAAGCGATCGGGCAGGCCGGGCAAAACGCCACCAAAGATCAGTATTCTTGGTTGATCCGTCTTTATTGGTTCACCATCGAATTTGGTCTGACCCGCGAAAATGGTGAAATCAAAGCGTTGGGATCGGGGCTGGCATCGTCGCCCACCGAATTGCCCCATGCGGTTCTGGCCAAAGATGTGGTGCGTCGCCCATTTGACGTGTTGGACATCCTACGCACGCCCTACCGGATCGATATTCATCAACCGCTATATTACGTGATTGATAAACTGGATGATCTGTTCGAAGCGTTGGAGCGCGATCTGCTAGCGGATGTTCAAACCGCGCAATCCAAAGGGCTGTTCACCCCGCTTTACCCACCCAAAGCGGCCTAATCAGGGCAGGGCGTCAGGCGCGGTGCGCCCCGTCGGCTAGGGTTTTGACAAAGGCCAAAACCTGTTCCGGGCTGTCGCCATTGCCGATTTTTTCAACGATTGCGGACCCTACAACAGTGCCATCAGCGACGCCAGCAATCGCTTGGGCCGTGTCGGGTGTGCGCACGCCAAAGCCGACAATGATCGGCAGGTCTGTGGCGGATTTGATCCGGGCCACTTCTGGGGCGACGGCATCTGACTGGGCCTCGGCGGCGCCAGTGATGCCCGTGATCGACACGTAATACACAAAGCCGGATGTGTTTTGCAAAACGGCAGGCAGACGTTGGTCATCTGTGGTCGGGGTGGCCAAACGGATAAAGTTCAACCCCGCCTTTTGCGCCGGAATGCACAATTCGTCGTCTTCTTCGGGCGGCAGGTCGACCACAATCAGACCGTCAACACCGGCCTCTTTGGCATCGACCAAAAACGTATCCACGCCGCGATTGTAAATCGGGTTGTAATACCCCATCAGCACAACCGGCGTTGTGGTGTCGTCTTTGCGCAATTCGCGCACGATTTGCAGCGTTTTTTCAAGTGTTTGACCATCCGCCAGCGCGCGTTGCCCGGCCAGTTGGATCGTGGGGCCATCGGCCATTGGATCGGTAAATGGCAGGCCCAGTTCGATAATATCAACGCCGGCCCCGGGCAGACCTTTGATGATTTCAAGGGACGTATCATAGTCGGGATCGCCCGCCATCACATAGGCAACAAAGGCCTTTTTTCTTTGGGCCTGAAGGGCGGCAAATTTTGCGTCGATCCGGGACATTGGGTTTCCTCGATTAAGTTACGCTTGGTTTGGCGAATTCAACCCGGAAAATCAATGCCCCGCAGAAAGGAAACCCATAGGAAAAGCATCGATTCCGCCACAGCCCGACCCCGTTGGGAAAAGAGGGCCACCCCAATCGGCATTTGCCTGCCCTGCAAAGTTGAAACCGCACCTTTCTAGCATGACCTGCATTGCAGTGGTGAATACATCCGCATAAAAGGCGGCAAACCATATTACAAAGGGTCGGATCATGGGTTTCAAAATGGGGATTGTTGGGTTGCCGAATGTTGGCAAATCCACGTTGTTCAACGCGTTGACCAAAACCGCCGCTGCGCAGGCTGCGAACTTTCCGTTTTGCACGATCGAACCCAATGTGGGCGAAGTGGGCGTGCCTGATGCGCGTCTGGATAAACTGGCTGCGATTGCCAAATCCGCCAACATCATCCCGACCCGCATGACATTTGTCGACATTGCCGGTCTGGTCAAAGGCGCGTCCCAAGGCGAAGGTCTGGGCAACCAGTTTCTGGCCAATATTCGCGAAGTGGACGCCATTGCCCATGTGCTGCGCTGTTTCGAAGACGGCGACGTGACCCATGTGGATGGCCGCGTCGATCCGGTGGCCGATGCGCAGACCATCGAAACTGAATTGATGCTGTCCGACATGGAAAGCATCGAAAAACGCCTGCAAAACATCGTGCGCAAGGTGCGCGGTGGCGACAAAGAAGCCGTGCAACAGGAACGGTTGATGCGCGCCGCGATGGCCGCGCTTGAGGATGGCAAACCCGCCCGTGTGGTGGAGGTCGACGAAGACGACCTGAAAGCGTGGAAAATGCTGCAATTGCTAACCACCAAGCCGGTTCTTTATGTCTGCAACGTGGGCGAAGATGAATCGGCAACCGGCAATGATCATTCGGCCAAGGTTGCCGAAATGGCCGCCGCCGAAGGCAATGCCCATGTGATCATTTCGGCCCAGATCGAAGAAGAAATCAGCCAGCTAGAGCCAGATGAGGCGGACATGTTCCTGTCGGAAATGGGGCTGGACGAAGCGGGCCTGGATCGGTTGATCCGCGCCGGTTACGAATTGCTGCACCTGCAGACCTATTTCACCGTCGGCCCCAAAGAGGCCCGCGCCTGGACCATCAAAGAAGGCACGCTTGCCCCGCAGGCCGCGGGCGTGATCCACGGAGATTTCGAAAAAGGGTTTATTCGCGCAGAAACCATCGCCTATGCGGATTTTGTCGAATTGGGCGGTGAAGCCCCGGCCAAAGAAGCCGGTAAAATGCGCGCCGAAGGCAAAGCCTACGAAGTCAAAGACGGCGACGTTCTGCATTTCTTGTTCAACAACTAAGTATTTGTTTTCAGGCCCTAATGCAGCGCGTCTTGGCGGGCCTGCATTGGGGTTTTTCCGGTCCAATTCTGAAACGCACGGTAAAACGAATTCGGATCGCGATAGGCCAGAAGATAGGAAATATCTTCGACGCTCATGTCCGGGCGGGCCAGATAATGTAGCGACAATTTGGATCGCGTGTGGTCCAAAATCGCCTGAAATGACGTGTTTTCCTGTTTCAAATGACGTTGCAAACTGCGCCGACTGATATGCAACCGCCCACATACCGCATCGATCGAAGAATGCCCCGCGGGCAACAAATCCATCAACGCGGATTGCACCCGTATGGTTATGGGCGTTTCGGATTTACGCGCATCCATTTGTTGTTTTAACCCGTCCTCGAATCCGGCCCAAAGCGCGGCATTTTCGGAAAATAACGGACGATGCGCATCGTTTAGCGACAGGGTTAAACTGGGGTAAAGCGCGGTTCCCGAAGCTACGCCAAAATAGCGATCCAACCGGGCGCGGCCCGCCACATCGCTGGGCAAATTGACGGCCAATGGCACCACATGTGACATCGTATGATTGCGGATCAATTCGGTAAAAAACACCATTTCAAACGCTGCCAAACGGGGCGGCATCGGATGTTCCAAATCCGCTGACCGAGTTGTGATCACAACCGAATCCGACAGGCGTTCCAAACCCAGATCACAGGGCGCAACCAAGGGTTTGAACAGGGATAACCGCTTGATCCCTTCTTCGGTGTTGGGACTGCAAGAAAAGGCAAACATCGCCGCATTTGTCGGCCCTTTGGCAAAGGCACGCCCCAGCTTGATCGGCAAATCTTGGGCCTCGGCTTCTTGGTCCATGGCATTGAAAAGGCTGAAAAACTGCGCGGCGGTTACGCCTTTGCCTTCGTTGTGAACAAGGTCGCGGGGCAACCCGGCACGCTGCAATACTCGTTCTGGTGAAATGTCCAAAATACGGCTGATCAGAATGAGGTTTTGAACCACAGGATAACGGTCTTTTTGCATTTTGGCCTCACATAGGTGACGTGGCGCAACCTGATAGTGTTTTGGCGCGATCTGCAAGTCGCTACGCAAAAATGACCACTATATCTATGGTCAGAACCCCACAACGGAGCGGCCAAAATGCATTTGCAGGTGAACGGAACCGATCATCAGATCGACGTAGAAGACGACATGCCATTGCTGTGGGTTTTGCGGGATGAATTGGGCATCACCGGCCCGAAATTTGGCTGCGGAATTGCGCTATGCGGCGCATGTACCGTGCATCTGGATGGGCAGGCGGTGCGATCCTGTCAGGTCACGGCTGCGGATGCGGTCGGTGCAGAAATCACCACAATCGAAGGGTTGGGAACCCCAAACGCCCTGCATGTGGTGCAGAAGGCCTGGATCGATCATCAGGTCGCGCAATGTGGATATTGCCAATCTGGTCAGATCATGGCCGCCGCCGCGTTTCTGGACTTTAACCCCAACCCCGACGACGCGGCGATCGACCGCGCCATGTCTGCCAATCTGTGCCGCTGTGGCACCTATCCGCGTATCCGCGCTGCGGTTAAATCCGCCGCCGCCAGCTTGAACGGGGTCTAAGCCATGAGCCGAGTTGGAAAAATAGCCCGCCGCACGTTCATGATCGGGTCCGCAGCGATCGTCGGCGGTGTGGCCTTTGGCGCCTATATGTACAGACGCGACGTGGCCAATCCGTTGCTGGACGGGCTGAACCAAGGCGAGGCGGCGTTGACCCCTTATGTAAAAATCGACGCGGATGGGGTGACATTGATCACACCGCGCGCCGACAAAGGGCAGGGCGTTTATCACGTGCAGGCCGCGTTGATCGCCGAAGAATTGGATGTGGATCTGAACCAGATTAAGGTCGACCCCGGCCCGCCATCCCCGGCCTATTGGAACACCGCCCTCTCCGAAGAGGCCGCGGCCTTTGCCGTGCCGGGCGGGGGCGTGGGGCAGCAAATCGCCCATGGAACCATTGATGCCATCATGAAATTTATGGGCATGCAGATCACCGGCGGCTCGACCACTGTACCGGATGGATTTGTGAAACTGCGCCAAGCCGGGGCCAGCGCGCGTGAAACATTGAAGCAGGCGGCGTCAGACAAAACCGGGATCAATCGCGCGTCTTTGAAAACAGAAAACGGCGCTGTTATTTTGCCGGATGGGACGGCGTTATCTTATGTTGAACTGGCGCCAATCGCGGCTGAAATTACGCCCATTCAGGACGTCACCCTGCGGGACCCGTCGCAATGGCGATATGTGGGCAAACCGATGCAGCGTATTGATATCGTTGCTAAATCAACGGGAACGCAGGCCTATGGGATCGACTATCATGTGGATGGGATGGTCCATGCTGCGATTGTGTTAAATCCGGCTCAAGCCGGGGACATGATCGGGTTTGATGCCAGTGCAGCATTGAACATGCGCGGCGTGCAGGCCGTGGTGCCTGTGACCGGTGGTTTTGGCGTGGTGGCCGACAATACTTGGCGGGCCTTTCAGGCCGCGCAGGCGGTGCAGGCCAATTGGGGCCGCGCGCCGTTTCCCGATCACATGGACGATCACTGGCAGGCCTTGGCAGATGCGTTCACCCCGGACCATCAGGACAGCCGGATGTTGGATGATGGCGACGTATCGACCGCGTTGCAAGGTGACGACATTATCACATCCGAACTGCGCGCGCCCTATGTTCCGCACGCGCCACTGGAACCGATTAACGCCATTGTTCGCGTGAACGCACAATCCGTTGACGTGTGGACCGGCACCCAAATCCCGCGAATGATCCAAACCAATTTGGCCAAAATCACCGGCATGGATGCGGATCAGATCAACGTGCATGTTCAGATGATGGGCGGGTCTTTTGGTCATCGGCTTGAGGACGAAGTGGTCAAGCAAGCCGCTGAAATCGCGATGCAAATGCCCGGTATTCCGGTCAAGCTGACCTATTCGCGTGAACAGGATATGATGCATGAATTCCCCCGCCAAATCGCCATGGCCCGGATGCAAGGCCGCGTCAAAGACGGCCGTGTCGACAGCTTTGATCTGGGCATTTCGATGCCATCGGTCATTGTCAGCCAGATGGGGCGGCAGGGGCTGAACATTCCGGGGCCAGACAGCCAGATTGTGGCGGGCGCATGGGACCAACCCTTTGATATTCCGAACCAACGGGTCACTGGATACCGCGCGCCGGAATTAGCGCCGATCAGTTCACTGCGGTCTGTCGGGGCGTCCAGCAACGGGTTTTTCTACAATGCCGCGCTGGATGAATTGATCCATGCGGCAGGGGCTGATCCGTTGGCCGAACGGTTGCGCCTGTGCAATGACGATCTGGCCCGCAAGGTGCTGGAAACCGTCGGCGACATGTCCAACTGGCAGGGTCCATTGGGCGACAGCAAAGGCCGCGGCGTGGCGTTGACCTATAGCTTTGGGGTGCATTGCGCCGAGGTGATCGAAGTGTCCAACACCCCCGCCGGGATCAAAATCGACAAGGTCTGGGTCGCCGCCGAAGTGGGGACCGTGGTTGATCCAGTGAACTTTGAAAACTTGGTGCAGGGCGGGGTGATCTACGCGCTTGGCATGGCGATGAATTGTGAAATGACCTATCGCGACGGGATCGCGGATCAGGACAATTATCACCTCAACGAAGGGATGCGCCTGTACCAAGCCCCAGAAATCGAAGTGCGGGGATTGGAAAACGGCGATCAGGTGCGCGGCATCGGTGAACCGCCGGTTCCACCCGCGGCGGCGGCGTTGGCAGGGGCGATTTTTGCTGCCACCGGCACCCGGCTGCGTGAAATGCCATTCAACAAATTTGTGGATTTCGTGTGATGGGCAAGTGTTTGAAATTTATCCTTTTACCTGCGGCTTTGGTGGCAGGCGCAGCTATGGGCGACACCCAAATTAACCCACCTGCAGCGGGCTCGGTCAGCGTGGTACAGGGGTTGCAGGCCTGGGATCGCATCTATGATGTGGCGTCCCATCCAAGGTGTTCCAATTGTCATGTAGGCGCTGAAAACGTGCCCATGTGGTCCGGTCCCAGCTACGGTGAAACCCGCCCGCACGGGATGAACATCAATGCCGGAGAAAGCCGGATCGGCGTCGAATACGTGCTTTGTTCGACTTGCCACACCACATCGACGCGGGGCAATGAAACGCCCCATGAACCACCCCGCGTGGACGCCACATGGATGCTGGCCCCGGTTGCGGCAGAATGGTTCGGGAAATCCTCAACAGAGGTGTGCCACCAGCTGCGCGATCCGGACCGCAATGGGGGGCGTGATTACCTGGAATTGGCACAACATCTGGATCACGACGTGATTTTGCACTGGGCCTGGAACCCCGGAGGCGGACGTGAACCCGCGCCTTATTCATTGCAGGAACATGTGGATGATGTGCTGGCTTGGGGTGTGGCTGGGATGCCTTGCCCGGGGGATTAGGCGCCAGACGCAGTTTGCGCAATTTTTGGGTATCTTGTTGGGGGATGCCCATAATTTAAGCGTCATCCAAGTCTGGACCGGATAGTTTGCACCGGGTTCTGTTCAATATTAGGGCGCTGTGCTGCAATGCAGCATGAGCCAGAAACTGTCGATCATTGTTGTCGAAAAGGATCGTGATCGCGCGTTGCGGATCGTGGATTCGCTGGCCGAAACCGGTTCTCATGACATTCAGGTCATCGCCGAAGAAACCAGCCTCGCGCGGCGCATATCCACCCAGAATCCTGACGTGGTGCTGATCGATATTGCCAATCCGTCGCGCGACACACTCGAAGAATTGGCGCTGGCATCGGCCCCTATGGACCGACCCGTGGCGATGTTTGTGGATCGCAGCGATGACGGTTTGACCAAGGCCGCGATCGAGGCCGGCGTGTCTGCCTATGTGGTCGATGGTCTGCAGCCAGAACGATTGAAACCCATTTTGGACGCGGCCATTGCCCGGTTTCACATGTTCCAGCGGATGCGTACCGAATTGGCCGAAACCAAACGCGCACTTGAGGAACGCAAAGTCATCGATCGCGCCAAAGGCCTGCTGATGAAGGCGCGCAATATCGACGAAGACGCTGCCTATGCCTTGATGCGCAAGGCTGCGATGGATCAGGGGCGCAAGGTGGCCGATGTGGCGCAGGCGCTGGTCACCGCAGCGGAGCTGTTGTCATGAACGAAGCCGTTTTACGTATCGCAATCATGCCGCTGGTCGACGCCGCACCGCTGATTGTCGCCCAAGATATGGGGTTTGCCGCCGAAGAAGGATTGGCGCTGGATCTGGTGCAGGCCCCGTCTTGGTCGGCGTTGCGCGACATGGTCAGCTATGGTCGGGTCGAGGCCGCGCATATGTTGTCACCCGTACCGATCGCCAATGCGTTGGGGCTGGGCGGGGGCGCTGCTGCCATGTCGGCCGTGTCGGTTATGTCGGTCAATGGCAATGTGATCGGGGTGAGCCGCCGCATTGCCGATCTGCTGCGCGCCAAAGGCTATGCCTTTGATTTCAAAGATGCGAATGCGGCTGGGCGGGCGTTGATCGGGGCCGGAAAACTGCGCATTGGCGTGCCGTTCCCATTTTCGATGCATGCCGAGCTGCTGTATTATTGGCTGTCAAAACTGGGGCTGAACATGCCCGATGGGATCGACGTGCGCACCGTGCCGCCACCGTTGATGGCGCAGGCGATTTCAGCCGGTGAAATCGACGCGTTTTGCGTGGGCGAACCCTGGGGGTCGATTGCGGTTGAAAACAACGTCGGTGAATTGCTGTTGCCCGGATCCGCGATCTGGTCCTTTGCCCCCGAAAAGGTGCTGGCGACACGCGACGACTGGGCCGCCAACGAACCCGAATTGGTCGCGCGATTGATCCGCGCCGTTTGGCGGGCCGGGCGGTGGCTTGGGGAAACATCGTCGCGCATCACTGCTGCGGAATTGCTGTCAAAGCCCGAACGCCTGAATATCTCGGCTGAAATCATTGACCGGTCTTTGAACAATCGGCTGGTGGTTTCCAGCCGCGGCGATGAACGGCGCACCGAACGTTTTGTGGAATTTCACGCAGGGGCCGCCAGTTTTCCATGGCGTTCTCAGGCGGCGTGGATTGGGGCGCAATTGGCGTCTCGGCACGGATTGGACCCGGTGAACAGCATCCACATCGCCAAATCGGTGTTTCGCCCGGATTTGCATCGCGCCGCTTTGCGCGGGACAGGGGCGGATTTGCCCGGCGCCAACGAAAAACTAGAAGGCGCAGTGGACAACCCGATGCCTGTGGCCGGGGAATCAGGCAAACTGTTTTTGCAGACCAACCAATTCTTTGATGGCTGCATTTTTGATCCGACCTAGGGGTTCTGCGTAATTTTTGTGCATTTGCAGCGGGCGTAGTTGCTGCGTTGCAGAAATCCCCTCACGTGCCTTGAACCTGACCTATGTAAATGTCCCATTAACATTATCAGGCAGCAACGGGGTTGTCTGAAGTGAACACTCCCAAATTTTGGGTGAACCGAGCAAAGCCGCTCGACCTTCTGCTTCTTAGGGCAGTTGAGTCGTCGGCTTTTTTGCATTTCTGCCCGATCCCCCTCCCGGATTGGGCCTGACACGGGGAATATACATGACACGACTTTCCGCCATTCTGGCCGCCACAACCCTGCTGGCCACACCCGCCTTTGCCGACATGTTAGAGCTGGAAACAGATGAGCTGACCTTTGGGTTCATCAAACTGACCGATATGGCACCGCTGGCCGTGGCCTATGAACAGGGCTATTTCTTTGACGAAGGCCTGTTTGTCACGCTGGAGGCACAAGCCAACTGGAAAGTGCTTCTGGACGGCGTGATCGACGGCCAATTGGCTGGGGCGCATATGCTGGCCGGTCAACCCCTGGCCGCCACAATCGGCTATGGCACAGAAGCCCACATCATCACCCCGTTTTCCATGGATTTGAACGGTAACGGCATCACCGTTTCCAACGAAGTCTGGGACATGATGAAACCGCATATCCCCACTATGGATGATGGCCGCCCGCAGCACCCCATTTCTGCCGAAGCGTTGGTGCCGGTGATTGATCAATTCGCCGAAGAGGGCAAACCGTTCAACATGGGCATGGTGTTCCCTGTCTCCACCCACAATTACGAACTGCGCTATTGGTTGGCGGCTGGCGGGATCGAGCCGGGCTATTATTCGGCTGACAACATCACCGGCCAAATCGCCGCTGACGTGTTCCTGTCGGTGACGCCTCCGCCGCAAATGCCATCCACACTAGAGGCCGGCACCATCAATGGCTATTGCGTTGGCGAGCCATGGAACCAACAGGCCGTGGCCAAAGGCATCGGTGTGCCTGTGATCACCGATTACGAATTGTGGCGCAACAACCCGGAAAAAGTGTTCGGCATCTCGGCTGAATTTGCCGAAGAAAATCCAAACACCACTTTGGCCATCACCAAAGCGCTGATCCGCGCCGCCATCTGGTTGGATGAAAACGACAATGCCAACCGCGAAGAGGCCGTCGAAATCCTAAGCCGCCCGGAATATGTGGGGGCAGATGCGGATGTGATCGCCGCCAGCATGACCGGAACGTTTGAATACGAACCCGGCGACGTGCGCGAAGTGCCTGATTTCAACGTGTTCTTTCGGTATAATGCGACCTATCCTTATTATTCCGATGCGGTCTGGTATCTGACACAGATGCGCCGTTGGGGCCAAATCACCGAAGCGCAGCCAGACAGCTGGTATGACGAAGTGGCCCGGTCCGTCTACAAACCCGAAATCTATCTAGAAGCCGCGCGTATGCTGGTCGACGAAGGTCTGGCCAATGAGGCAGATTTCCCATGGGATACAGACGGTTACAAGGCACCAACCCCACCAGAGGATGTGATCGACGGTATCGCCTATGACGGGCGCACACCAAACGCATATCTCGACAGTTTGCCGATCGGGCTCAAGGGCGACCAGATCGTCGTTGGCAACGAAATCCAAGGCTAAAACTTCGCCGCCCCACTGGTTGGGGCGGCCCCCATTCCCCGGAGAAACCCGATGACAATTGCCGATCCAAATTTTGACGCAGACGCCGCCAAAGAAGCCCGCCGCGCCCGTCTGTTCACCCGTATCAACAAAGCCGACAAATGGTTTCAGGTGCTGGGCTTGGCTTGGCTGACACCGATGATCAAGGCCGCCGCTGGCGACAATCCCAAAGGCCAGTTGAAAGACATCTGGCGTCTGTTGGGCGTGCCGTTGCTGGCGATTACGGTGTTTTTGATGCTGTGGGCCACATTGGCCCCACGGGTTCAGACATCATTGGGCGCTATTCCGGGACCGGCTGCGGTGTGGACCGAAGCCGTCAACCTGCACCATGACGCGGTCGAAAAGGCCGAAAAAGAAGCGCAATTTCAGGAACGTGTGGACCAGCGCAACCAACGTTTGATCGATGCGGGACGCGCGGATGAGGTCAAACAGATGACCTTTACCGGGGCGCCGTCCTATTACAACCAAATCTGGACCTCGATCCAGACTGTGTTCTTTGGGTTCCTGATCGCATCCGCCATCGCGATCCCAACCGGCATTCTGGCGGGCCTGTCCCCGTCAGCAAACGCGGCGATCAACCCAATTGTGCAAATCTTTAAACCGGTTTCGCCGCTGGCTTGGTTGCCGATTGTCACCATGGTTGTGTCGGCGGTTTATGCGACCAATGACGGGCTTTTTGCCAAATCGTTCCTCGTGTCGGCGATCACCGTGACCCTGTGTTCGCTCTGGCCGACCCTGATCAACACGGCCCTTGGCGTGGCGTCGATCGACAAAGATCTGGTCAGCGTGTCGCGCGTGTTGAAAATGAACACTTGGACCAAAATCACCAAGCTGGTTTTGCCCTCTGCCCTGCCGTTGATCTTTACTGGGTTGCGCCTGTCATTGGGTGTGGGCTGGATGGTTTTGATCGCCGCAGAAATGCTGGCGCAGAACCCCGGACTTGGTAAATTTGTCTGGGACGAATTCCAAAATGGGTCGTCCAGTTCGCTGGCAAAAATCATGGTCGCCGTGTTCACCATCGGGATCATCGGGTTCCTGCTGGACCGTGTGATGTTTGCGCTGCAATCCCTGTTCACATTTTCAAATAACCGGTGATCAATATGGAAAATCTGGTTTTCACAAATGTAAACAAAGGGTTCGGCGAAGGTTTGGACCGCGTCGAAATCCTCAAAGACATCAACCTAGAGGTCAAAGAAGGCGAATTTCTAGCGATCCTCGGCTTTTCCGGGACCGGTAAATCAACGTTGATGAATTTGGTTGCCGGGCTGGAAAAACCCGATAGCGGGACGGTCAAATTCAAAGGCAAAGCCATCGACGGGCCGGGGCCCGAACGGGGGCTGGTGTTCCAGTCCTATTCACTGATGCCTTGGTTGACGGTGCTTGGAAATGTGATGCTGGCCATCGATGCGGCCCATCCCAAATTGTCCAAATCCGACAAACAGACCAAGGCCGAACATTACATCAACATGGTGGGGCTGGGTCATGCCACCCATCGTCGTCCGGCGGAATTGTCGGGGGGGATGCGGCAACGGGTTTCGGTGGCGCGCGCCTTGGCGTTGGATCCGGAAATGTTGCTGTTGGACGAACCTTTGTCGGCGCTGGATGCGTTGACCCGTGCCAATCTGGCGGATGAAATTCTGGACATCTGGGAACAGGACAAAAAGACCTGCATTCTGATCACAAATGACGTCGACGAAGCGATTTTGCTGGCCGACCGGGTGATTGTCTTGAACCCGGATGGCACGCTGGCCGATCCGTTTGAAATCGACATTCCCCGCCCACGGGATCGTGGGGATATGAACACAGATCCGGACTTTAAAAAACTGCGGGTCACCATCACCAAATACCTGATGGAGGTCGGGATCGACGCCAAAGTCGAAGGCAGCCGCGAATTGCCGGATGTGACGCCGATCCACGCCGTACCCGCCGCCGTGGCAGATGCGCAAAAGGGCATGATCAACGAACGGTTCCTGGACTTTTCCCAATTGCACAAGGTCTATCCAACCCCCAAAGGTCCCCTGACCGTGGTTGAGGATTTTAACCTAAAGGTAAATCGCGGCGAATTTATTTCGCTGATCGGCCATTCCGGCTGCGGCAAATCCACGGTGCTGACCATGGCCGCTGGGTTGAACGACATTTCCAAAGGCGCAATCAAACTGGATGGTCGCCACGTCGAAGGGGCGGACCCGGAACGCGCGGTTGTGTTCCAATCCCCCAACTTGTTCCCATGGTTGACGGCCAAGGAAAACGTCGCGATTGGCGTGGACAAAGTATACCCCAAAGCGTCCCAAGCCGAACGTCAGGACGTGGTGGAATATTATCTGGAACGGGTCGGTTTGGCCGATGCGATGGACCGGGGCGCTGCGTCAATGTCCAACGGGATGAAACAGCGGGTCGGCATTGCACGCGCCTTTGCGTTGTCGCCAAAATTGCTGTTGCTGGACGAACCGTTTGGGATGCTCGACAGCCTGACGCGCTGGGAATTGCAAGAGGTGCTGATGGAGGTGTGGTCGCGCACCAAAGTGACCGCAATCTGCGTCACACATGATGTGGACGAAGCGATTTTGCTGGCGGACCGCGTGGTGATGATGACCAACGGACCACAGGCGACCATCGGTAAAATCACCGATGTGAAACTGCCCCGCCCCCGTAGTCGTAAGGCGCTGTTGGAACATCCGGATTACTACACATATCGCCAAGAGGTGCTTGATTTCCTTGAGGAATATGAACACGGCACCACCCCGAAAACACAGCCAAAGCCCAAACCCACCAAAGCAATCGCGGCGGAGTAAACCATGAAAAAGAAGCTTGTTATTATCGGCGCAGGCATGGCATCGGGCCGTGCGCTCGAACATTTGCTGGAGGCCGATCCAGACGCCTATGAGGTGACGCTGTTTAACGCCGAACCGCGTGGCAATTATAACCGCATCATGTTGTCGCCGGTTCTGTCGGGCGAAAAAACCTATGCAGAAATCGTCACCCATGACGCCGATTGGTACGAAGCGCGCGGCGTGACCTGCCGATTTGGCGAACATGTCACGGCCATTGATCGCGACCGCAAAATAGTGATCGGTCAAAACGGCGAAGTGGCCTATGACATGCTGCTGATCGCCACCGGGTCAGCGCCGTTTATCATCCCCGTTCAGGGCAAGGATTTGCCGGGGGTGATTTCCTATCGCGATCTGGACGATACCAACGCCATGATCGATGCGGCCGCCAAACCGGGCGCCAAGGCTGTGGTCATCGGCGGCGGTCTGCTGGGCCTAGAGGCAGCGGCAGGTCTGAAACTGCGCGGCATGGATGTGACAGTGTTGCATCTGATGGGTCACCTGATGGAACGTCAACTGGACGAAGCCGCAGGGTATCTGTTGCGCCGCAGCCTAGAAGACAAAGGCATCCGCATCATGTGCAAGGCGTCCACAGCGGCGATCCTGGGCGAAGACCGGGTCGAAGGCGTGATGCTGGAAGATAACGAAGGTCTGGAGGCTGATCTGGTGGTGATGGCCGTTGGCATCCGCCCCGAAACGCGGCTGGCCACCGATGCCCGGATCGAAGTGGAACGTGGCATCACCGTGGATGATGCGATGCGCACCTCTGATCCGTCCATTCTGGCGATGGGCGAATGTGTGGAACATCGCGGGCAGCTGTTTGGGCTGGTCGCGCCGATCTATGACCAAGCCCGCGTGGTCGCCCAGACCCTGCTGAACGAAGAGGCGGTTTTTGAACCCAAAGAGGTCGCCACCAAGCTGAAAGTCACAGGCTGTGATCTGTTTAGTGCGGGGGATTTTGCCGAAGGTGAGGGGCGCGAAGACATCGTTTTCCGTGACCCGGCGCGGGGCGTTTATAAACGTCTGGTGTTGGAACAAAACCGTCTGATTGGGGCGGTGATGTATGGCGATACGGCAGACGGCAACTGGTTCTTTGGTCTGATCAAAGACAAAACCGACGTGTCCGAAATGCGCGATACATTGATTTTTGGCCCATCGTTCCAAGGGGGTGCCCAAGTGGACCCTTTGGTGGCCGTTGCAGCCTTACCGCTTGATGCGGAAATCTGTGGCTGTAACGGCATTTGCAAAGGCACAATCACCGACGCGATCAACGATGGCGCAACCGATCTGGGCGCGATCCGGGCCACGACCAAAGCATCCGCATCCTGTGGCACCTGTACCTCCTTGGTGGAACAGGTTTTGGCCTCCACGCTGGGGGACGACTTTGTTGTTCCGGCGGCTGCATCGATCTGTGGCTGCACCGATCTGGGCCATGATGATGTGCGCCGGTTGATCAAATCTCAGGAACTCAAATCCCAAGACGCGGTTTGGCAGGAACTGGGTTGGAAAACCCGCAACGGGTGTCACGTGTGCCGCCCGGCGATCAATTACTACCTGCTGTCGGATTGGCCCGTGGATTACATCGACGATCCGCAGTCGCGATTTGTCAATGAACGCAACCACGCCAACATTCAAAAGGACGGGACCTATTCCGTTGTGCCGCGCATGTGGGGGGGGATCACCACCCCATCTGAGCTGCGCGCCATTGCGGATGCCGCCGACAAATACAACGTGCCAACGGTCAAGGTGACCGGTGGTCAACGGATCGATTTGCTGGGGGTCAAAAAACAGGACCTGCCGGCGATCTGGTATGACCTCAATCAGGCGGGCATGGTGTCAGGACACGCCTATTCCAAGGGCCTGCGCACAGTGAAAACCTGTGTCGGAACAGACCATTGCCGGGTTGCGACCCAAGACAGCACCGGGTTGGGGATCAAGCTGGAAAAGGAATTATGGGGGTCTTGGACTCCGCATAAATTGAAACTGGGTGTATCGGGGTGCCCACGCAATTGCGCCGAAGCCACCTGCAAAGATATCGGCGTGATCTGCGTGGATTCGGGCTATGAAATTTCGGTCGCAGGCGCGGCCGGGATGGAGGTTAAAGAAACCGAAGCCCTGATCAAAGTCACCACCGAAGAAGAGGTGATCGAGGTCATCAACGCCTTTACCCAGCTTTATCGTGAAAACGCCCGCTATCTGGACCGCGTGTTCAAATGGGTGGGCCGTGTTGGGCTGGATTGGTGCAAGGAACAGATCAACGATCTGGACAGTCGCGCCGCATTGGCCGCCCGGTTTGATCTGTCCCAATCGGTTTATCGCGCCGATCCTTGGGCCGATCACATTGACAATAACGCCGCCGCCTATCGCCCGATGGCGGACCTGACATTGGAGGCCGCAGAATGAGCTGGATCGACATTGGCGCCATCACCGACATCCCTTTGCGCGGGGCGCGCGTGATCAAATCACCCGTGGGCTGCGTGGCAGTGTTTCGCACTGCCGAAAACGAAGCCTTTGCCACATCGGATACATGCCCGCACAAACAAGGCCCCCTGTCAGAAGGTATCGTGCATGGCAAATCTGTGACGTGCCCGCTGCACAATTGGGTGTTTTCGCTGGAAACCGGGCAGGCGCAGGGCGCAGATCAGGGCCAAATCGCCACCTATCCGATCCGCATCGAAGAGGGCCGTTTGTTGATCGACGGCGCAACTTTGGGCAAACGGAGCGCCGCATGAGCATCTGCACAACCTGTCCCTATTGTGGCGTGGGCTGCGGTGTGATCGCCAGCCCGGACGGGCAGGGCGGCGTGCAAATCCAAGGCGACCCAAACCATCCGGCCAATTTTGGTCGCCTGTGTTCCAAAGGGTCCGCATTGGGGGAAACGGTGGACCTGACGGGCCGTTTGCTACACCCGATGGTGGGCGGGCAACAGGCCAGCTGGGATACTGCTCTGGATCTGGTGGCACAGAAATTCAAGGCCGCCATTGGCACCTATGGCCCCGACAGTGTTGGGTTTTATGTGTCCGGTCAATTGCTGACCGAAGACTACTATGTGGCCAATAAACTGATGAAAGGTTTCATCGGATCGGCCAATATCGACACCAATTCACGGCTTTGCATGTCGTCGTCGGTGGCGGGGCATAAACGGGCCTTTGGGACCGATACGGTGCCAGGCACCTACGCCGATATCGAACAGGCCGATCTGGTGGTTTTGGTTGGATCAAATCTGGCGTGGTGCCATCCGGTCCTGTTCCAGCGATTGGTCGCCGCCCGCAAGGATCACGGCACCAAAGTGGTGGTGATCGACCCGCGCCGCACAGCGAGTTGCGACATCGCAGACCTGCATCTACCGCTAAAAACCGGCAGCGACGTGGCGCTGTTTAATGGTCTGTTGTCGGCCATTGCACAGGCCGATGCCGTTGACCGCACATATTTACAACATGTGAACGGGTTTGATGCAGCGTTGGACATTGCTCAACAGGTTGATCTGACCAAAACCGGCCTTGACCCTCAGAAATTACAGGATTTCTATGACCTTTGGGTTGCACATAAAAACGTGGTCACGATCTATTCCCAAGGCGTCAACCAAAGCGCAAATGGCACCGACAAAGTCAACGCGATCCTGAACTGCCATCTGGCCACCGGGCGCATCGGACGCCCCGGCATGGGGCCATTTTCCGTCACAGGTCAGCCCAACGCGATGGGCGGTCGCGAAGTGGGTGGGCTTGCCAATATGCTGGCCTGTCATCTGGATATTGAAAATCCGGATCACCGCGCCTGTGTGGCGGATTTTTGGGATGTGCCCAATGTTGCGGATAAACCGGGACGAAAGGCCGTTGATCTGTTCAAAGCCGCTGGCAATGGTCAGATCAAGGCGCTGTGGATCATCCACACCAACCCGGCCGTGTCCATGCCCGACGCGGCGGCTGTGCGCGCCGCGATCAAATCCTGCGACTTTGTGGTGGTCAGTGATCTGACCGATCAAACCGACACGGCACAACTGGCCGATGTGGTTTTGCCCGCCGCCGGGTGGGGCGAAAAGGACGGGACCGTCACCAATTCGGATCGCACAATCAGCCGCCAACGGGCGTTTTTGCCCATTCCCGGTCAGGCCCGCGCCGATTGGGCGCAACTGGCCGAAGTGGGGCGTCGCATGGGTTGGCAACACGCGTTTGATTACCAAACACCTGCGCAGATTTTTCGCGAATATGCAGCCCTGTCGGGGCGCGCAGGCGCATTGGGAAAAGACTTTGATATATCGGGGTTTAGCGATCTGAAAGATACGGATTATGCGACGTTGCCCCCCACGCGCTGGCCGGTGACTGCATCCCGCCGTGGCGGGCGTTTCTTTGCGGATGGGGTGTTTTATACCCCCAATCACAAGGCGCAAATGCTGGCGGTTAAACAGGCCGATCTACCGTCCAAACGCAGTGCCAAATACCCCTATCGTCTGAATACCGGGCGGATCCGCGATCAATGGCACACGATGACCCGCAGCGCCAAATCACCGCGTTTGTCGGCGCATTTGGCTGAACCGTTTTTGGAACTTCACCCAAAGGATGCCACCGATCTGGGCCTGTCGCCTTCGGATATTGTGCGTCTGAATAGCCCCACTGGCACAGCCCTGTTGCGGGTGCTGATTTCTGACGCGGTAAGTCCGGGCAATCCGTTTGCGCCGATCCACTGGACCGGGGAAACCGCCCCAAGCGGGCGTATTGATGACCTTGTGACGGCTAATGTGGACCCGTTTAGCGGCCAGCCCGACAGCAAAGCATCTGTGGTTTCGGTCGAAAAATTTCACGCCAATTGGTACGGCTATGCGATCACAACCCAGACGCCAAATCCCAACACCGCCTATTGGGCCAAGGCCCGTGTGGCGGGGGGATGGCGTCTGGAATTGGCCGCGGATGACGTGCCGGACAATTGGGAAACCTATGCGCGCAGTTTGTTGGGCTTGTCCGACGGCGACGTGATTTCTGTGCTCGACAAAGCGCGCGGTCATGCGCGAATTGCGATTTTGCGGGATGGGATCGTCGTTGGGGCCTTGTTTGCGGGGCCGGACCCGATTGCGGTGTCTCGCGATTATCTGGCCGGGCAGCTGGGGCAAAACAGCCCGCGCATTCTGGCCGGACGCCCCGGCGCGGACATGCCGGATCCGGGCCCGACGCTTTGCTCTTGTTTTGGGGTTGGTGTGAACACTATCCTGACGGCAATTGAAACGCAGGGGCTGATCAATGTCGATGCCATTGGCGTGGCATTGCAGGCGGGCACAAATTGCGGGTCGTGCAAACCCGAATTGACCGCATTATTGGGCCGGGCACAGGTGAAAGTCGCCGCAGAATGAAACTGAACCCTTTATGAATGCCAAAACCGGGCTGGCGCCCTATGTGCGGATTTTGGGGCGTGGACCGGGTCGGTCGCGATCCTTAACGCTAGAAGAAGCCCAAGAGGCGATGACCCTGATCCTAAACGGGGACGCGGCCCCGGAATCCATTGGGGCGTTGCTGATGCTCTTGCGCATGAAGGGTGAACAGCCCGAAGAATTGGCCGGGTTCGCCCGCGCCGCGCGGGCCACGTTGCCGCCGATCCCGATACAACCCGCGCTGGATTGGCCGACCTATGCGGCGGGGCGCACGCGGGGGCTGCCTTGGTTTTTGCTGTCGGCCAAATTGGTGGCACGGGCGGGGTACCCTGTGCTGTTACATGGCTGGAATTCGCATCAGAACCCAGCCGCATCCGTGCGCAATGCCCTGTCAGTAATTGGCGTGGTCAAAGCCGCATCTGTGGCCGAGGCGGGCGAAAATCTGCGCCTGAGTAATATCGCGTATTTGCCGTTGGAAACCCTGTCGCCAGCGCTGTTTGATCTGTTGCGATTGCGCGATGTTTTGGGGCTGCGGTCCTGTGTGAACACGTTATTGCGCGTGTTGAACCCGTTTGCCGCGGATGCCGCAGTGCAAGGCGTGTTTCACCCGCCCTATCGGGGGCTGCAACAGGATGTTGGGCGCATTTTAGGGCAGAAAAACCTGACCGTCCTAAAGGGCGGCGGCGGCGAATTTGAACGTCATCCCAGCAAAGAAATCGCGCTATTTGGTCTGCGCGACGGGGTGGCGTTTGATACATCGGCCCCAGCGCAGATCGATCAGGTGCAACGCCTGGCCGAAGCGCCCTCTGACCCATCCGCCTTGGCGGCACTTTGGGGGGGCACTCTGCAGGATGACTTTGCCGAAGCGATCGTTTTAGGCACGGCCACGTCGGCGCTGAAAACGCTGGGCGTTGCGGATGCACGGGCGCGCATTCAGGCATTGTGGGACGCCAGATGAAATCATTTCCGATGTTTATTGTTGTCGCGAACCGGCGGGTTGTGATTGCAGGGGGCGGCGAACAGGCCGCCCAAAAGGCGCGTTTGCTGCTGAAAACCGAGGCACAAATCGTGCTGGCCGCGCCGGATCTGGATGACGAATTACAGGCCTTGGTGGATGAGGGTCGTGCCACGCATATCCACGATGAAACGGCGGGTGTTTTTGCCGATGCTGCGCTGGTGTTTATCGCCACTGGGGATGAGGATCACGACGCCGCGTTGCACGGCGTGGCAAAATCCGTCGGCGCATTGGTCAATGTCGTGGATCGGCCGGATTTATGTGATGTGACAACCCCGTCGATTGTGGATCGTGACCCGGTTGTGGTGGCCATCGGCACCGAAGGCACAGCGCCGATTTTGGCGCGCGGATTAAAAACCCGGATCGAACAATTGCTGGATCCGCGGCTTGGGGCCTTTGCTGCGTTGGCGGGGCGGTTACGGGTGGCCGTGGCGCGTGATGTTGAACCGCAAAAACGCCGGGCATTCTGGCGCTGGGCCTTTGGGCAGGGGCCGTGGCAGGCGTTTAAACGTGGCGCGGAACGGGACGCGGCCAAGATGCTGAAACAGGCGATTGCCGCAGGCGGGGCAGGTGACACCGGCGGTGGGATCACGTTGATTTCCCTGCCGGAAACGCGGGATTTGTTGACCCTGCGCGCGGTGGAACGCCTGCAAGAAGCGGATGTGATTTACTACGATGGCCCGCCGCCAGACATTCTGGAATTGGCCCGTCGGGATGCAGAGCGACGTCAGTTGCAACCGGATCTGCCGGGGGCCGAGGCGATGATGGCGCGCGATGCGGCTGAGGGGCGCAATGTGGTGCGCCTATTGGGGGCGGGGCAAGGCTGCGCGCGCTTTAAATCCCTGATTGATGTGGATGTGGAATGTGTGCCGGGGCTGCAATGCGCCGGTAAACCGGGCTGTATCCCAGACATGTCACCAGACATATAAAAGGGGGCGCGTGGCCCCCTTTTGGTGATAGTGTGCAGCTGTTATTCTGCGGCGTCTACATAGGCGTCCATTGGCGGACATGTACAGACCAGATTGCGATCCCCATAGGCGTTATCAACCCGGTTCACCGGCGGCCAATATTTATCGACCCCCAGCGATCCAGCCGGATAACAGGCCTGTTGCCGCGTATAAGGACGATCCCAATCCCCAACCAAATCCGCAACCGTGTGTGGTGCATGTTTCAGCGGGTTGTTTTCGGCGTCGATCTTGCCGTCTTCGATGTCTTGGGCTTCGGCGCGGATCGACAGCATCGCGTCGATAAATCGGTCCAGTTCGGCCTTGGGTTCAGATTCTGTGGGTTCCACCATCAAGGTGCCCGCCACAGGCCACGACATGGTAGGCGCGTGAAACCCGCTATCCATCAGGCGTTTGGCGATGTCGTCAACGCTGATACCCGCGCTGTCTGCCAGTGGGCGCGTATCCAGAATACATTCATGGGCCACACGACCAGAAGTGGACGTGTAAAGAATGTCATAGGCGTCTTTCAGGCGGGCCGCGATATAGTTGGCGTTCAGGATCGCAACCTTGGTGGCTTGGGTCAAACCATTGCCGCCCATCAACAGGATATAGGCCCACGACACCGGCAGGATCGACGGCGATCCAAACGGAGCCGCAGATACAGGACCCACCGCGCTGCCATATTCCGGGTGACCGGGCAGGTGTTCGGTCAGGTGGGATTTCACCCCAATCGGACCCATACCGGGGCCACCGCCACCATGGGGAATGCAAAACGTTTTATGCAGGTTCAAATGGCTGACATCACCGCCGATATCACCGGGTCGGGACAGGCCAACCATGGCGTTCATATTGGCGCCGTCAATATAGACCTGACCGCCGTGATCATGGGTGATCTGACAGACCTCTTGCACGGTTTCTTCAAATACGCCGTGAGTGGACGGGTATGTGATCATACAACCCGCCAATGTGTCGCTAAATTTTTCCGCCTTGGCGCGGAAATCGTCCAGATCAATGTTGCCATCCTCATCTGACGCAACTGGCACAACTTTCCAGCCGACCATCTGGGCGCTGGCGGGGTTGGTGCCGTGGGCGGATGTGGGGATCAGGCAGACATTGCGCTGCGCTTGGCCCTGAGACATGTGATAATTGCGGATGGTCAGCAGACCGGCATATTCGCCCTGCGCGCCCGAATTGGGCTGCTGTGAAATCGCGTCATAGCCGGTGATCTGACACAGTTTGTCGTTCAGATCATCGATCATTTCGTGATACCCGGCGGCCTGATCTTTGGGCACAAATGGATGCAGATCGCCAAATTCCGGCCATGTCACCGGGATCATTTCCACGGTGGCGTTCAGCTTCATTGTGCAGGACCCCAGCGGGATCATCGCGCGGTCCAGCGCCAGATCGCGATCGGCCAGACGCCGCATATAACGGGTCATTTCCGCCTCAGCGCGGTTGCGATGGAACGTTTCGTGGGTCAAGTAGGCACTTTCGCGTAGGGCGCCGTCGGGCAGGCGATAGGCCTGATCTTTGGTGGCTTTGCGATTGATGCCAAAGGCGCGCCACAACGCTTCGATTGTGTCAAAGCGGGTCATTTCATCCAGCGAAATCCCGATCTTTGTATCGCCCACTTTGCGCAGGTTGATGCCTTCGGACACGGCTGCGTTCATCACTGTGGTCTGCAACGCGCCGACCTCTACCGTGATGGTATCAAAGAAAGTTTCCGGTTCCACAGCGAAGCCTGCCGCCTCTAGCCCATTGGCCAGACGGGCGGTGCGTCGATGCACGGTCTGGGCAATCGCCTTTAGCCCATCAGGCCCGTGATAGACCGCATACATCGATGCCATAACCGCCAACAATGCCTGCGCGGTGCAGACGTTGGAATTGGCCTTTTCGCGGCGAATATGCTGTTCGCGGGTTTGCAGCGACAACCGATAGGCGGAATTGCCGCGCGCATCGACAGACACGCCGATAATCCGGCCCGGCATGGCGCGTTTATAAGCATCGCGACAAGCCATATAGGCCGCGTGCGGCCCGCCAAAGCCCATGGGCACGCCAAAGCGCTGGGTTGAGCCAACCGCAATGTCAGCGCCCATTTCACCGGGGCTTTTGAGGAGGGTCAGCGCCAGCGGGTCGGCAATGACAATTGCCAACGCTTTGACCGCATGCAGCGCGTCGATTTCAGCGGTGAAATCGCGCACATGGCCATAGGTGCCGGGATATTGGAAAATCGCACCAAACACATTTTCGGCGACCAGATCATCCGGGTTGCCCACGATGATTTCAATGTCCAGCGGTTCAGCGCGGGTTTTGATCACGGCGATGTTCTGGGGGTGGCAGTTTTCATCGACAAAGAAGGCCTTGGCCTTGGATTTACCGGCCCTCTTGGCCATTGTCATGGCCTCGGCCGCTGCCGTGGATTCATCGAGCAGGGATGCGTTGGCGATGTCGAGCCCGGTCAAATCGCTGACCATGGTTTGGTAATTCAACAGCGCCTCAAGCCGGCCTTGGGAAATTTCCGGCTGATAGGGGGTGTAAGCCGTGTACCAGGCTGGGTTTTCCAGAATGTTGCGCAGGATCGGCGCCGGTGTGGCAGTGCCGTAATAGCCCTGACCAATCAGGGATGTCAGGACTTTGTTTTTGCCCGCGACCTGTTTCATGTGGTGCAAAGCGTCACGTTCTGACAGGGCCGGCCCCCATTCCAGCGGATCCTGCTGGCGGATGCTGACCGGCACCGTGGCGTCGATCAGTTGATCCAGTGTTTTAAATCCGATGACCTGCAACATATCCGCCATTTCTTGCGGGCTTGGCCCGATATGACGGCGATTGGCGAAATCATAGGCTGCGTAATCGGTCAGTTTAAAGGTCATCGGTCTGTTCCTTATCCGATCAGGGCTTTGTAGGCGTCGGCATCCATCAGATCATCCAGCTGGGATGGGTCGGACAGTTTGACTTTGTAGATCCACGCGCCGCTTTCTGGGCTTTCGTTGATCATGGCGGGGTTGCCTTCCAGTTCTTCGTTGGCTTCGACCACTTCGCAATCCACAGGCGCATAGATTTCGGACGCGGCTTTCACGCTTTCGATCACGCCGATATCGTCGCCTTTGGCAAATTCGTCGCCTTCTTCTTTCAGCTCAACAAACACGATGTCGCCCAGTTGAACGGCGGCGTGTTCGGTGATGCCGATTGTGGCAATGTCGCCGTCTACTTCGATCCATTCATGGTCTTCGGAATAATATGTGGTGGCCATGTGAAAGCTCCCTTAGCGTTTGTAGTTTTGCTGCACGAAAGGCAGCGATACGATTTCGGCAGGCTGGGCCTTGCCGCGAATGATCAGGTCAATCTTGGTGCCGATAGCGGCATGATCGCGGGTGACATAGCCCATGGCAACCGGGCCGCCAACTGTCGGACCAAAGCCACCGGATGTGATGATCCCGACATCCTGACCGGCCATTTGCAAAACCACACCAGCACGGGCCGGGGCGCGACCCAAAGGTTTGATCCCAACCAAATGGCGCGCAGGTCCATCGGCGATTTGTGCCTGAATAACATCCGCCCCCGGAAACCCGCCACCCGTGCGGCGGCGTTTTTGGATCGCCCAGATCAATCCAGCCTCAATCGGTGTGGTGTCCGTGGTTATGTCATTGCCATATAAGCACAATCCAGCCTCAAGTCGCAGGCTGTCACGGGCCCCAAGCCCGGCAGGTTCGCAATCCGGATGGGCCAGCAATTGGCGGGCAAACCCGTCGGCGGCGTCTTGGTGGATCGAAATTTCGAACCCGTCCTCGCCGGTATAGCCCAGCCGCGAAATGCGCACGGCTTGGCCGTCGATCTGGGCCAGAATGGTTTCCATGAACCCCATGTCACGCACGTCAGGGCAGTGATCCGCCAGAATGGATTCTGCGGCGGGGCCTTGTAATGCGATCAGGGCGTGATCGGTGATTTCCACCACGTCGATCCCATCCAGATTGGCGCGCATATGGGCGATGTCCTGATCACGCATCGATGCATTGACCACCACAAACAGGAAATCCCCGGCATTGGCGACAATCAGGTCGTCCAGAATACCACCCACGTCATTGGTGAAAAACGTATAGCGGGCTTTGCCATCCTTGAGCGTGGTAAAGGCCGACGGGCAGAGCGCCTCTAGTTTTTGGGCGGCATTGTCGCCGATCAGATGCACCTGACCAATATGGCTGACATCAAACAGCGCGGCTTTGGCACGGCATTGGGCATGTTCCGCCATGATCCCGGTTGGATATTGAACGGGCATATCCCATCCGGCGAAATCCACCATTTTGCCACCCAGCGAGACGTGCAGATCATGCAGCGGCGTGCGTTTGGGGGTTGGGGCGTGTTCTTGGGGCGTGTTTGTCATGGGGCCTCCGTCGGGCAACCGAATCCACAATTTAGTACGTGTGTTTCCTATAGGAAACCTGCGAGAACTTGTAAAGCCGAAGCGCGACAAATCTGGATCAAATTGCTATCGACGCAGATCGGTTGGGCTTTGGTCAAATTCGCCCTTAAAGGCACGCGCAAAACTGGACGCGTCTTCGTAGCCACAGCGCAGGGCGATTTCGGCGATGCTCATCTTTTCTTCGCGGATCAACCGATGGGCCAAGGTCAGCCGCAGACGACGATAGACCTGTGCAGGTGTCGTGCCAAACGCCTTGCGACATCGCAGTTCAAGGTCCCGCTGACGCAGACCAGAACGCGCAGCGATGGCCGCCACGGTGACCGGTTCCGCGAGGGTCGCATTCATTTCGGCCAAGGCGCGCAGGACGTATTTGTCGCGTGACACGATGTTGGATTGGGTCGGGATCGCCTGATCGCTCAGCATAAACAGGTCCGCAACCTGCAGCCCGATTGCCGCGCCGTGACGTTGCACAATCAGGTGATGCACCAGGTCAAAGGCGGCCATGGCTCCGCCTGCGGTGATCCGGGTTTCCCCGATCACAAACCGGTCCCGCTGCACATCCACATCCGGGAACCGTTCGGCAAAAACATCCAGCTCAGAGGTGTGGATCGTGGCCGGGCCGTGATCCAGCAACCCTGCATGGGCCAGCAACCACGCGCCCGTATCCAGCCCAATCAAGGTCTGAAATCGGGTGGCCGCCGCGCGCAACGCGCGATCCATCGCCGGGGTCGCAAAGGCCCGATACCCATAGGATGGCATCAACACCAACGCATCGCCGCGCGCATCCCTGAGCCGACCATGAGGCATGATCGGAATGCCACTGGACGATGTGACCGGCCCGCCATCCAGCGTCAGGATTTGCCAATCATAGACCGTTTCCCCCGTAAACCCGTTCACGGCGCGCAAGGGTTCGATGAAATTGGCCAGACAATGGTTTGAAAACTGATCAAACAGCAAAATACCATATTGTTGGCTTGGGGCGTCAGGAATTTTCCAAAGCTGCATGATTATTTATATCTCTGCACAATTGGCCCCGTCAATCCGGGCCACGCTGACCCCAACAAAAGGAGAATGCGATGCCCCTGGCCATGACCAAAGACGTTTTTATCACCTGCGCGGTCACTGGATCGGGCGGATCGCAGGACCGCAGCCCCCATGTGCCGCGATCCCCTGAACAGATCGCCAACAGCGCCATTGATGCGGCCAAGGCGGGGGCGGCGATTGTGCATTGTCATGTGCGCGATCCAGAAACCGGCGCACCGGCGCGCGCACGGCATTTATACCGCGAAGTCACCGACCGGATCCGTGATGCCGAGGTTGACATGATCCTGAACCTGACGGCGGGCATGGGGGGCGATTTGATGTTTGGGCCTGCGTCTCAGCCGCTGCCGCTGGTGGCGGGGACCGATATGGTCAGCGCGCAGGAACGCGTGGCCCATGTGGCGGATTGCCTGCCCGAAATTTGCACGCTTGATTGCGGCACGATGAATTTCGCCGAGGCCGATTATGTGATGACCAACACGCCCGGCATGTTGGAAACCATGGGGCGGATGATGACCGAACTGGGCGTCAAACCCGAAATAGAAGCCTTTGACACAGGGCATTTATGGCTGGCCAAATCCTTGGTCGACAAAGGCGTGCTGGACAGTCCCGCATTGGTGCAATTGTGCATGGGCATCCCGTGGGGGGCGCCCAATGACCTGAACACATTTATGGCCATGGTCAATAATGTGCCGTCTGATTGGAACTGGTCCGCGTTCAGCATTGGCCGCGATCAGATGGCCTATGTGGCGGCATCTGTTTTGGCCGGGGGGCATGTGCGCGTCGGATTAGAAGACAACCTATGGCTGGAAAAAGGCGTGCTGGCCACCAATGCGCAATTGGTCGAAAAATCGGTCAGCATCGTTGAAAACCTAGGGGCACGTGTGATGGGGCCAGAGGCAGTGCGCGCCAAGTTGGGCCTGACCAAACGCGCCCCAAACCGGTGATCAGGATGCAGGCCATATCCGACATTGAAAACAATTGTTGCGCGCGGATCGCACATCCACAAAGGCGACATCGTCGCGGTCCAGCAAGTGCGCCGCATAGGTCGCGATCTGATCCGTTGGGGTCACTTGGCCTGTGCCATATTGGATGCGTTCATCCGCGCCATAGCCCCGGACGATATAATTGGGGGCCAACAGGATTGCAGGCAGATCGGCCCTGTGCGGGGCAGGGGCGCAATCGGTGGCACATAGGAATATCGGTCCGGTTTCCGCATAAGGGTTGCGTGTTTCAAACGGGCAATGCGCCAGGATCAGATAGGTCTGTCCTTTGGGGATCGCGCCTAAACAATGGCGGCACGGATAGGCGTCACCGTCTGACATATGTTCCTCAACCGGGTTGCCATAGGCATCTATCTGAGTGCGGCGAATATCGGCCACCACTGCGCTGGGCAGGCCATGAAATGCGATCTTCATCTTGGGTCTCCTGTTTTGGGGATGCATCGCGCAAATGCACCCGCGCTGGCGACCCGATACTTGCGGGAAAACGGATATGACCAAAACAGTTGCAATATTAGGCGGCGGTGTGATCGGCGGCGGATGGGCCGCACGGTTTTTGCTAAACGGGTGGCATGTGCGGGTATTTGACCCGGACCCAGAGGCAAAGCGCAAAATCGACGCGGTGCTGGCCAATGCGCGCTTTGCTTTGCCGATGCTCTATGATCGGGCGATGCCAAATGAAGGCACCCTGACATTTCACGACACGATATCGGGCGCGGTGGCCGATGCGGACTGGATCCAAGAAAGCGTGCCGGAACGATTGGCCCTGAAACGCAAAGTATATCAAACCCTACAGGAACATTGCCGCGCTGATGCGATCATTGGATCGTCGACCAGCGGGTTCAAACCGTCAGAGTTACAAGGCTGCGCCACCCGCCCGGAACAGATCATTGTCACCCATCCGTTTAACCCGGTCTATTTGTTGCCCGTCGTCGAAGTGGTCGGCACCCCCAAAAACAGCCCCGAAATGCTGGACCGCGCCCATGCGATCCTGACCGAAATCGGCATGTCCCCGCAACGGATTGCCAAAGAAATCGACGCCCATGTAGCGGATCGATTGCTAGAGGCCGTCTGGCGCGAAAGCCTGTGGCTGGTCAAAGACGGGATCGCCACGACCGAAGAAATCGACAACATCATCCGCTATGGCTTTGGTCTGCGCTGGGCGCAGATGGGCCTGTTTGAAACCTATCGCATTGCCGGGGGCGAGTCGGGGATGAAACATTTCCTGGATCAGTTTGGCCCCTGTCTGGAATGGCCGTGGACCAAATTGACGGATGTGCCTGAATTCACCGACGAACTGGTGGATTTGATCGCCGGTCAATCGGATGCACAATCGGGTCACATGACCATCCGCGACTTGGAACGCCTGCGTGACACCAATCTGGTGGGCATGATGCGCGCGCTAAAGGCACGCGATGCTGCGGCAGGCGCGTTGATCAACACCCACGAAGGCCCGCTGGGGCAATGCCCATTGCATGACGATGGCCGCCTGATCACCGTGGATCGCACCGTGCCCATCGATTGGACCGACTATAATGGCCACATGAACGAAAGCCGCTTTGGGCAGGCAATTTCAGATGCCGCCGATGCGGTCATGGCACATATCGGGGCAGATGCGGATTATGTGGCTGCGGGCAACAGTTTCTTTACCGTGGAAACCAACATCCGCTACCTGAACGAAGCATTGGCCGGCGAACCGATCCGGGTTTTGACGCAGGTCTTGGTTGGCGCGGGCAAAAAGATGCGGCTGGCCCATCAGATCATCAAAGCCGACGGATCGATCATGGCCGAGGCGACGCAGATGTTGCTGCATGTCAGCCTGGACACCCGCAAATCCTGCCCGCCCTTGCCCCATGTCGCCACGGCGCTGGGCGTGCTGGCCAATGCCCATGCAAATCTGCCATCACAGAACGGGACCTAAGCCATGCATTTCGGACTGACCGAAGAACAGGACATGATCGCCACCACCGTGCGCACCTTTGTGGAGAAAGAGATTTACCCACATGAAGCAGAGATCGAACGCACAGGCCATGTCCCCGCTGAGCTGGGTCAAGAGATCAAACAGAAATGCATCGATCTGGGGTTTTATGCCTGCAATTTCCCTGCAGAAGTTGGCGGCGGCGGGCTGAGCCATCTGGATGTCACGCTTGTTGAGCGGGAATTGGGGCGCGGCAGCATGGCGTTGACGCATTTCTTTGGCCGTCCGCAAAACATCCTGATGGCGTGTAATGCTGAGCAACGCGAACGCTATCTATTCCCGGCTGTGCGCGGTGAACGGATGGATGCGCTGGCCATGACCGAACCGGATGCCGGGTCAGATGTGCGGGGCATGAAATGTCAGGCGATCCGCGACGGCGGTGACTGGGTGGTCAACGGGTCCAAACATTTCATTTCCGGGGCGGAACACGCGGATTTCTTTATTGTTTTCATCGCAACCGGGGTGGATGACACGCCCAAAGGCCCCAAAAAACGCATCACCACATTTCTGGTGGATCGCGCCACACCGGGGTTCGAAGTGCGCGAAGGATATCAATCGGTTAGCCACAAAGGGTACAAAAACTACATCCTTACCTTTGACGCATGTCGCCTGCCAGATACGCAGGTTCTGGGCGAGATTGATGGCGGTTTTGCCGTGATGAATGAATGGCTTTATGCCACGCGCCTGACGGTCGCCGCGTTTTGTGTGGGCCGCGCGCGCCGCTGTTTTGACTATGCGCTGCAATACGCATCGGAACGGTCCCAGTTCGGCCAACCGATCGGCAAATTTCAGGGCATCGGGTTTCAGATCGCGGATATGATCACCGAAATTGATGCCGCCGATTGGCTGACATTGGCGGCTGCATGGCGGCTGGATCAAAACCTGCCCGCAAATCGTGAAATCGCCAGTGCCAAGCTTTATGCCTCGGAAATGCTGGCGCGGGTGACGGATGCTACATTGCAGGTGTTCGGCGGCATGGGGCTGATGGATGATTTCCCGATTGAACGGTTCTGGCGGGATGCGCGTGTGGAACGGATCTGGGATGGGACCAGCGAAATTCAACGCCATATCATCAGCCGCGATCTGCTGCGCCCGTTGGGGGCCTGAGATGCCATTGGCAGCGGGATCGGCCCAACACACAAAACGGGATTTGACGCCGTTGTTGCGCCCCAAATCCATTGCGGTTCTGGGATCGGTCTGGGCGGCCAATGTGATTGAGCAATGTGACCGGATCGGATTTGGCGGCGACATCTGGCCGGTGCATCCTACACACGATCACATCGGGGCCCGCGCATGTTTTCGCAGCGTGCATGATTTGCCAATGCCGCCGGATGTGACTTTCGTCGGGGTGAACCGCAGCGCCAGCGTGGATGTGGTGCGGGACCTGTCCGCAATGGGCGCGGGTGGGGCGATTTGTTTTGCCAGCGGCTGGGCCGAAGCTGGCGCGGCGGATTTGCAGGCCGAATTGGTCAGCGCGGCGGGGGATATGCCCGTTTTGGGACCCAATTGTTACGGCGTGCTGAACCTGCTGGACCGGGCTGTGATCTGGCCCGATCAACACGGCGCATTGCCCTGTGATCGGGGCGTGGCGATCCTATCCCAAAGCTCTAATATCGCGATCAACCTGACCATGCAGGCGCGTGGATTGCCGATCGCCTATGTGGCTTGCTTGGGCAATGCTGCACAGGTTGGCATGGCCGAATTGGCCCATGCGATGCTGGCTGATGACCGCGTCACCGCGCTGGGGCTTTATGCAGAAGGGTTCGACGATGCGCAGGCCATGGCGCAGCTGGCCCAACAGGCCCGCAGAGATGGCAAAGGCATTGTGGTGCTCAAGGCCGGTAAAACAGCAGCCGGGGCGGCGGCGGCCGTGTCCCATACTGCGGCGCTGGTGGGGGGCGGGGCCGCATCATCGGCGTTTTTGGCGCAATCGGGCATGGGCGAAGTGCGCGATTTGGCGACTTTGATTGAAACGCTCAAAATCCTGCATGTGCATGGGCCATTGCCGGGGCGGCGGTTGTGTTCCCTGTCCTGTTCGGGGGGCGAGGCGGGGTTGGTTTCTGATCTGGCCGCCGCCTATGAATTGGAATTTCCGCCTTTGTCTGTGGATCAGACCCAAAAACTGGGCGACATTTTAGGGCCGCTGGTGACCCTGTCGAACCCGCTGGATTATCACACCTTTATCTGGGGGGATCTGGATAAAACCGCGGCTGTTTTTGCCCAGACATTGCGCCCATTTGATGCGGGTCTGTTTGTGGTTGATCCCCCGCGCACGGATCGCTGTGATCCGGCATCATTTAAACCGGCATTGGACGCGATCCAAATGGCGGCCACTGAAACCGGAAAACCTGCCTTTCCGGTGGCAACCTTGCCAGAAAATTACGACGAAACCTGGATTGGGGGCCAAATCGCCCAAGGGGTGGTGCCCCTATGTGGGCTGGACACGGCCTTGGCCGCGATTGAGGCCGCAAGCCTGCCCGCACCGCCTGCGTGGCACCCATGGCGGGCCCAACCCGCGCGCGATTGCCTGATGCTGGACGAGGCCGCTGGCAAACAGGTTTTGGCGCAGGCCGGGATCGCGGTGCCAAACGGCGTGGTCGCGCCCGATTTGAATGCCTTGGCCCCATTGGCCAAAACCCTAAAACCGCCTTTGGCTCTAAAGGGGCTGGGCTTTGCCCATAAATCAGACGCTGGTGCGGTGCGGTTGAACGTCACCGATGTGACCGCCCAAGCCGAGATGCAAGGCGCGACCGGCTATCTGGCCGAAGAAATGGTCACAGGCGCCGTTGCCGAATTGATCATCGCCGTGCAGCGTGACGCGGTGTATGGCGCGACGCTGACGCTGGGATTTGGCGGGGTGCAGGCGGAATTATTGGCTGATGTGGTGACATTGGTGTTGCCAATTACCCCCTCCGACATTCGCACTGCATTGAACAGGTTGAAACTGGCGCCGCTGCTGCACGGATATCGCGGCAAACCCGCGGCGGATATCGACGCAGTGGTCGATGTGGCGCTGTTATTGCAGGATCTATTGCATAAATCACCCGACATCGAAGACATTGAAATTAATCCGCTATTGGCCTGTGATTCCGGCGCTGTGGCGGTGGACGCGCTCATCCGAAAGGACAAAATATGACTGAGACACCAATCAAAACCCGCCGCGACGGGGGCATCCTAGAAGTCACGCTAGACCGGCCCAAAGCCAATGCCATTGATTTGGCGACCAGTCGGATCATGGGGCAGGTGTTTCGCGATTTTCGTGACGATGATAGCCTGCGCGTGGCCATTTTGCGTGCCGAAGGTGATAAGTTTTTCTGCCCCGGTTGGGATTTAAAGGCCGCTGCCGACGGCGACGCTGTGGATGGTGATTATGGGGTCGGGGGCTTTGGCGGGTTGCAGGAATTGCCGGGGTTGAACAAACCGGTGATTGCGGCGGTGAACGGTATCTGCTGTGGCGGTGGGCTGGAACTGGCGCTGAGCTGTGATTTGATTGTCGCGTCCCATAATGCCAGCTTTGCCCTGCCGGAAATCCGGTCAGGCACGGTGGCCGATGCCGCATCCTGCAAGCTGCCCAAACGCATCCCCTATCACGTGGCGATGGATCTGTTGCTGACAGGGCGGTGGTTTGACCCGGCTGAGGCGCTGCAATGGGGATTGCTGCGACAGGTGACCAGTCCTGAAACATTGCTGGACTCCGTTTGGGATTTGGCGCGCCTGTTGGATTCTGGTCCTCCGTTGGTGATGGCGGCCATCAAAGAAGTGGTGCGCGAGGCTGAGGATATGAAGTTTCAGGACGCGATGAACAAAATCACCAAGAGCCAGTTCAAAACCGTTGAGACCCTATATGGGTCCGAGGATCAGTTGGAAGGCGCGCGTGCCTTTGCCGAAAAACGCGACCCGGTCTGGAAAGGAAAGTAAACGCACAGGCGTCCAATGCGATAATCGTTGAAAGTGAGTCGTTTTCCCAGATCGTCATATCGAAGGGCGCGTCGTCAAATTGCCTGTTATTTTTTGAATATTTGGTCAAATTGTCGCGACGGCCAGATGAGTTACCAAATGACTCAAGAAAAGTCGGTTTTTTTTGCAACTAAACGCATGGTTTAGTGTAACGCGCTGTAAAAACGTACATTTCCGGCATGTGAATTCAGAAATTATATGGTGATGAAATTTCACAAAGTTAGAACATTTGTGACACAAAGCAGAAACGTTTTGTGAAGTTGCAAAGAAATGACCCATTTCGCGCAGTTTTTGACACACGTCAAAACGCCATGTCTCGTGGCGTCGTACTTGCCATTTCGGGCACTTCGCCAAAGGATCACACCATTATGACGTGCATTTTATCCGCATGTCTAAGTTCAAGATCCTAAATGGACTGACAAGGGAGCTACACATGACAATCAAAACAACACTCAAGGCGACAACCGCTGCGGCACTGATCGGGATGGGCGGATTGGCCTTTGCTGACGGTCACGCGACCCATCCGGTCACCGGCGAAACATTGGCCGCAGAACAGACTTTTGTATACCGGGTTCTGGACGAACATAGTTCCGTCGATCCCGGCATCGTAGAAGACGTGTCTGGCGCCGAAATCGTGCGCGACCTGTTTGAAGGCCTGATGAACCAAGACGCCGACGGCAATCTGATCCCGGGCGTTGCAACCGGTTTTGACGTTTCCGACGACAAAATGACCTACACATTCCACCTGCGCCCAGAGGCGAAGTGGTCCAACGGTGAAACCGTCACCGCCAGCGATTTTGAATTCGCATGGAAACGCGCCGCGACCCCAGAAACCGCATCCCCCTATGCGTGGTATGTTGAACTGATGTCGCTGGAAAACGCATCCCAAATCATCGCGGGCGAAGCCGAACCTGACAGCCTGGGTGTGACAGCGATTGACGACCAAACGTTAGAAGTCCGCCTGTCCACGCCACTGCCGTATTTCCCGCAGATGACCACACACACCACCACATTCCCCGTGCCGCAGGCTGTTTTGGCTGAGTATGGCGATGAATGGACCAACCCTGAAAACATCGTGTCCAACGGCGCGTATGTTTTGAAGGAACATATCCCACAGGAACGGTCCGTGCGCGTGCGCAATGACATGTACTGGAACAACGACGCCACCATCATCAACGAAGTCACAGCCCTGATCATCAATGATGAAAACCAAGCGCTGACCCGTTTCTTGGCTGGCGAACTGGACCGCACAGAAGTGCCCGCCGGTCAGTTCCCACGTCTAAGCGAAGAGCACCCAGAAGAGGCCGTGAGCTTCCCACGTTTGTGTAACTATTATTACACATTCAACCTGCGTGAAGATGGCCCAGAAGCGTTCAAAGACGTGCGTGTCCGTCAGGCGCTGGCCTTGGCTGTGAACCGCGATGTGATCGTTGAAAACGTGCTGGCCGGTGGTCAGACTGCGGCGTATTCCTTTACGCCCGCTGCGACCGCTGGGTTTGCAACACCAGAGGTCGAAATGGCGGCAATGTCCCAAGCGGAACGTGATGCACGTGCGCAGGAATTGCTGGCCGAAGCAGGCTATGGCGAAGACAACCCACTGGCCTTTGAGATGGTTTATAACACCTCAGAAGCCCACCGTTCGGTGGCTGTGGCCATGTCCCAGATGTGGAAACAAACACTGGGCGTCGAGGCAACCCTGGCCAACCAAGAATGGCAAACCTTCCTCGAAGCCCGCGGCAATGGCGATTTCGAACTGGCCCGTGGCGCATGGTGTGGCGACTATAACGAAGCGTCCACATTCCTGGATCTGCTACAGTCCGATTCAGGCTATAACGACGCCAAATACGCCAACGCTATGGTGGATGATCTGATGCAGGGCGCACGCACTGCGGATAATCCCCAAGAAAACTACACCAAAGTAGAAGAGATCATCGCAGCAGAAATGCCCGTGATCCCTGTCTATCACTACGCTGGCGTTTACATGCTGGATGACAGCGTTGTCGGCTCTTGGCCGGTGAACAATGTGGAACAGAATTGGTATTCCCGCGATCTGTACAAAGTCGCTGAATAAGACCTTCTGAAACAGACCCCCGCGTGCCATTTGGGACGCGGGGGTCGCACATTGTGCGGATTAAACAAATGATCAGCTATATCCTTCGACGGCTTGCCATTGCCGTCCCGACGATCCTGATTTTGATCGTCTTTTCGTTCATTCTGATGTATACGGCCCCCGGTGGTCCGTTTAACTCTGAACGTCCTTTACCCCCCGAAGTCATGGCCAATATCGAAGCCAAATTTGGTTTGGATCAGCCCGTCTGGAAACAAATGCTGGATTATATCTGGCGGATTGTGACCCAGTTCGATTTCGGACCTTCGTTTCAATATACCGACAGAACCGTCAATGACGTGATCGCCCAAGGGTTCCCTGTGACCCTGACCTATGGGGCCTGGTCCGCATTTGCCGCGTTTGTTGTGGGCGTGACGCTGGGCACCTTTGCCGCGATCCGGCAGAACACTTGGATCGACTATTTCGCCGTGGGCACATCCATCGGCGCACAGGCGCTGCCAAACTTTGTGATGGCGCCGATTTTGGTGATCATTTTCACCCTATGGCTGGGCTGGTTGCCCGGTGGCGGCTGGAATGGCGGCCAATGGAACCATGTGATCATGCCGGTGATCGCGCTATCGACGTCCTATATGGCGTCGATCACGCGGATCATGCGGTCTTCGATGCTCGAAGTGATGAATTCCAACTTCATCCGCACCGCCCAAGCCAAGGGCCTGCCGATGCGCACCGTAATCCTGCGCCATGCGTTTAAACCCGCCTTGCTGCCGGTGATTTCCTATCTGGGGCCGGCCATGGTGGGGATGGTGACCGGGTCCGTTGTGGTCGACATCATTTTCTCTACCGGTGGGATGGGGCAGTTTTTCGTGAACTCAGCCTTTAACCGGGACTATGCCGTGATCATGGGCATCACCATTCTGGTGGGTGTTTTGACGGTCGCGTTCAACCTGTTGGTCGATATCCTCTATGCGTGGATCGACCCGAAAATCCGCTACTAAGGGGGCTGGGACATGCTTGCTAATCGTTCAACAGCCGCCAAACTGGCCGAGGCACCGTTGCCCGTCCAAGGGCGGTCCCTGTGGCAGGATGCGCGCGGGCGTTTCCTGCGCAACAAAGCGGCGATGATCAGTCTGATCATTCTGGTCGCGATCATGGTCTTTGCCTTTTTCGGGCAAATGCTGGCGCAATTTGAACCGGACCATGTGGATTTCAGCCTGATGGGCGCCAATGCCTATCGCGGCGTGCCATCCATTGAAACCGGCCACTTTTTCGGGGTGGATAATGACGGGCGCGATTTATTTGCGCGCACGGTGATGGGCACCCGGATTTCGTTGCTGGTTGGCATCGTCGGCGCGTTGGTCGCGGTGGTGTTTGGCACGCTTTATGGGGCCACGGCTGGCTTTGTGGGCGGGCGCACGGATAACTGGATGATGCGCATCGTCGATGTGCTGATGTCGATCCCGTTTATGTTTGTGCTGATCCTGATGCTGGTGATCTTTGGCCGGTCTATGCTGATGCTGTTTATCGGCATCGGGATGATTTCGTGGCTGGATATGGCGCGGATTGCGCGGGGGCAGACCCTGACCATCAAAAACAAGGAATTTGTCGAAGCCGCCCATGCGATGGGGGCGTCGCGCGCGATGATTATCCTGCGTCACATCGTGCCAAATCTGGCTGGGATTGTGATCGTTTATGCGTCGCTTTTGGTGCCGCAAATGATCATCTTTGAAAGCTTCATTTCCTATCTGGGGCTGGGCATTCAGGAACCGGCCACATCGCTGGGCGCGTTGCTGCAAGGGGGCGTGGCACAGATCCACAATAAGACCCCGTGGATGCTGGCCTTTCCGCTGGGCTCTTTCCTTGTGACGTTGTTTGCGTTGTTCTTTGTGGGCGATGGCCTGCGGGACGCGCTTGATCCAAAGGACCGCTGATATGCATGATCCAATCCTATCGGTGCGCAATCTGAACGTAGAATTTGCCACCCCCGATTCCGTGGTCCACGCGGTCAAAAACATCAGCTTTGATGTGCATCCGGGCGAATGTCTGGGCATCGTTGGCGAAAGTGGATCGGGCAAATCCCAATCCGCGCTGGCCGCGATGCGCCTGTTGGCGGGCAATGGCATGGCCACAGGGGAAATCCTGTTTGACGGCGCAGATATGCTGGACATGTCGAAAACGGACCTCTCACGGGTCCGCGGTGCCAAAATGTCGATGATTTTTCAGGATCCGCTGACGTCGCTGACCCCGCAGCTGACCGTGGGCCAGCAAATGCGCGAGGTTCTGCAGCTGCACAAAGGCCTGTCAGGCCGTGCCGCAGATCAGTTCTGTATTGAATGGCTGGAAAAGGTGCGCATCCCCGAAGCCGCGCGCCGTCTGCGTCAATATCCGCATGAATTGTCCGGCGGAATGCGCCAGCGCGTGATGATCGCGATGGCGATGCTCTGTGGTCCGCGGCTGTTATTTGCGGATGAACCCACCACGGCACTGGATGTGACGGTTCAGGCGCAAGTGCTTGAATTAATGGACGAGTTAAAGCACGAAACCAATACCGGCATTGCGTTGATCACCCATGATATGGGGGTTGTGGCGCGCATGTGTGACCGCATCATCGTGATGCGTCATGGTGAAGTGGTCGAAACCGGCACGGTGGATGACATTTTCTACAATCCGCAGCATGACTACACCAAAATGCTGCTGGAATCTGTCCCGCGTATTGATCAGCCCGACCGTCGTGGACGGCCTGCGATTGGTCCCGCCCAAGCGGACGACGTCGACCCGATCCTGACAGTGCAAGACATGAACATCCATTTCCCGATTAAAATGTCGGGCGGGCTGTTTGGGCGCACCAAAATGCTGCGCGCGGTTGATGGCGTGTCCTTTGATCTGCGTCCCGGGGAAACGCTGGGCGTTGTGGGGGAATCCGGTTGTGGCAAATCCACTTTGGCGCGCGGGGTGTTGAACCTGATCCCACCGACCGATGGCACCGTGGCGTGGCTGGGCCGCGACATTTCCAAGGCCGATCGCCAGCAAATGCGCGCCCTGCGTGATGAGCTGCAAATCGTGTTTCAGGATCCACTGGCCAGCCTTGATCCACGCATGACCATCGGGTCGTCGATTGCCGAACCTTTGTCGATCCATCGCAGTGATCTGAACCGCAAACAACGCGAAGAAATGGTGCGGGACATGATGCCCAAAGTGGGGCTGGATGTGGCGCTGATCAATCGCTATCCGCATGAATTGTCGGGCGGTCAGAACCAGCGTGTCGGCATTGCGCGGGCGATGATTTTGGGGCCGAAACTGGTGATCTGTGACGAAGCCGTGTCGGCATTGGACGTGTCTGTGCAGGCGCAAGTGGTTGATTTGCTGATTGAGCTGCAAAAATCCATGGGCCTGACGATGATTTTCATCAGTCACGACCTGTCGGTGGTGCGCGAAGTCAGTCACCGGGTCATGGTGCTGTATCTGGGGCGGGTGGTCGAATTTGCCACGCGGCACGACATCTATGAGGATGCGCGCCACCCCTATACCAAAGCGCTGATCGCGGCGGTGCCCAATGCGGATCCAAAACTGGAACGGGCCCGCGAACGCATCCGCCTAGAGGGGGACCTGCCCAGCCCGCTGGACAGTCGCGCCCCGTTGCGGTTCCTGAAATCCAAGCTGATCGATGATCCGGATGCACAACAATATCGCCCGCAATTGGTCGAAGTGACGCCCAGCCATTTTGTGGCTGAACATGACGCGGATTTGGGCAGTGCCGGGTTGATGGCCAACACCTAAGGTCAGAACTGACAACAAAAGGGCGCGCAGATAAATCTGTGCGCCCTTTTTTATGGAGTCAAAATGACCGGGTTAAAACGCAAAAGGGCCGCCCGTTTGGGCGACCCTTTCGTGAGTGGTGGCGTAGCGCTTAGTTTGCGCGGACGTCGACCTGTTGTGTTGCCAGAACTTGGCCGCCGGATTTCAGCACGGCCAGAACGTCGCCGAAGGGCTCAGAGTTCAGGTTGATGCGTGTGTCGCGGTTTGCGCCGGCGTGGACGCTCTCTACGGCCAGCAATTTGCCCTGCTCGCCCAAGCGGTAATCGTAGACTTCGATCACGCCGTCAGCGGCGGAGTTCACAACGCCCAGTTCCAAAATCGAACCAGAGTTTTGTGCGGCGTCAAAAGAGAAGTTGCTGTCAGCGGAAGCAGCAGAAGCGGCAGCTACAGAAGCAGTCAGGGCGGCGATAAGTGCGAATTTAGTCATTATATTTCCTTTGTGTGTCTGTGTGTTAGGCGATTTGCCTGATTGTGTGCGGCGGGAGGAACCGCGTTTCGATGATTAGGATTTGGGGCATGTTTGGCGGGATTAAAAGGGGGGGGCTGATCACAGAAATGGGATGGATTTTTCTTTGAAACAAAGCTTGAAATCCGCGCAAACCGACCCGGGGGTCGGGGTTCTGTGGGGGCGCGCACGGAATTGGTGCGCAGATGCGCGAATGGCGTTCTGAACCGACCGGTTTAGTTGTAACATTTGGATGAAATTTTTTTGCTAGAAAAAATGTGATCAGGGTTTTGGCGGCTTTTGTTGCTGGTTTTCACGCAAAAGGGAGCAAGAGAAGGGGGATTTTTTAATAATCCCGCTCATAAAAGATACCCAAGGCCGTTTCCCCATCAGATGTGGTGCGTCCGCGCACGGTCACATCATCGGTCACATCGAGGTTCAGCTCGATTTCTGTGGTGCCGGAGCTGTCGATCGTCACATTTGTATAGACGTTTTCGCTGACATAGGCGCCGGCGCGCACGGCGGCGTTGCCCTGGTCGTCAGCGGTGATGTCCAGATCGTCCAAACCAACGCTTTCGCGGAACTGATTTATGACGCCACCATTGCCGCGCCCGGCAAGTGTCGAAATCGCAGAGGCCAATTGCACGGCTTGCAGGGCTGAAATTTCGGTCAGGTTGCGACCAAACAGCAGATGCGCCAACACTTCGTCTTGTGGCAATTCCGGCGAAGAGGTGAACGTGATGCTGGGACTGTCGGCCGGTCCTTCGAGGGTGATCTGCACCTCGATCCCGTCCTCGGTTTCGGTCACGGCGGTCAATGTCAGAAACGGGGAAAAGTCACCTTCGATCCGGGCGGCGCCTTTGGTGAGGTCAAACCGCTGCTGCAAAATATCAATGCGACCACGGATCAGGGAAAATTCCCCCAACGGGACCATATTATGGGTGGTGCCAGTTAAACGCAGCGTGCCGCCTAGTTCTGCATCCAGACCACGCCCGCGCACAAAAATCCGGGACGGGGCATTGATCGACAGGTCCAGATCATAGGGCCGTGCGGTGGTCGGGGCGCTGCGTACTGGGCGCAGGCTTAGTCCGGCGCGTGCGAGGGTTTGTTGGACATCCGGCGCTGCGCCCAAATGGGTGATGTCGGGCAATTCCCCCAAAATCGAAATGCTGGAGGACGGGATTTGCAATTCGGTGCGGCCCAAATTCATGTCGCCAATGATGGACGCCCCACCGGCCAACGGCCCCTGTGCGGTGATCCGGCCATCCAGACGCGTATCATAAAGGGTTGGATCGCGCAGAACCAAACCGTCGATTTGCGCGTCTAAATCTGCCACAAACGGAACCGCAAGCCCCACCGATCCGGACACTTCAACCGCGCCGCCTTTGGTGTCGTCCCCGGTGATCGCTAGGGTGGCTTGCCCCGCGCGCAGGGTCACCACGCCGTTGATCTGGCGCAAAGCGCGCCCAATCGTCGGAAGCGAAAGCCCGGTATCATCAATCCGCACATCCCCTGAGACGGCGTTGATCCCGGCGGGGCCCTGTAGACGCAAATCAAGGCGGGCCGTGCCATCAATCCGGCGCGGTTCGATATAGCCGTTGATCAGCCCCAGCGGCACATTGCCCGTCAGGCCCAAATCCAAAAGCCCGCTGGCGGTTACATCCCCGGCAACATTCATGCCCGCGGATCCGGGGCCGCTGGATTGCGCGGCGATCTGCCATACACCATCGCGGCGCAATGTGGCGGTGCCTTGGGCGGTGACTGCGCCGTTCAATCCGGGGGCAAACAGGCCAATATCGCGCAGCCGCGCCTGAAACTGGCTGTTGCCGGTCACGCCATCGGTGGAAAACGCGCCAGACGCGGTCAGATTGGGAAATGTGGCGCGCAGGTTTGTGACAGTCAGGTTGGTTTGATCCGTGATGTCGATCTCGGCTGACAGGGCGCCAATGCCGCGCAGCACTTGGTCAATTTGGGCGTCGCCCATGCCGATATCGGTGGTTTGACCTTCCAGTGTGATTTGCGCAGATCGTTCAGTCGGCTGGGCGGTGATTTGCGCCGTCACGGATGCGCCGCCGTTCAACGTTTGCCCAATAACGGCCCCATAGGGGCGCAGATTGTCGATCCGACCGGAAATTTGGCCCTTGGTTTCATAGGCGTCCGCCCGCGGGGCCATGCTGGCAGTGATGGTCAGATCGGTGCCCGGTGCGGTCAGGGACAGGTCGGCCTTGGCAGATCCATCCTGAATTTGGGTCACATCCCCGTTCAGTCGGGCAGGGCCGGATAGTCCGGGGATGACAGGGGCCAGATCGCTGAGGGCTGCATCGATATGGGCCTCTATACTATCTGGCTGTAAATCAACCGACCCGTTCAGCGACAACATGCCGTTGCGCAAGGTCAGCCCGTCAATCTGGGTGCCGGTCTGGTCGCGCACCACATGCATCGCCGCGCGGCTGGGCCCACGTAAAAGCGGATCAAGCCGGGGCTGGCCGAGGCCCAGATCATCCGTGTTGGCCGTGATCAACAGATCAAAGGATCGCGCAAGAGGGGTCAGCGTGCCGGACAATGTCACATCGCCCGCACCGGTCAGATCCATCCCCGCAAGGCCGGAAAACCGGTCAAAATTGCGCGCCGAGGCCAGAACATTTGTGTTCACCTGCCCATCATGGATGCTGGCATCGGCCAAAATTTCGACGCCCGCGCCCAATAACAGGATTTGCGGCACTTGCAGCGGTGCGTTTTCGGTCCAGTTCAGGTCCATCAAGCCGCTGATCCGATCGCCGAGGGCCTGCTGCAAGGCGGGATCGGCCAAGGTCAGGCCATCAGCCCCAAACGACAGGCCCGCCGTCACCGCCCCGATTTGGGCTCCATCGCCATTTTCCAAAACACCATTGGCGGACAAAGTCAGGGACTGAATTTGCATGTCAGGACGATCAAGGTGCCGAACATCACTGACCAGCGACCATTGCTGGCCCGCCTCAGCATCAAAGCTGAGCGATATGTCCGCGGCTGCAACCTGTGTGACATCGCCCGGAATAGGAAGGGTCACGACCCCCGCTGGGTCCGATATCTGACCGGTAAGTTGCAAATGTTTTGGCCAGCCTTCGGGGCTGATTTCAGCCTGACCGGACAGAGTGATGGCGCGTGCACGCAGGTCCAAATCCGTTAGTTTCAGGGTCCCATCCGCCTGACGCTGGGTCTGGGCGCGCAAAGACGTGTCAGGGCCAAAAAACGCCTGATATTGCGGGGCAAACAGCGCGGTAACATCGCCACCAATATCGACATTCAAACGGCGATCCTGTGTGGCCGCATCCTGAAGGATGTTAAGCTGGCCGGTCACGCGATCCTGTCCATCCGTGGCCAGACGCAATGACGCGACAAAATCGTCCAGCGTTCCTGCGCCGTCCAAATCCAAATCAATCGATGGTTCGCCGGGCAGTCCAATCACTTTGGATACCAGACCACCCGCAGCTTCGGTCAATTGCATCGCGAGCTGCAATTGCCCCGTTGCATTGGAATATTGCCCGGAAATGTCAAACTGATCGGCGCGTTCATCAATTCGACGCGCCTGAAACGCTGTTGTGCCTGCTCCGTTTTCCAGATTTGCATTGCCGCTGAGTTGCAGGTGCATTTCCTGACCCAATAGGGCTGCGTCCAGTTGGATATCTTGGATGTTCAACGCATCCAGTTTGATGGCAATGGGCAGGTCGGGCAGGGAAAAGGGCGTGGCGGTGGCCGTGGGCAACGCGATCGGGGCATTGGGGTCGGGCACCGGCGCGCGTAAGATATGGATGTGGTCCGCACGCAATGATGTGACATCCAAAACGCCATTAAACAAAGCCGCGCGATCCCAATCCAGTGACAGGTTCTGCGCGATCAGCCACGCGCCATCCACATCCGAAATGGTCAGTTTGTCGATCTCGGCGGTGGATGAAAGCGCGCCGCGAAACCCGTCAATTTGCACGTCTCGCCCGGCATCTGACAGGTTGTCTTGTAACAGTTCAACCAGCCAGCCTTTGTCAGGTTGGTCTGTGTCACCCAGGTTCTGCGCCGCCGCCCCGATGGGGGCCACCAACATCAACGCGCAGATGGGGCCAATTGTGCAAAAGCTAATTGCGCAAGAAAAAGACACCCGGCGCATCAAAAGGCCTGCCCGATACCGATGTAAAACTGAACGCCACCGCTGTTGTCGCCAGAAACAGGGGCCGCGACATCCAGCCGAATAGGCCCGATCCCGGTTTCATACCGCACGCCCAATCCAGCCCCAGAATGCCAATCCCCGTTGGTAAAATCGAACGCATCTGCCCCGATAAACCCCGTATCATAAAACCCCACAACCCCGATGCTGTCGGTCACGTCTATGCGGGCTTCGGTCTGGAACCCAAGAAAGGATCGCCCGCCAATCAGATCCGCGCCATCCGCCACGCCTAAGGATTGATAGGGTTGGCCACGCACCGTGCCCCCCCCGCCTGAGAAAAACAGATAATCCGCAGGTGCCCGATCCGCGGTCACGGCAAACACGCTGCCGATTTGGCTGCGAAAGGCCAAAACAGCGCGGTCATTGCCAACCGTGCGATAAAGCCGCCCATCCCCATAAAGCCGTCCACCTTTGTCATTGGCATCAATGCGCGAAAAGGGTGTCAGTTCGACACGGGCATACCAGCCGTCACTGGGATTTAGCGCATTGTCACGCCGATCCGCTTGTGCCGAAACAGGAAAGGTCAGATATTGATAGGTGCGAACCCCCAGATCGTCGGACACATCCGCCGTCAGATAGCCCACCCCAACATTGTAGCTAAGCCAGTCATGGATGGTTTTGGTCAGGCCGACTTCTGCGCTGAATTGATCCAGCGCATAGCCCGGATCATCAATGCGTTGGGCCAGCAATTCAGCGTATAAATCCGTATCGGGATTAAGCGTGGCAGGGCGGCCATAGGTCAGGCCCAATTCGTAATCGATCCCGCCGGTTGTGCCACCGATGCCGGTGACTTCGCCATTAGCGCGCAGTCGTTCCGCCCCGCCCAACAGGTTGCGATGTAGCCAGAAACTGGACAGGGTCAGCCCCTCTACGGTGGAATATTCGACGCCAAAGCCCAACCGGCGTTGGGGCATTTCAACCACTTGCAATTCATAAGGCAGCTGATCGCCGTTGACGATTGTATCGCCTTCGATCAGCGCCACGGATTGAAATGCACCGGTGCGCCGCAATCGGGACGCGGCGCGCTCTGCCTCTTGGGGGTCAAAAATGCCGGATGGCAGCCCCGCGATTTCATCAATTCTGTCGGTGCGAACGGCGGTGTTGCCAGTGATCGTTAGGGGGCCAAACCGCAACTGAGGACCGGGATCGATGTTGATCGCCACATCCAGACGATGATCCGGGTGATGGGCAAGTATCCGTTGATCAGATCGCTGTGCCAGTGCGTGACCCTGGCTGCGCCAAGCGGTGATGCCCTGATCAACCGCATTGCTGATTTCGCCGGTTTTTGCGGGCTGGCCGGGCGCAAAGGTTTCGGGGGGAACCGCATTTTCTGGCAGGGGGCCCAGATCGGTCTGTCCAAACACAAACGCCGCGCCGGGATCGACGATGATCTGTACCTGCGTGATCTGACGGGGCGCATCCAACGGCGCAAGCGTGCCTGCCTCGCGCCCATCAATCAATATCGATACGGTTCCGCTGTAATAACCTTGGGAATATAGCCCGGTCAGAATCCGCCGGTAATCCACCCGTGCAGCCGCGACATAATCAGCCGCACTGGCATCCGCATCATTGCGCAATTGCAGCGTCAGGGACGCATCCCGCACCACGGATCGCAATTCTGGATCATCCAGCACCAGCGTGACGTCCTGCGCCGCCGCCATCTGCGCGCAAAACAGGGCTGTCCCTGACAACATTGACCTGAATAACCGCACGTTTCACCCCGACTTTGACCCATTTGGGTCTGTTGCGGTTTTTATATCCGATTGCCGCGCCAGTAGGAACGGGGCGGCGACGGGATCACGCGGATTTTAGCCCATTATGCGCCAGATCGTGAAAACGGATCATCCGGATAGGTCACATGCGCCAGATAAAGCCCCTGTGGCGGACAAACCGGCCCGCAGGCTGCGCGGGTTTTTGCCGCAAGTGCGGTGCGCACATCATCCGGCGTCCATGACCCGGCTCCGACCCGTTCCAATGTCCCCACAAAGCTGCGCACTTGGTTGTGCAGAAACGACCGGGCGCGCACATGGAACCGGTATTCGATGCCATTTGCATGGTTGATCTGTTCGATACGCAGCTCTTCTAGGGTTTTTATCGGGCTTTGCGCCTGACAGATCGTGGATCGAAACGTGGTGAAATCATGCTGTCCGATCAGATGGGTCGCACCCGTTTGCATCGCGTCAACGTCCAGCTCATGATTGATGCGCCAATATTGCCCATCATCGAATGTCAGCGGGGCGCGGCGGCTCATGAGACGGAACAAATAGCGCCGTTCCTGAGCCGAAAAACGGGCATGCCATTCATCGTCAACCCGGGCGCATTCCACAATCGCGACGGGGGCCGGTTTTAGGTGATAATTCAGGGCTTCGGACAGGCGAAACGGATCCCATTCGCGATCCAAATCACAATGCGCCACCTGACCTGTGGCATGGACCCCGGCATCGGTGCGACCGGCCGCTGCGATATTGTGGTCACGCGGTTCCAGTTTCGCTAGGGCCGTCTCAATCGCGCCTTGAACTGTGGGCAGATCAATTTGACGTTGCCAGCCTGAAAACGGGCGGCCGTCATATTCAATTTTTAGGGCATATCTGGGCATAAGTGTCGCCTTAGGGGGAACACCGGACGAAATCAATCCCTACACATTATGCGTGGGGCGGCTTATTTTAGGCCTAGCCATGAATGTGGCGCTTTGAAAAGGGGCAGAGATTGGTTTTCACAGAGATAGCAGATGGCATCGCCCGATCAATCGAGGCCGTGAGCGACACCGTAACCGCCCCCTTTTCAGAGCCGGTCATCCGTTTAGGGGTGACAGGATTGTCGCGGGCCGGAAAAACGGTGTTTATCACGTCACTGGTGGCCAACCTGATGGATCGTGGCCGTATGCCACAGCTGATCGGCGCCGCAAATGGCGCGATCCGAACTGCATATTTACAACCTCAACCCGATGATACCCTGCCCAGATTCACCTACGAAGATCACATTTCGAACCTTACCCAATCCCAGCCGCAATGGCCCACCGGAACCAAACGGGTCAGCGAACTCAGACTGTCATTGCGGGTGCAGCCCACGGGGCTGTTGTCGGGTCTGCAAGGGCCGCGCAACGTGCATTTGGACATTGTCGACTATCCGGGCGAATGGTTGCTGGATTTAGGATTGTTGGAAAAATCCTATGCGCAATGGTCCACAGAGGTTCTGACGCGGATTGCTGATCGCCACGAAGCTGAGGCATTTAACGCCGCTTTGACCCAAACAGACACCGCTAAAAAGCTGGATGAACCTGTGGCTCAGCATTTGGCGCAACAATTCACATCTTATCTTAACGTCGCGCGAAATAACGGATATTCCGATTGCGGGCCGGGGCGGTTTTTGTTGCCGGGGGATTTGGCTGGGTCACCGGTTTTGACTTTTGCCCCCTTACCGGAATTGCCAAAGGCCGCGCGCGGGACCCTATATCGTGAATTTGAACGCAGGTTCGAAAGTTACAAACGCAATGTGGTAAAGCCGTTTTTCAGGGACCACTTTTCGCGCATTGATCGCCAGATCGTTTTGGTGGACGTGTTGGGCGCCATTCATGCTGGACCGCGCGCGGTTGATGATTTGCGCCAAGCCATGGCAGATATCCTTGCTGCCTTTCGTCCGGGGCGAAATGCGTTTCTGACGCGTTTGTTTCAGGGGCGGCGCATTGATCGCATTCTGTTTGCCGCCACCAAAGCGGATCATCTGCATCACGCCCAGCATCCACAATTGACTGCGATCACTCAGGCTTTGTTGCGCGAAGCCAAAGATCGCGCTGATTTCGCCGGGGCAAAAACCGCCGCCATGTCGATTGCAGCATTGCGGACCACAACCGAGGATCGCATCGACCACAACGGCACGCTGTTGAACGTGGTGCGCGGCCGGTTGCAAAATGGCAAACAGGCTGCGTTTTATCCCGGCGCATTGCCGGATGATCCGGGGCATTTATTGGCCTCTGCGCGATCAGGTGCACAGAAATGGCTGGATGCGGATTACCAGATCATGAATTTTGCCCCCGCGCCGCTGACGCTAAAGCCCGGCGATGGGCCGCCCCATATTCGGCTGGACAAAGCGGCGCAATTTTTGATCGGTGACAAATTATGACACGCCGCTGCGCAGCAAAAATGCCTGATTTTACAGTCGATTGGACCCGGTCATGACCTCGCAAAATGACAACCGCCCCCAAGGGCCCGTTTTGATCGATTTGGACGCGGACACGCCCCAATCTGACCCATCATTGGCCCCCCCGGTTCCAGATATCACCACCGGGCCCGACAAGAGCGCAATGCAGCAGGTGGCCGCGCTGGCGGCGCGCAAACCTTCGCGATTGATGCGGTGGTTTTGGTCACTGCTGCTGGCCATAATCGGCTTTGCGGCGTCGGTGGCTGCGTGGGATTTCGTGAATGGTTTGTTGATGCGATCCCCAGTTCTGGGCGGGATCGCCTCCGCATTGGTTGGCGCATTTTGTGTTGTTTTATTGGTGCTTAGCCTGGGTGAAATGGCTGCCTTTGGTCGATTGCGGCGGGTTGATCGTATCCACAAATCCGCCGAATTGGCGCTGGCTGACGCGGATCTGGGCGCTGCACGACAGGTCGTTTCACAGCTCACATCGCTTTATGCGGGCCGCGATGATACGCGGTGGGGGCGCGATCGCCTAAAGGAACGCCAAGGCGAAATTCTGGACGCAGATGGGCTGTTGGGATTGGCGGAAACGGATTTGCTGGGGCCGCTGGATCAACGCGCCATGCGCGAAGTTGAAGCCGCCGCGCGCCAGGTCGCCACGGTCACCGCGATTGTACCGCTGGCGCTGGCCGATTTGTTCACCGCGCTCACTGCGAATTTACGCATGATCCGCCGCATCGCCGAAATCTATGGCGGACGTTCCGGCGGGCTGAGCTCTTGGCGATTGACCCGCACGGTTTTGACCCATTTGGTCGCCACTGGGGCCGTTGCGATTGGCGACGACCTGATCAATTCAGTGGCCGGTGGGGGCGCTTTGTCGAAAATTTCGCGTCGTTTTGGCGAAGGCGTGATCAACGGGGCGCTGACCGCACGGGTTGGCGTGGCCGCAATCGAGGTCTGCCGCCCATTGCCGTTCAATACAACGCCCAAACCGTCCGTGACCGCGCTGGTGCGGCGTGCGTTGACGGGGTTATTTGGGCGTTCCTAAGGGTTGCTAGCGAAAAATCGGAACCTCGCCGGGGCGGGTGACATCAGACACCCCCGCGCGCAATGATCGCCCAATGCGATGCGCCAGCTCAGACCAGCCCGCCGCGGCGTCTGGCGACAATTCCGTCTGCAAAACATGGTCAAACAGCGCCAGCCATGTGCTGAACATGCCGGGTTGCACATTGCCCGCCGCCTTATGCACGGCCATGGGATTGCCGTCGTAAACCCGTTCATGCAGGATCGCATTGCACCAGAACCGCACGATTTTGGCTTCGTGACTTGGCCAATCTGTGATGTGGACGGAAAATACAGGCCCCAATCCCGGATGCTGGCGGACTTTTTCATAAAAGCTGGCCACAACCCGCGCGATATCGGGTTCGGTCACGTCAAATCGGGGGGGGATGGCCATGGTTTAATCCTTGCTCGGGGGGGTTAGCGACGCCAATGGCGGCAACATGGTCCCTGCCACCAAAGATGTCAAAATCCGTGGCGTCGGTGGGATCATCGAAACCGGAAACAGAATGCGGTCGCGAAATTTCGGCAACAAACGGCTATCTGATTGATATTGCGGCGTGAACGCGGCTGACATGGTTTGATAGATCCGCACATGCCACCGCCGCGCACGTGCATAAATCGGCAGGGCCTGCGACACGATGTCAGCGCTGCGACCTGCGGTTTCACAAGCCTTGACCAGTGCCAGCGCCAGCGCATGGGCATCCAGCAACGCCATATTGGCCCCTTGGCCCAGCTGCGGACTGGCCCGATGCGCGGCATCCCCGATATGGACAATCCCATCCCCAAAGGGACGTCGCAATGTGCCATGGGTATAGCGCGCCATCAGCATCTGATCCGCATCGGTGATTTGATCCAGAAACGGGGCAAAGTCGGGCCAAAGGGCGCGGGCTTCGTCCTTCCACGCCGTTAAACCGGCCTGCTGCCAATCGCCATAGGCATCGCGGGGCATGGACCAGAAGATCGCCGCCTTAAACCTGCCGTCGCCGTGTTCTGTATTCTGGGGCATTTTGCCGATGGGCAATGCGCCGATCATGCGGTCGGCGCGGCGATATTTCTGGCTCAGTTGATCCTTGGGTAAAATAGTATCGGGCCAATCCACGGTGCCCCAGATCGCCCCATAGGGCAGGGGGCGGGATTGAAGTGGCGACAAAGGCGACCCAGCGCCGGCCGCATCCACGACCAAATCAAACGGCCCGTATTGTGCGTCCCGCGATTGGAGGAAACCATCCGAAAACCCGGTGATTTCTGCGGATGTGATCAGGGGGATGTTGCGGGTTTGCACACCACCCAGCAACGCCTGAAACAGCGCCGCGCGGTGGATCGCCAGCCCTTTGCGGCCCGTGTAATGTACGTTCAGAACCGGGCGGCCGTGATCGGCTTCGTCGCCAAACATCCGGTGGATATTGTTGCCCATTGCGCGCGCCGCATCGCCCACACCAATCGCATCCAATACATCGCGCCCCACGGGCTGAATAACCAGCCCCGACCCAACCGGGCGCGGTGCGTCAAACTGATCGAACACCGTCACGTCAAATCCACGATCCGCCAAAAGCGATGCTGCGGCCAAACCGCCAATACCTGCGCCCACGACGGCGATCTGTAATTGTGCGTTACTCATACCTTTACCCCAGTAAATCGGATGCCTATAAGCGCGTCATGGCATATCTCGGTGTGATCATCATTCGAATTATGACCCCGGCGCTCTGATTTATGAGACGCCGGGCAAAGGTGTTGAGACATCGCACCGACCTGACCCCTTTTTGAGATATCTAATCCAGAGGACGCCAACCACATGTGCGCCGACCAAACGACCCCCGAAAACACTGCTCCTGATTATAAGTCCACGCTGAACCTGCCGAAAACGGATTTTCCGATGCGCGCAGGCCTGCCCAAACGTGAACCCAACTGGCTGGATCGCTGGGCGCGCATTGGCGTCTATGATCGCCTGAGGGAAAAACAGGGGCGCGACCCGTTCACGCTGCATGATGGACCGCCCTATGCCAACGGGCATTTGCATATCGGTCACGCGTTGAACAAAACCATCAAAGACATGATCGTGCGGTCCCATCAGATGATGGGATTTGATGCGCGCTATGTGCCGGGTTGGGATTGTCACGGCCTGCCGATCGAATGGAAAATCGAAGAGCAATACCGCAAAAAAGGCAAAGACAAAGATGCCGTTGACGTTGTGGAATTCCGTCAGGAATGCCGCGCCTTTGCCGATGGCTGGGTCAAAATCCAGCGCGAAGAATTCAAACGTCTGGGCATCACCGGCAATTGGGCTGATCCCTATCTGACGATGAATTTCCACGCCGAACGGGTGATCGCCGAGGAATTCATGAAGTTCCTGATGAACGGCACGCTGTATCAAGGGTCCAAACCCGTGATGTGGTCCCCGGTTGAAAAAACCGCGCTGGCCGAGGCTGAGGTGGAATATCACGACAAAGAAAGCTTCACCATCTGGGTGAAGTTTAAGGTCACCAATGCGGGCCATGACCTGAATGGGGCCCAGGTTGTGATCTGGACGACCACGCCTTGGACGATCCCATCCAACCAAGCCGTCGTTTACGGCGAAAACATCGCCTATGGCCTATACGAAGTCACCGGCACCCCGGATGAAAGCTGGGTCGCGGTGGGGGACAAATACCTGCTGGCCGACAATCTGGCCGCGGATGTCATGACCCGCGCGCGTCTGGCCGATGATCAATGGACCCGAGTGCGGGATGTGCCTGCGGATGAACTGGCGGGTTTGGCGCTGTCACACCCACTTGCTGGTGTTGAGGGGGGCAATGGCGAATGGGATGGTACACGCGATTTCCGCGCCGCCGATTTTGTCACCGACACCGAAGGCACGGGCTTTGTGCATTGCGCGCCGTCCCACGGGATGGAAGAGTTTGAACTCTACCGTGATCTGGGCATGTTGGAACAGGTTATCACCTATAACGTCATGGATGATGGGGGCTTTCGCGCTGATCTGCCGTTCTTTGGCGGGACGTATATCCTTGATCGCAAAGGCAAAGAAGGCAACGCAAACAAAACCATCATCGACAAACTGGTCGAAGTGGGCGGTCTGTTGGCCCGTGGTAAGATCAAGCATTCCTATCCGCATTCTTGGCGGTCCAAAGCGCCGATCATCTATCGCAACACGCCGCAATGGTTTGCCGCTGTGGATCGTGACATCAATGATGGTCAGGACGACATGGGCACAACCATCCGGGATCGTGCGCTGAATTCCATCGACCAGCAGGTCAAATGGTGGCCGCAGACCGGGCGGAACCGTCTGCATTCCATGATCGAAGCGCGTCCCGATTGGGTTCTGTCGCGTCAACGTGCTTGGGGTGTGCCGCTGACCTGTTTCACCCGCAAAGGCTTGCTGCCAACCGACGAAGGGTTCTTGCTGCGCAATGAGGCGGTCAATGCCCGCGTCGCCGAAGCGTTCGAAGTGGAAGGTGCGGATTGTTGGTACGCTGAGGGCGCCAAAGAGCGGTTCTTGGGCGATGACGTGAACCCGGACGATTACGATCAGGTGTTTGACGTGTTGGACGTGTGGTTTGATAGTGGATCAACCCATGCCTTTGTGCTGCGCGACCGCGAAGACGGCACCAAAGACGGCATCGCTGACGTCTATATGGAAGGCACCGATCAACACCGGGGCTGGTTCCATTCATCGCTGTTGCAGGCCTGTGGCACATTGGGCCGCGCGCCGTATCGCAACGTGGTCACACATGGGTTTACGCTGGATGAGAAGGGCAATAAAATGTCCAAATCATTGGGCAACACCATCGTGCCTGAAACCATCGTCAAACAATATGGCGCTGATATCTTGCGCCTGTGGGTGGCCCAAACGGATTACATGGCCGATCAGCGCATCGGGCCAGAAATCCTGAAAGGTGTGGCCGACAGCTATCGCCGGCTGCGCAACACAATGCGGTTTATCCTTGGCTCGCTGAATGATTTCACCGAGGCAGATCGCGTTGAACCTGCGGATATGCCCGAACTGGAACGGCTGGTGCTGCACCGGTTGGCGGAATTGGACGAACAGGTGCGCAAAGGTTACCAAGAGTTTGATTTCACAAGCGTTTGGCAGGCTGTGTTCAACTTTGCCACTGTCGATCTGTCGGCGTTCTACTTTGATATCCGCAAGGATGCGCTGTATTGCGATGGCGATACAATCGAACGTCGCGCAGCGCGCACGGTGCTGGATATCCTGTATCAACGCCTGACCAAATGGCTGGCGCCGATCCTTGTTTTCACCATGGAAGAAATCTGGCTAGAGCGGAACGAAGGCGACGAAACGTCGATCCACCTAGAGGATTTCCCGGACACGCCAAGCGCATGGCAAGACGCCGATCTAGCCGCCAAATGGGCCGGTATCCGTCAGGTCCGTCGGGTGGTCACAGCCGCGTTGGAAATCCAGCGCCGCGACAAGGTGATCGGAGCGTCACTTGAGGCGGCACCGGTTGTGCATGTGGAAAACGCCGACGTGTTGGCTGCTTTGAAATCGGTTGATTTCGACGATGTGTGCATCACATCCGCGGTGCAATTGTCCGGCGATCCAAGCCCGGCCGAAGCGTTCCGTTTGCCCGAAATCGAAGGGGTCGGCGTGGTGTTTGAAAAGGCAGAAGGCGGCAAATGCCAACGCTGCTGGAAAGTGCTGCCAGATGTGGGCAGCCACGCCCATGACGGCACCTGCGGACGCTGTAGTACCGCGCTTGGCTAACGCCATTTGATTGATCTGTGTCAGGGCGGGCCTGACGGGTTTTGCGGTTAACTCATCCTTGAACAGAGGAAGGAGTTTTCCCATGCCCCATGCTAAAAAATCCGCCCTGCGCGACGCCATGCTGGCGCTTGAATCCGCCGAACTGGAATCCGCGCGCGAGCATTACGAAACCTATCTGGCCGAAAGCCATCTGGATGATCGGTCATCCATTGATCGCGATGAAATGAGCCAAGCGCGCATCAACGCCGATCTGGCCCATTCGTTCGATGCGCCCATCCACACCCACGAAGCCAAAATCGTAGCGCTTCAATCGCTTGATTTTACACCGAAATCCGAAGTGGAGCCCGGCGCGGTTGTTAGCTTTGGCGGGCGCAATTTTGTGGTGTCTGTGTCCACGCGCAAATTTGACTGCAACGGCGAAACCTATATGGGCATTTCCGTGGACACCCCGATTTATCGCCAGATATCGGGCTTGCAAGAAGGCGATGAGTTTGAGCAGAATGGTGTGAAATTCATCCTCGAAAAAGTGTATTGATGTGCCACGCCTGACCCTTCCTTCGCCCACCGGCGCCCTGACGATTGTTGAACGTGATGGCGCCATTGTGCGGTTGGATTGGGGGGATCGCATGCCCGGTCCCAAAGGCGTGGATCAAACCGCGTTGTTGCAGTGTGCGGCGGCGCAACTGGAGGCGTATTTCGCCGGGGATCTACAGGAATTTGACCTGCCGTTGGACGTCGCCGGATCACAATTTCAGCGTGATGTTTGTGACGCGATGTCCGCCATTCCGTTCGGCGAAACCCGCACCTATGGCGATATCGCGGCAGATGTATCCGGATCAGCGCAGGCTGTGGGCAATGCCTGTGGCGGCAATCCGATCCCGGTGATCATTCCGTGTCACCGGGTTCTGGGGGCATCATCGCTGGGCGGGTTTTCGGGCAGCGGCGGCGTGGAAACCAAGGTCTGGCTGCTGCGCCACGAAGGTGCGGCCGGACTGCTGATTTAGCCGTCTTTGCCATACATGATTTGTTGCAACGCCCCGGCCACCATCAAATAGATGGAGGTGATGACCAATCCCCAATGCGCCCAGCTTTGGGGGTGAAAATCAACCCAAGCGGCCCAGCCTGCAAAAAACGTCCATGCCAGTGCCATTGGCAATGTCAGCAATCGCCAGCGTTCTGTGCGCACGGGATGGACAAATTTGATCGGCAAAAACATCGCCACAGCCAAGAAGGTTACGATCGCGAGGATCAGCCAAAAATTAGGTTCCAACGCGAACAGGACCAACACCAGCATGTTCCAGCAGCCCGGAAAGCCTGAGAATGAATAATCCTTTGTTTTCATGCGTGTATCGGCGAAATACATCGCAGAGGCAAAGGTGATGATGATGATCGCAACCCACCCCGTCCATCCGGGCAACAACCCGGACGCAAACAGCGCATAGGCCGGAATAAAGACATATGTCAGGTAGTCGATGATCAAATCCAACAACACACCGTCAAATTCCGGCGCGTTGGTTTTCACATCATATCGCCGCGCCAATGGCCCATCGATGCCATCCACAAAAAACGCAACAACAAGCCATAAAAACATCAACGACCACTGGGACTCAACGGCGGCCAACATGGCCAACATGGCAAAAATAGCACCTGTCGCAGTGAGCAGGTGAACGGAAAGGGCTTTGGCTGAAAGTGTCATAGGCCTGTCATGGGGGATTTAACGCCAAAGGGCAAGCGTCGGTCAGTACACAAGCGACGGCAGGCCGATGCGCGTCACGATCTGGGTCACGATCTGGGATGGGCCGCGTCGTAGATTTCCATCAACCGGGTGCTGTCCACGGCCGTGTAGGCCTGTGTGGTCGATAGGGATGCATGCCCCAGCAATTCCTGGATTGCGCGCAAATCCCCACCGGCAGATAACAAATGTGTCGCAAAGGAATGACGCAGCGCGTGTGGCGTGGCCGAAGACGGCAGTCCCAGCTGAAGCCGCGCCTTTTCCATGACTTTCTGGATGGCACGTGGGCCCAATGCGCCGCCGCGGACCCCGCGAAACAGGGGCATATCTTCGGTCAAATCATGTGGGCATTCGGTGACATAGGCATCAACCGCATTGCGGGCCGCAGGGATAACGGGAACAATTCGTTCCTTGCCGCCTTTCCCAACGATGCGCAGAATTTCTGGCAAGGGGGCGTCTTTGGTTTTTAGGCCCAATGCCTCAGAAATCCGCAAACCACAGCCATAAAGCAACGTCACCACCGCCAAATCCCGTGTCGCGACCCACGGTTCGCTGGCCTGCAACTCCACCTGTGACAACAATGCGGGGGTTGTTTCCTCGGGCAGAGGACGGGGCAGTTTTTTCTGAAACTTAGGAGCGCGTGTGGATAAAACCGTAGTGGGTTCAAACCCTTCGCGATCCGCCAGCCACCCATAAAAGGTTTTCACGGCGGACAATTTGCGCGCCAAAGATCGCGCCGCAATGCCATGCCCCCGTTCAAACGCCATCCAAGCCCGCATATCGCTGATGGTGATATGCGACAGCGGTTCAAGCCCCTGCTGCGCGCCATGATGTTGGGTCATAAAGCTCAGAAAATTCAGCACATCCCTTTGATATGCCTCAATCGTGTTTTCTGACGCCGCTTTGAGCGCGCTTTCATGGGCAAGCCATTCCGCCAGCGCAAAGGTCAACGCTGGCGATATGTGTTTTGGGGCGATCAGGACAGCCAGCGCCGCATGGCGCGTTCAAAAATTCCGCCGAAAAAGGCTAGCAAATCAGTGCCTTGCTGGGGCGAAAACTGATGTGGGTCCTCAGATGCCATTACCAGCATGCCCGGCAAACGGCCTTCGCCCAGATCCAGTTTCAGGCAGGCTTCTGAGCGCACATAATCGGCTTTGTCGCCGTAAATCTGCCCATCATTGCCCGACACCTGACGCAACGTGACCTGACGCACAGGTAAATTGCGGCCACGGGTGATGTAGTCGTCGATAAAACCGGGGGCGACGGCGTTCAGCACATCGTCCAGTTTTTTGACCGTGGCGTCTTCGTCGCCGCTTTCGCTTTCCAGTACCAGACGAATCGAATCAACCCGCAGGATGTCGGCCACTTCGCCGCCCAGATCATGCAGGAACACTTCGAATTCGGTGGGGTCCATCATCCGCAACACGGCGCGGTGAATTTGGTTGGTGCCGGCCAGATTTTCATAAGCTGCGGCGATCACGGACCGATGGGTGTCTTCTAGTCTGTCCAGCCGGGCTTCTAGTCGTTCCATCGCGATGCCGCGCAGATCGACGATGTTGCCGCCCATGGTTTTTTCGTTTGCGGCCACTAGGGCGCGCATGATGTCCTGATCTTCTAACAGGGTATCGGGATCGGAAATAATGCGTTCGCGGACGGATTCGTCCATCGCCTGGGTACTGCTCATGCCTGTCTCGTTTGTTTGTTATTGGGGGCAGTATAACAAACCAAACGGGGATTGCTTCACTTTTTTGCCCTAAAACGACAAAACCCCGGCGAAACCGGGGCTTTGCTTGTACTTTTTCAACATGAACGCTTACAGGATTTTGATGCCTGCGGCTTCGATGTCTTTGATAAACCCGGCCAGACCTTTGTCGGTCAAAACGTGGTTTGCCATGGCTTTGATCACGTTTGGCGGTGCCGTGCAGACGTCAGCACCGATTTTTGCGCATTCTGACATGTGGTTGGCGGACCGGATCGATGCGGCCAGAATTTGAGTGTCAAAACCGTAATTGTCATAAATGGTGCGGATATCTTCGATCAGCTCCAGACCATCCAGATTGATGTCGTCCAAACGGCCAATAAAGGGCGAAATAAACGTCGCGCCCGCCTTGGCGGCCAACAGGGCCTGATTGGCGCTGAAACACAGCGTCACATTGACCATTTTTCCTTCGCTCGACAGGGTTTTACAGGCTTTTAGCCCGTCCCATGTCAGCGGCACTTTGACGGCGATGTTTTCAGCGATATCGGCCAGTTTGCGCCCCTCGGCGATCATGGCGTCAGCGTCCAGCGCGACCACTTCGGCTGAAACGGGGCCATCAACCAAATCAGCGATTTCTTTGGTCACTTCCAGAATGTCGCGACCGGATTTTTTGATCAGGGACGGGTTTGTTGTCACACCGTCCACCATGCCAAGGGCGTTTAGCTCGGCGATGGCGTCGATTTCTGCTGTATCAACGAAAAATTTCATAACGTGCTCCTTTAGGGGCGGATGGTCAGCAAAGCCAGATTGGCCAGCAAAGCCGGATTTGGATGTCTTGCGTCTGCCTTTACCGCATGAGACGCTAGGGGCCTAGCCCTGCGCAAGATTATTTTTGATGGTAAAATAAATGCACCCGAGCCAAACGTCAAACGAAACTGAGTTCTTTGAGCAGGGGCAATTGGTCGGCGTGCTAACGGCACAGCCATTGGACCGGGTTTTGGACTACAAAGCGCCCGAAGGCGGGTGCTGGTTGGGCGCATTTGTCGAAGTGCCGCTGGGCCCGCGCAAGGTGTTGGGCGTGGTTTGGGGCCCCGGGCGGGGTGATTGGGATATCAAAAAGGTGCGCGCGGTGCTGCGGGTGCTGGATGTGGCCCCGATGCGCGGCGAAATGCGGGATTTTTTGACCCGGGTTGGCGGCTATACGCTAACGCCGATGTCGGCGATGCTGCGGTTGGCCACACGCGCGCCGGGGCTGGGCGATCCGCCTTCGATGCGTAAAGTATACCGGATGGGCCATGCCGAATTGACCAAACGCACCGCCGCGCGCGAAAAAGTGCTGGCCGTGCTCGAAGAATTTGGCGGATTGTCCTTTACGCTCAAGGAATTGGCGGATCATGCCGGGGTCAGTGCGTCGGTGGTCAAAGGTTTGGTTCAAATGGGGGCCGTGGCCGAGGAAAACACCCCCCGTGACCTGCCATTTCCGCGATTGGTGCCCGATTATGGCGGCAAAGAGCTGAGCCCGGATCAAGCCAGCGCCGCCAACATTTTGCGCCGCGATATGGCGTCAGGCACCTACGGGACGACGTTGCTAAAGGGCGTGACCGGATCCGGCAAAACCGAAGTCTACTTAGAAGCGGTGGCCGAATGTTTGCGGCAGGGGCGGCAGGCGCTGGTCCTGTTGCCAGAAATCGCGCTGACGGCCGAATTTATCACCCGGGTTGAGGCGCGGTTTGGCATGAAACCCGCGGAATGGCATTCGGGCGTCACCATGACCGAACGTCGCCGGGTGTGGAAAATGGTCGGGCAGGGGGATGCGCAAATGGTTGTCGGGGCGCGTTCTGCGCTCTATCTGCCGTTTCGCGATCTGGGCCTGATTGTCGTCGATGAGGAACATGACACATCCTATAAACAAGAGGATGGCGTGTTGTATAATGCCCGCGACATGGCTGTTTTGCGCGCGTCCCTGAACAGCGCGCAGGTGGTTTTGGCCTCGGCCACGCCGTGTTTAGAAAGTTGGGCAAACGCGGAATCCGGCAAATACAAGAAACTGGAATTGACGTCGCGCTTTGGGGTTGCGGTGATGCCTGAAATGAAGGCAATCGACATGCGCAGCGAGGATCTGCCGGGGCAGCGCTGGATATCGCCCAGCTTGAAAAACGCGGTCGATCAACGGATTGCAGAGGGACAGCAGGCGTTGCTGTTTATCAACCGTCGCGGCTATGCGCCGGTGACGGTGTGCCGGGCCTGTGGGCACCAGATTGGCTGTGATCAATGTGATGCGCGTATGGTGGAACACCGGTTTTTGAAACGGCTGATGTGCCATCAATGCGGCGAAAGCAAACCGATGCCAAATGTCTGCCCTTCTTGCGAGGTTGAGGACAAATTGGCCCCCGTCGGTCCCGGTGTGGAACGTCTGGCAGAAGAGGCGGTAAACCTTTGGCCGGACGCAAAAATTGAGGTTCTGTCGTCCGATATGTATGCCTCGGCCCGCGCGCTAAAGGCCCGCATTGAGGCCATCGCCGCAGGTGAGGCCGACATCATCATCGGCACGCAATTGGTGGCCAAGGGGCACAATTTCCCGAAACTGACATTGGTTGGGGTCATCGACGCGGATTTGGGCCTGCAAGGGTCAGATTTACGCGCCGCAGAACGCACGTTTCAGCTGATGCGACAGGTGGCAGGCCGGGCCGGGCGCGCCGAAGCCAAGGGCCAGGCGTTGATGCAGACCTTTCAACCTGAACACCCGGTGATCCGGGCGATTCTGGGGGGCGACGAAAATGCGTTTTGGTCCGCAGAGGCCCAAGAACGCAAAGCCGCCGGCGTGCCGCCCTATGGGCGCATGGCCGGGATTGTGTTGTCTGCCAGTGATGTGCAGGCGGTGTTTGATCTGGGCAATGCGATGGCACGGCAGGCAGAGCCGCTTTGGCGGATCGGCGCGCAGGTTTACGGCCCAGCCCCGGCACCGATTGCCCGTGTGCGCGGACGACATCGGGTGCGATTGCTGGTCAAAGCTGAAAAAACCGCGCCCATCCAAAAGGCATTGGCGCAATGGGCCGGGCAATTCAAATTAAAGGGGGATCTGCGTATGGCCATCGATATCGACCCTCAGACATTTTACTGACACAGCTTTGAAATCATACGTGAGTTGATCTGAGAGCGCGCAAGAGCGAAAATTGCCCAGATTTAGGTCAGTTTTCAAAGGTGATTTTATGAAACCCACTATTTTTACAGCATTATCGGCTGGTTTTTGCGCCATGTTCCTTTCGGCTTGTCAGCCTGATCCGGCCAATTTGGCCCGAGAACGCGCCAAGGAACGCGGCGCACAGATCGTGGCTGATTGCGTCGCGACGCAATGTGAAACATTGGATCTGGATGGCACGATGCTAGAGGATTTCAGCGTCATCACGGGGATGAGCCACGTGAAAATCCTGATGGTCAGCGACACCAATCTGACCGATTTGGCGCAGGTCGCGCATCTGTCACAACTGACGGAATTGCATATTGCCCGCACAGACATTTCGGACCTGTCAGCATTGGAATATTTCGAAAGTCTAGAGGTTCTGCATGTGTCGAGCATGCGCTATGTCACGGATTATACGCCTGTTTATGCCATGCGGGGGCTGCGCGAATTGGCGGTGGATGTGGTGACCGAGGATGGTATCGGCTATTTGCAGGATATGCCGGGATTGCAGCGGCTAAATCTATTTAATGGCAGCATCCCTGATCTAGCGCCCTTGGCCCGGCATCCGGGACTAACTGATCTGTCGATCAACGCGCATCTGCCAGAAGATACATCCGCGTTGTTGGACATTCCCAACCTGCAAAAGCTGGGCGTTGAATCCTACATTCTGGACGACGAAACGCTGGAAAAACTAGAAGAACAAGGCGTGGAACTGGATCTTTACGCCGTTATTGTCTGCTAAACGGGGCGTTGAATTTTGCAGATGATCTGTGCGCGACGGACCCTGTTCACACTGGCGAAACTGGCGTAAGCCTGCGCCTATGAAAACACTGTCCCTTTCCGATGCACAGCTTTTACCGCTGTGGCGCCGCCCGATTGCCCTGTTGTTTCTGGGTGCAATCGCCATGCCTGTGGCGTTTTCCACGTGGTCGGCTTTGCTGAACAACTTTGTCATTGAGGCGGCAGAGTTTGACGGGGCCGATATCGGATTGCTGCACACGGTACGCGAAATCCCCGGTTTTCTGGCAATCGGCGTCATTGCACTGATCATTTTCATCCGCGAACAAGTGTTGGGGCTGGTGTCGTTGGCGATGCTGGGGCTGGCCACGGCTGTGACGGCGCAATTCCCATCAATGGGTGGGATTTTGACGATCACCATGTTGTCTTCGATTGGGTTTCACTACTACGAAACCGTCAATCAAAGCCTGCAATTGCAATGGATCGACAAAGCCCGCGCGCCGCAAATGCTGGGCTGGTTGATGGCCGCAGGGTCAGCCGCGACGCTGGTGATTTATGTGTTGATCGTGCTGATGTGGGACACGCTGGGACTGACCTATTCCATCGTTTATTGGGCATCAGGCGGGTTCACCGCGCTGGTCGCGATCTATTGCCTGATCGCCTATCCCCAATTCGAAAGCCCACATCCCCAGATCAAGAAAATGGTACTGCGCAAACGGTATTGGCTGTATTACGCGCTGCAATTTATGGCCGGTGCGCGGCGGCAGATTTTTGTCGTTTTTGCCGGTTTTATGATGGTCGAAAAGTTTGGGTTCGAAGTGCACGAAGTCACCCGCCTGATGTTGATCAATCTGGTGGCCAACATGATTTTTGCCCCTTTGATGGGGCGCATCGTGGCGGTTTGGGGCGAACGACGGGCGCTGGCCTTTGAATATGTGGGGTTGATCTGCGTGTTTCTGGCCTATGGCGGCATCTATTATTTCGGTTGGGGCGTGATCCTAGCATCCGCACTTTATGTGATCGACCATATGTTTTTCGCGCTGGCCCTAGCGTTGAAAACCTATTTTCAGAAAATCGCCGATCCCGCCGATATTGCCCCCACAGCGGCCGTGGCGTTTACGATAAACCATATCGCTGCGGTGTTTTTGCCGGTGCTGTTGGGCATGTTGTGGCTGATGTCGCCCGGTGCGGTGTTCATTTTAGCGGCATCTATGGCGGCTGTGTCGCTGATCCTGTCGCTGATGATCCCACGTCACCCGGTCAAAGGGCAGGAAACGATTTTTTCACGTTCCGTGCTTAGCGCGGCGGAATAATCGGCCAAGTGCTTGGGAAATAACCCCCTTATCCAAGGGGATTGTGAATCGCGCGAAATAGTGCCGATTTTTCCCGTTTTGGCAAGGCAGGTTTTCCCTCACTTCCGCGTGCGCGCCACTTGCAATACTGCCGGTAACAGCGACATTTAAGGCGATCAAAGAGGGAGTGCGTCATGTTTGGACTGACATTAAAAGACAAAATGATACCTGCCGAGGACGCCTTGGCTGGACGGGATACGGGTGTCATGGCGGCAACGGAACACTTTGTTTTCAAACGCCCTCTGACGGCGGATGTGCCGGACGGATTGCAGGTCGCCATGTTTGGCATGGGCTGTTTCTGGGGCGTTGAACGGATGTTCTGGCAGCTGGATGGCGTGTATCTGACCATGGTTGGCTATGCGGGCGGTTATACCCCCAACGCCACCTACGAAGAGGTGTGTTCAGGCAAAACCGGTCATAACGAAGTGGTGCGGGTTGTGTTTGATCCAGCCAAAATTTCGTTTGACCAATTGCTGGTGAGATTCTGGGAAGGCCATGATCCGACCCAAGGCATGCGTCAGGGCAATGATCGCGGCACGCAATATCGGTCGGGGATTTATACCTTTGACGCGGATCAGGCCGCAGCGGCCCAAGCCACCAAAACCGCCTTTGCCACCCGTTTGGGCGATGCGGGCTATGGGGCGATCACCACCGAAATTTTAGCGGTCCCGAATTTCTATTTCGCTGAGGATTACCATCAGCAATATCTGGCCAAAAACCCTGCGGGCTATTGCGGGATTGGCGGTACGGGTGTCACATGCCCGATCGGTCTTGGACCTGTCGGGACGGACCCAAACAAAACGAGCGATGAATGAACCACAGGATTCACATATTTGGACCTTCTGGGTCGGGATGTTCGACACTGGGGCGGGCTTTGGCCACCCACATTGCGACCCAGCATTTTGATGCGGATGATTTCTATTTTCAGCCCTCAGACCCGCCATTTCAGACGCGGCGCCCGGTCGAGGATCGCTATCGCCTGATGCAGGACGTTTTTGTGCCGCGCAGCGATTGGGTCCTGTCTGGATCGGTGGATTCGTGGGATGGGGTCGTGCGGGATCGGTTCACGCATGTGTTTCGTCTGGAACTGGACAAAGACATCCGCCATGCGCGTTTGGTCAATCGTGATCAGCGCCGGCATGGTGCTGCGGTTCAGCCCGGTGGCGCGATGTATCAACAGTCACAAGATTTCCTGAAATGGGCTGATGGCTATGAGGCAGGCGATCGTCCGGGACGGTCACTGGCCCGGCATAAAACCTGGGAACAGACCCTGAATTGCCCGGTTCACGTTCTGAATTCCGAACAACCCTTGGCGATGATGGTGTCAGAAGTGCTGATGCATCTTGACCGCGACGGCTGAACCCCATAGCGCGGGCATAACAAGTAAGGATGCCGCAATGCCCACATTCACCGCCCTGACGACCCTGACCGGCAAAGCCAAAGCAGAAAAGCTGGGCGAAGCCATGGAAAACCTGATGCCCGAACCTACGGGCGTTGGCGTGTTTGAGATCGAAGATGGCAGCGATAATTGGGAAGTGGGCGGCTATTTCGAAGACACCCCCGACGCCGCCAGCCTTGCGCTGTTGGCGGCCAGTTTCGACGCTACCCCCTATGTGGTGGCTGAATTGCCGGAAACGGACTGGATTACCCATGTGCAAAACGAATTGAAGCCAGTGCCCGCAGGCCGGTTTTTCGTTTACGGCAGCCACGACGCTGACAAAGTGCCCGCCGATAAAATCGGTCTGTTGGTTGATGCGGCTCTGGCCTTTGGCACCGGGCATCACGGCACGACGTTGGGCTGCCTAAAGGCATTGGACAGCTTGGTTGAACGTGGGTTTGTGGCCCATAACGTGGCCGATATTGGCTGTGGGACGGCCGTGTTGGCGATGGCCGCCGCACATGTGTACCCCAACCCGGCGCTGGCCAGTGATATTGACCCGGTCGCAATCGAAGTCGCCGAAGACAACGTGCGCGCCAACAATATGACCGGGCGGGTCAATTGCGTGGTGGCCGCAGGTTTTGACGCGCCAGCACTGGCGGACGCGGCTCCGTTTGACCTCATTTTTGCCAATATTCTGAAACCACCACTGATCGCACTGGCCCCCGACATGGCCCGCGCCGCCGCCCCCGGCGCCTATGCGATTCTGTCTGGTTTGCTGAATGAACAAGCGGATGAGATCATCGCGGTTTATGCACAGAATGGATTTAATCTGGTTGAAAACAATCAGATTGGTGAATGGACCACGCTCATTTTGAATAAAATTTGAGCGAAATAAGGCCATTTCGGGGCAAAATTCGCGGAATCCTCGACTTTGCCACATTTTGATTCTACATTTGTTCTGTTCACGGTGGGGGCCATGAACGGAGTGTGCCATGTCTTTCAGCACAACAGATTTCGATCAGCGCCTGCGCCGGATCGCCAAAGACCATGATCGCCTGTCAACCGGGCGGTCGCGCCATAAGATCGGCAAAGACGGGTTGATTGTGTCCCGTCGAAAATGGTTTTCGATGCCCCGGTTTCCGCTGAAATCCTTACTTCTTCTTGCCGTTGGGTTTATTGTCTTTAAGGCCGTTGTTGTTCACCGTTTAGGGACCGCCGCCTACGAAGAACGGCTGGCCAATCTGAACACAGAAAACACTGTGGATCAGGTTGGCGGATTTCTGATGCAGCTGGACCCCGCAACCCTGTGGGTTGCCCAACAAATCGCGTCTTTTGCCGCCTAAAGCCTGACCGGCGATCCGAGTTCCCGGATCATTGCGTATATCTGGGGCGCCTTGCGCTGCCCCGACGACGAAACCGACATAACCCCTGCGCATCCATTTGCGGCAGGGGTTTGTTCGTTTTGGTCCAAGAATCCCCATGACAAATTTGTAAACCCCAGACAGGGATAGGCGCGAGATTCTTCGGGTTTCGCTCTTGGAACTCTTTGATCTATCGCCGTCTCAATTATAAATATTACAAATTTCAATTTAAGGTTGACTGCCTTGGTTTTCGCAAGCTGATTCTTGATATATTTAATATTGTCAGTGTGATGACCTGTGGTTTGATTTTTCCGTCGCATAGTTTTGAACGTGAATCCCCCATTTTGTCCGTTCAAAAACCAACGTTCTGCCCTCTTGAAAATTAAATTTTGACAACTAAAAACAAATCAACTTAATATGTAAAAAGTTGTAAACGGCCCGCCTGTTGGAAGGCCTGCAAGATTGGCCCAGTGGCCAAATGAATGATCAGGGAGGATCAAGTCATGAAACACGAAACGTTCAAGAAATCCATTTTGGGTGCGGTTGCGGCCGGGACCATGGCGCTGGCGGGTGTATCTGCCCAAGCCAACGAATTGCGCGGCTGGAATATTCACGTTGAGGATTACCCGGTTTCCATCGCCATGGAATTTTTCATGTCCGAAGTGGCCGAGCGCACAAATGGCGAAATCACCGGTCAGATTTATCACAACGGCGTTCTGGGCAGCCAGCCTGATGCGATTGAACAAATCCGCTTGGGTGTGATCGATTTTGGTGAGTTTAGCCTTGGGCCGATGGGGCAGTCGATCCCGGAAACCAATGTTGTTTCGCTGCCCTTCATCTTTAAATCCATCCCTCAGATGTATGAATTGATGGATGGTGAAGTCGGCGAAGCCATCGGCGCGGGCATGATCGAAAAAGGCATCGTTCCACTGGGCTGGTATGACGCCGGTGCGCGGTCCTTTTACAATTCGGTGCGTGCGATCAACACACCTGCCGACGTCGAAGGCCTGAAAGTGCGCGTCATGAGCAACGATCTGTTTGTTGGCATGGTCGAAGCGATGGACGGCAACGCAACACCCATGGCGTTTGGCGAAGTGTACCAATCGATCAAAACCGGCGTTGTGGACGGTGCGGAAAACAACCCACCCTCTTATGAATCGACCAACCACTTTGAGGTGGCGCAGTTCTATTCATTGACCGAACACCTGATCATTCCTGAATGTCTGTGCATGAGCCTGAAAACGTGGGAAACTTTGACACCCGAGCAGCAGGACATTCTGAAAGAGGCCGGTCAAGCCAGTGCCGAAATGCAGCGCGAGCTGTGGCAGGAACGCGAAGCGGCCAGCATGGAAATCGTGCAAGCCGGTGGCACAACCGTCAACACCGTCGCCGACAAAGCCCCGTTCCAGGATGCGATGGGCCCGGTTTACGACGCATTCCTGGCGGCAAACCCAGATCTGGTTGAGCTGGTCAACATGATCCGCAACGCCGACTAAATCCACCACAACGAAAAACAAGGCCCGTTCATTTTATGGGCGGGCCTTCATTATTTCAGTGTCCCGTTGCTGCGGCGATCAGACACCAACGAAAAGGGGACCCTGATCGTGGGGCATTCATCCAAATTTCAGAGGCTCGAAGCTTCGTTAGACATCATTCGGGCGGCCTGCATTTTATGTGCATCCATCGCCCTGGTCACTTTGATCATCACCTTTGGCTGGTTGGTGTTTGGACGCTATGTGCTGAACGTTACGCCCACTTGGGTCGAACAACTGGCGCTTTTGTTGATCTGTTACATCGCCTTTGTGGGGGCGGCCGCCGGGATCAAGGAAAACACCCATCTAGGGGTCAGCCTGTTTCGCGATCTGATGCCAAATGGCGTGCAAAAAGTCCTGATGATCCTCATCGATTTTGTGCTGTCGGCTTTTGGGGCGGTGATGTTTTTGGCCGGTGTAACGTTGATGATTTTTGGCTGGGACACGTTGCTGCCGATGCTGGATATCCCAGAAAGTTTTCGCACCTTGGCCATTACATCCTGTGGTTTGTTGATCTTTTTGTTTGCAGGCGCGCGCGGCGTTTTGCGCATTCTCACCTTTGCCGACTGGCAGCTCATTCCTCAAGAACTGGACGCTTAACCCATGGGCCTCATGATACTTCTCCTTGTTTTCGGCCTGTTGGTTGTCGTCGGAATGCCGGTCGCGTTTGCGATGGGGATTGCCGCCGCATCCGCGTTTTGGTTCGAAGGTTTCCCGATGTTGATCACGTTCCAGCGGGCCACGGCTGGGGTTTCGGTTTTCTCATTGCTGGCCATCCCGTTTTTTGTGTTTGCGGGCGAAATCATGCTGCATGGCGGGATCGCGCAGCGGCTGGTGAAATTGGCCGCGGCGCTGGTGGGGCACCTAAAAGGTGGCTTGGCCATGGTCAACATTTTCTCATCCATGCTGTTTGGTGGCATTTCAGGATCAGCCGTGGCCGACATTTCGGCGCTGGGATCGCTGTTGGTGCCGGTGATGAAAGAACGCGGTTACCGGCCCGATTTTGCGGTCAACGTCACCGTGACATCATCCATCGCCGGGATCGTCATTCCCCCCAGCCACAACATGATCATTTTCGCCGTGGCCGCCGGTGGTGGTCTGTCGATTTCCAAGCTGTTCTTGGCCGGTGTGGTGCCGGGCATTCTGATGTGCCTCAGCATCGCCGTCGCCGCCTATGTCCTGTCGGTGAAACATAAATATCCCGCCGAACCTTTTCCCGGTTGGACCGAAGTGGGCCGCAGTGCCATGGACGCGATCCCCGGATTTATCACCGCGGTGATCATCGTTGGCGGAACGTTGTCCGGTGTGTTCACCGTCACTGAATCCGGTGCATTTGGCGCGCTTTATGCGCTGCTGCTGACCAAATTCTACTACAAATCCCTGTCGTGGAATGCGTTTGTTCTGGCCGTCACGGGGGCTGTGCGGACAACGGCGATGGTGATGATCCTGATCGCCTTTGCGTCGTCGTTTGCCTATTTGCTGGCCCTCTACCAAGTGCCCGCCAAGCTGAGCGATCTGTTGGTGTCGATTTCCGACAATCCGATCATGATCCTGCTGATGATCAACGTGATCCTGCTGGTGTTGGGCATGATCATGGACATGGCCGCGTTGATCCTGATCTGCACGCCGATTTTCCTGCCCATTGCCAAAGGTTTGGGCATGGACCCAACCCAATTTGGCATCATGATGTTGGTCAATCTGGGTCTGGGCCTGTGCACACCGCCCGTCGGAACCTGCCTGTTTGTTGGCTGCGCCGTTGGTAAAATCAAAATCGAACAGGCTCTAAAATCCATCTGGCCCTTCTATCTGGCCATTCTGGTGACGCTGATTTTGGTCACTTATGTCCCGGCCATATCCCTATGGTTGCCCTCACTGCTGGGCTGATCCCCACCTCACTGAAAGGAAGGCATATCCATGCCCACACCCAAACCCATCCCCGGCAGTATTCTGGCCCCTATGTCATTCCCCAAAGTGGGGGGCGGCACGGTCACTGTCGGCGGCAACAGACCAAACTGGACCTTGTTTGTGGTCTATCGCGGCAAACATTGCCCCAGATGCAAAAAATACCTCAACATCCTGAACGGAATGTTGGGGGATTGGACCGCCGCCGGGTTCGACGTGGCTGTTGTGTCTGCGGACCCGTTGGAAAAGGCGCAGGCTGACAAGGGTGCATTCGGCTGGGACTTTGATCTGGGCTATGACCTGAGCGAAACCCAGATGGAAACGCTGGGCCTATATGTCACGGACCCATTGTCAGATGCGGAAACCATCCGTCGCTTTGCCGAACCGGGGACCTATGTGATCCGCCCGGATGGCAGCCTGTTGTTGATTGCGCTGTCCAACGGGCCCTCTGCGCGGCCAGAATTGTCGGAATTGCTGGATGGGATGATTTTCACCAAAGAAAACAACCGCCCCCCACGGGGCACAGTGTAACGGATTGTTCTAACGGGTTTGCTGATCCTCCTCGGCATGCCCGTTGAACAAACAAAAAGGCCGCGCCCAGTGATGGGTGCGGCCTTTGCATTAGACAGGGAGGTCCAATTGAAAATTAGTAGTAATCGCTGCTGGCGATACGGTCGATGTCGCCGCGAACCAGACCGATGTCTTCAAGTTCACGTGCAGACAATTTGGACAGAGCGTTGCGTGTGATGCGTGCGTCGTTCCAAGCGGCAAATGCGCCAACGATTTGGGCGAAGAAGCCTGCGGAGCGCGGCGCGATAGCTGCGGGACGGGTAGTTTCAAAAACGGCCATGGCCTTGTTCCTTTTATTTTCTGTGGTTTTCGCAACGCCTGAAAAAAAGGCGTTATGCTGTATTCGATGATCATCATTTAGGCGTCCTGGCAATGATGCACCAGCAGAATAATCGCATGGGTGATATGCGCTAATTGCATGTGCATTTTGCGACCGGAAGTGGGTGAAAGCGACTGTTATTAATGGGAATTAACCGCAATTCCCGACTTGGCGACGTCGCTTTTGCTGCATTGCAGAAAAAGTGTGATATTTCTGCGCCTGTTCGCGGGGGCTAGGAATATGTTCGCGTTTTGTGCTAATTGTGAACGAACAATGAAAAAACGACCAAACAGGGGCAAATCATGCGTGTAATGGGAATCGATCCCGGGTTGCGGAACATGGGATGGGGAATCATCGATGTGGCCGGATCCAAGCTGACCCATGTGGCCAATGGGATTTGCCATTCAAAAACCGGCGATCTGGCGTCGCGGCTGTTATCCCTGCACACCCAACTGACCGACGTGCTGACCACCTATCAGCCCACCACGGCCGCCGTGGAACAGACTTTCGTTAACAAAGACGCGGTCGCGACCCTGAAACTGGGGCAGGCGCGGGGCATGGCCCTGTTGGTGCCTGCGCAGGCCGGGATCAGCATCGGCGAATATGCCCCTAACGCGGTCAAAAAAACCGTGGTGGGCGTGGGCCACGCGGATAAGAAACAAGTGGACCATATGGTGCGGCTGCAATTGCCCGGTGTTGAGATTGCCGGGGCGGATGCCGCGGATGCGCTGGCCATTGCGATCTGTCATGCCCATAACATGCAATCAGCGGGCCAGATGGAACGCGCAATCCGAAAGGCAACCGCATGATTGGCAAACTGACAGGCCGTCTGGAATACCGCGCCAGCGATCACATCCTGATTGATGTGCGCGGCGTGGGCTATATCGTCTATGTGTCCGATCGGGTTATGGCCGGGCTGCCCGGTAATGGCGAAGTCGTGTCGCTTTATACGGAAATGCTGGTGCGCGAAGATCTGATGCAATTGTTCGGCTTTCCGTCGCTGGTCGAAAAGGAATGGCACCGCCTGCTGGTGTCGGTGCAGGGCATTGGCGCCAAGGCGTCGATGGCGATCTTGGGCACTTTGGGCCCTGATCAGGTCAGCCGGGCCATTGCGCTGGGGGATTGGAACACCGTCGCCAAGGCCAAAGGCGTGGGGCCAAAGATCGCCCAACGTGTGGTCAACGAATTGAAAGACAAAGCCCCCGCCGTGATGGCCATGGGCGGTAATCTGGCCACTGCCATGAAGGACGGCGCGGATTTGGACGACGACGTGATCGATGTGGCTGACAAACCCAAGTCGAAACCGGCCAAAGCCACCAATATGGCCCAACCCGAAGCGTTATCCGCCCTGACCAATCTGGGCTATGCGCCCGGCGATGCGGCCAGCGCGGTCGCCGAAGCTTTGGGCGACACCCCCGATCTGGATACATCCGGGTTGATCCGGGCGGCGCTGAAATTGCTGGCACCAAAGGGCTAAATGATGGAATCTGATCCCAATCTGCGCCCCCAGGAACAACCTCAGGACAATGACCGTGCATTGCGCCCGCAGGGGCTTGATGAATTTATCGGCCAAAAGGCAGCGCGCGCCAATTTGCGGGTTTTTATCGAAAGCGCCAAAAAACGTGGCGAAGCGATGGACCACACCCTGTTTCACGGCCCGCCGGGATTGGGCAAAACCACCCTTGCGCAAATCGTGGCACGTGAATTGGGGGTCGGGTTTCGCATGACGTCGGGGCCGGTTTTGGCCAAGGCCGGGGATCTGGCCGCGATCCTGACCAACCTCGAAGCCAACGACGTGTTGTTCATTGATGAAATCCACCGTCTGAACCCGGTGGTTGAGGAAATCCTCTATCCCGCACTCGAAGATTTTGAGCTGGATCTGGTGATCGGCGAAGGCCCGGCCGCACGCACGGTGCGGATCGAATTGCAGCCCTTTACGCTGGTGGGGGCGACCACGCGGTTGGGCCTGTTGACCACGCCGCTGAGGGATCGGTTCGGCATTCCGACCCGGCTGGAATTTTACACCGTGGACGAATTGCATGACATCGTGTCACGCGGGGCGCGGCTGATGGGATGCCCGGCGGATGATGACGGCGCGCGCGAAATCGCCAAACGCGCCCGCGGCACGCCCCGGATCGCTGGTCGTCTGTTGCGTCGCGTGGTGGATTTCGCGGTCGTCGAAGGCGACGGGCTGGTGACACAGGCGCTGGCCGATGGGGCGCTGACCCGGTTGGGGGTGGATCATCTGGGGCTGGATGGGGCGGATCGACGTTATCTGCGCCTGATCGCCGAAAGCTATGGCGGCGGGCCGGTGGGGATCGAAACCATGTCGGCCGCCCTGAGCGAAAGCCGCGACGCACTAGAAGAAGTGATCGAGCCGTTTTTGCTGCAACAGGGATTGATCCAGCGCACACCGCGCGGGCGGATGCTGGCACAGGCGGCGTGGCGCCATCTGGGGCTGGACGCTCCAAAGAAATCCGAAGGTGACCTGTTTGGTTGACCTAGGAAGCATTCGATTTTAGGCCACCAGCGGGACTATTTGCCAATAAAAAACGGGTGCGACATGACAGATCAGATATCCAAATTGTTTACGCGGGCGGATGGCACCTATTTATGTGCCCGCTGGGAACGCCCGATTGTGCCGGTTGTGTTTGGCGTGGATGAGGCAACATTGCCCATCATCAAAGGCGCGATCGAAGCGGTTGTGACCTTGGCCGGGCATCAAATGGCCGAAACGGACCCGGAATTGGGCACCAATTTGATGTTCTTTTTCTTTTCCGACTGGGATGAATTGCTGGACGTACCGGATCTGGATCGGTTGATCCCGGATTTGACGCCCTTGGTGGCACGATTGAAATCCGCGGATGCGCTGCAATATCGCGCCTTTCGGTTCGAAGAAAACGGCGCAATCAAAGCGAATTTTGTGTTCCTGCGCATGGCAGGGGCCTTGGCCGATCTGCCCGCCGATACATTAGCGTTGGGGCAGGCCGTGCAATCGATCCTGTTGTGGTCAGACACTGCGTTTGACGATCAATCGCCGCTGGCCTTGCTGGATGGCAATGCGGTGCTGCGCCCCGAAATCGCCAATGTGATCCGCGCCGCCTATGATCCGGTCATGCCATCGGTGGCCCAAGACTCGACCCACGCGCTGCGATTGGCCGCGCGGATTGATCTGGCCAAATAGGAGAAAGCCATGACCCATAAATTTCCTGTCCGCGTTTATTACGAAGACACCGATCTGGCTGGGATCGTGTATTACGCCAATTACCTGAAGTTCATTGAACGGGGGCGCACGGAATGGGTGCGCGATCAGGGGATCGATCAGGCGGCCTTGCGCGACGAAGACGGGATAGTGTTCGCGGTGCGCCGGGTAGAGGCAGATTATCTGGCACCGGCGAAATTTGATGACGAATTGGTGGTGGAAACCACGTTGGAACAAATGACCGGGGTGCGGATGATTTGCCGCCAAGAGGTCAAACGCGCTGGCGAGGTCCTGTTTTCCGCGCTTGTCACCGTGGTGGCCATAAACGAAAACGGGGCTCCGGCGCGGCTTCCGGCGAGTATTCGCCGACAATTGCACTGAAAAGCTGCGATTTACGCCGAAATTGCGGCTCTGACACCTTCGTGACGCGGCTTTCGTTGGATTTCCCCGTAAAGATGCGCTACGAGTTGGGTAATAATGCCCAAAATGGGCCGGGATAACGAGCAGGCAAATGGAAGCAGCAACCGACTTCACGATGTGGGCGCTATTCGCGCGCGCCACACTTACCGTAAAATTTGTCATGATCATGCTGATCTGCGCCTCGGGATGGTGCTGGGCTGTGGTCGTGGACAAAATGATCCAATATCGCAAAGCCCGCGCCGAAGCGGCCCGTTTTGATCAGGCGTTCTGGTCCGGCGAACCGCTGGATGCGTTGTTTGATAAAATCGGCGCACAGCCGGGTGGGCGGTCTGAACGGATTTTTGCCGCCGGGATGACGGAATGGCGTCGGTCCCACCGTCAGGATGGCGCGTTGATTGCCGGTGCTCAGGCGCGCATCGACCGATCTATGGATGTGGCCATCGCCAAGGAAACCGGCGAGCTGCAAAAAGGTCTGCCGGTGCTGGCCACCGTTGGGTCCACCGCGCCATTTGTCGGGTTGTTCGGCACCGTTTGGGGCATCATGAACGCGTTCATCGAAATCGCCGAACAGCAAAACACCAATTTGGCCGTTGTGGCACCGGGTATTGCTGAGGCGCTGTTGGCGACCGGTCTGGGCCTGTTGGCGGCGATCCCGGCGGTTATTTTCTATAACAAACTTAGCGCGGATAGTGATCGCATTGTTGGCGGCTACGAAGCCTTTGCCGATGAGTTCGCTACGATCCTGTCGCGTCAGTTGGACAGCTAAGTCATGGGCGCAGGTGTCATGAAATCTGGTGGTGATGGGGGCGGTGGTCGCCGTCGTCGTCGCAAACGCACTCAGCCAATGGCGGAAATCAACGTCACGCCGTTTGTGGATGTGATGCTGGTTTTGCTGATCATCTTTATGGTGGCGGCGCCTTTGCTGACGGTTGGGGTACCGGTGGAATTGCCGGAAACCGCCGCCAGCGCCTTGCCCAGCGAACAAGAGGATCCGCTGACCATCACCCTAACGGCAGAGGGGGACATCATGATCATGACCACCCCAACCAATCGCGACGAATTTATTCCCAAACTGCGCGCTATTGCGTCTGAACGCAGCTCGGACCGGGTGTTTTTACGCGCGGATGGGGCCAATGCGTGGACCGAAGTGGCCACAATCATGGGCGCGTTAAATGCGGCTGGGTTCAATAATATCGGTCTGGTGACAGATATTGGCGGGCCCTCTTTGGATGGCAGCGACGGGTAAACGATGAGCGCAGGCTCTTATATCTCGGGGATCGGTCATGTGGGATTGCTCACTTGGTTGGTGCTTGGCTGGGGATTGTCCAGCGAACCGCTTGATTTCGAAGTGGCGGATGTGTCCGTGATCAGCGGCGAACAATTTGCCGCCATGACCCAAGGTTTGGAACCAGACGCGCCGTTGATCGAAACGCCGTCATTGGAAACACCTGATCCTGTTGAACAGCCCCCCGCGCCGGTGGTTGAAACCCCGCCAGAGCCTGTGGAACAACCCGCGCCCGTGGCCCCGCCACCTGCGCCGGAACAGGAATTAACCCCGCCCGAACCTGCCCCCCAACCGGTAGAGCAGGTTCAGGAAACTGCACCCCCCACGCCGCCCGCGCCGGATGTGCCAGTCTATGTGCCGCCAACCCCTGATTTGACCGCATCTCTGCGCCCGCGCGCACGACCCGCCCCCCGTGTTGCCCCCGAAGCTGTGGCACCATCCGAGCCGGATGTGCAGATCGCAGATATCGACCAAACAGCGACCTCGCCCGATGCGGTGACACCGGATGTGGCCGAAGAAAACAACGAAGCCACCGCCCAAGAAGAAGCCAGCACCGAAGTTCTGAACGACGATTCCGAACCGGCCAGCGCGTCACTTGCGCCGCAATCTTCGCCGCGCCCACCACGTGCAGCGCGCCCTGAACCGGCAACCGACGTCGCGTCCGATGTGTCAGATGATCCCGCTGACGACGTGGCCGACGCCATTGCCAATGCTGTGGCCGAAGCCAATTCCAACCCGGTGGCAAATGCCGGGCAAGACGGCCCACCGTTGACGGGCACTGAACTGGAAGGGTTCAAAGTGGCCGCACAACGCTGCTGGGCCATCGATTCCGGTTCACCGGCGTCGCAGGTCGTGGTCGTGGTTGGGTTTTCGCTTGATATCAACGGGATGGTGTCGGGGCCGATGCGCCTGATTTCATCCCAAGGCGGGGATCAAAGCGCGGTCACAACGGCCTTTACCCGCGCCAAACGCGCCATTATTTCCTGCCAGCGCGATGGATATCAATTGCCGCCAGAAAAATACGAACAATGGCGAGACGTCGAAATGATCTTTAACGGACCAGAGGCGGTGCAACGTCTATGAGACCAGAAATGATCCGCTTACTCAATTTTTCCCTGCTGACAAGCCCGGCTTTGCCTTGCAAGATACAGCAAATGACCCCGATCCATGAGGTCCCGAAATGAGACATTTGAAACGCCTTCTTAGCGCCTTTGGGGTTGCGGTGATGACATTGGCCAGCCCGGCCGTGTTTGCCGAACCTTTGCGACTGGAATTGGATCGCGGGGTGTCAGAACCCATGCCGTTTGCCATTCCCGCATTTGAGGTCGAAACCCCCGGTGCCGAAGCAATGGCGCAGCAGATCGCCCAAGTGATCGCGCAGGATTTGGCTGGAACCGGCCTGTTTCGTCCGGTGCCGTCCAGTGCCTTCATTTCGCAGCATAACAGTTTTGCGCAACCGGTGGCCTTTACCGATTGGCGCGCGATCAACACACAGGCGCTGATCACTGGGGCCGTGGCGGTTCAGGGCGGTCAGGTTGTGGTGAAATTCCGCCTGCATGACGTGTTTCTGGGCGAAGAAATGGGCAGCGGTCAGCAATTGGTTGGCACCACCGATGGCTGGCGTCGTATGGGGCACAAAGTGGCCGATCAGGTCTATTCGCGGATCACGGGTGAAACCGGATATTTTGACAGCCGCGTTGTGATGGTGGGCGAAACAGGCCCCAAAGATGACCGTCGCAAACGCTTGGCAATCATGGATTTTGACGGTGAAAACCTGCAATACCTCACCGATAGCGGTGCTATTGTTTTGGCCCCTCGGTTTTCGCCAAACGGTGATCGGGTCCTTTATACCAGCTATGAAAGCGGTTTTCCGCGCATCAATGTGCTGGATGTTGGCAGCGTCACCCGGCAGCAATTGACGACCCAACCGGGTGAAATGGCGTTTAGCCCTCGGTTCAGCCGCGATGGGCGTCAGGTTATTTATTCACTGGCATCTGGTGGCAACACTGATATCTGGCGCACCGATCTGGCCACGGGGCAGCATCAGCGCCTGACATCCGCACCGTCCATCGAAACCGCGCCCAGCTTTAGTCCGGACGGGTCGCAGATCGTGTTTGAAAGTGATCGTTCTGGTACGCAGCAATTGTACATCATGTCCGCAAGTGGCGGAGAAGCCAGAAGAATTTCGTTCGAAAGCGGCCGTTACGGCAGCCCGGTTTGGTCGCCACGTGGGGATCTGATTGCCTTTACCCGTCAAAGCGAAGGCCGGTTTCATATCGGCGTAATGCGCACAGATGGGTCCGGCGAACGGGTGTTGACCAATTCCCCACTGGACGAAGGTCCAAGCTGGTCCCCCAATGGCCGCGTGGTGATGTTCACCCGCGAAACGCTGGGGGCGACCGGTGGTCCGTCGCTCTATTCTGTGGATGTGTCGGGGCGCAATTTACGTCGTGTCTCAACGCCTGGATTTGCCTCTGATCCGTCATGGGGTCCTTTGCAGAACTAATGCACAGATAATCTATAGGCAGGCCGGGCCACGTCATGATAAATAGGCCCTAACAAGAAAACGCATACAGGATATTAACCATGAACACCCTTATCAAAGCAGGCGTGCTGATTTCCGCACTGGCCGTTTCGGCCTGTACCAATCCCAACCGCTTTGGCGAAGACAGCAGCACAAACCTATCGCCCGCTGGCACCAATGTGCCGGTTGCGCCGATCAATCCGGCGTCTGATCCGGCAACGCCGCAATATTTCAGCCAAACCATTGGCGATCGGGTTCTGTTTCCGGTGGATCAATCCACATTGACCCCAACTGCGATGGGCATTCTGGACGGACAGGCCCAGTGGTTGCTGACCAATTCAGATTATCTGGCCGTGATCGAAGGTCATGCCGACGAACAAGGCACACGGGAATATAACCTCGCGCTTGGGGCGCGCCGATCCAATGCTGTGCGGGAATATCTGGTGTCCAAAGGCGTTCCATCGAACCGCATTCGCACGATCAGCTACGGCAAAGAACGCCCGGCGGCTGTTTGTTCTGCGGAATCCTGCTATGCAGAAAACCGTCGGTCTGTGACGGTGATTTCGATTGGCTCGCTGAGCTAAATCAGCGGTGATGATGCGGGGATTATGATGCGGATTTTGGGGACTTTGGCTTTGATTGCCGGGCTGGCTGGCCCGGCCATGGCGCAGGATGCAAACGATCAGACCCTGGCGGATATCCGTCAGGAATTGACGGTGCTTTACGTGGAAATTCAGCGCCTCAAAGGTGAGCTGAACACAACCGGAACCCCGCAAAATGCTGCTGGGGCCGGGTCTGCGCTGGAACGGTTGACCGCCATCGAAGGCGAATTGCAGCGCCTGACCGGCAAAACCGAAGAGCTGGAATTTCGCATCAATCGCATCACCCGCGACGGGACCAACCGGATCGGCGATCTGGAATTCCGTCTATGTGAACTGGAAACGGTTTGCGACATTGCGGCATTGGGCGACACGCCGTCTTTGGGTGGGATCGACAATGATACCAGCGTGCCTGTGGCTGATGCGCCGACACAAAACGGGCCGGTTCTGGCCGTCGGGGAACGTGCCGATTTTGACGCTGCCAAATCCGCCTTTGAGGCGGGGGATTACCGGTCTGCCGCGGACCAGTTTGCCACGTTTAACGTGACCTATCCCGGCGGCCATTTGGCCCCCGAAGCGGACTATCTGCGCGGCGAAGCGTTTGAAAGTCTTGGGGAAATGACCAATGCGGCGCGGGCCTATTTGGATGCGTTTAGTGGCGCCCCAGAAGGGACGCGCGCACCGGATGCGTTGTTTAAGCTGGGCGCGTCACTGGGTGCGCTTGGTCAACAACAGGATGCCTGCATCACCCTAAGCGAAGTGGTCACCCGTTTCCCAAGTTCCGAAGCGGCCATGGATGCGCAATCTGCGCGGGCCAATCTGGGATGCAGCTAAGCGGGCAGGCGGCGGTTGACGCCTTTTGCGACGCCCACGCGGTTCATTCACAAAACGGATTGATTGGTATCGCCGTGTCTGGTGGTGGCGACAGTATGGCACTGCTTCAGATGGCGCATATTGCGGGGCAGAAATCCGGGCAGGATATCATGGCCGTGACGGTCGATCACGGATTGCGCGCCGAGGCCGCACAAGAAGCCGAAACCGTTGGTCAGTTTTGCAAATCCCGGAACATTTCCCACACTATTCTCAATTGGGAAAACTGGTCGGGGCAGGGGAATTTGCAGGCCGCAGCCCGCAACGCCCGCTATGATTTGATCACAAACTGGGCCAATGCCCACGGTGTAGCGCGCGTGTTGCTGGGCCATACTGCGGATGATCAGGCCGAAACGTTTTTGATGCGGCTGGCGCGTGGGTCCGGGGTGGATGGCTTGGCGGGGATGTCGCCGGATACGGGGCTGTTTCACCGCCCATTGCTGAACACATCCCGGCAAGAATTGCGTGATTTTTTGCAGGACCAAAACATCGATTGGGTCGATGATCCGTCCAATGACGATACCCAATTTGATCGGGTCAAAGCCCGTCAAATGCGGGCGCAGTTGGAAACATTGGGATTGACCCAAACACGGATTTTGCAGACCGTTTCACATATGAAAAAGGCGAAAACGGCGCTGTCTATGGCGGCGCATGACTTTGCACAGAACCATGTCACGCAGGATTTTGGGGATCTCATTTTTGATCTGCCTGCCTTGCGATTGCATCATTCGGATACGGAACCGCGGGTGATGGCTGCGGCTGTGCAATGGATCAGCAATGCCGATTATCGCCCCCGCCTAGAGGCGCTGCAGGATGCGGTTGCGACGGCCCAACAGGGCAAAGCGCGCACATTGGGCGGGGTGCTGTTTTCGCCACAACGGGACGGGACCCTGAGGTTAAGCCGGGAATTTAACGCCGTGGCTGAAGAAAAGATCGAGTGTAATCCTATCGGCGCGCAATTTATGATCTGGGACGGGCGGTGGCGTATATCGGGCGTATTGGCGTCGCAAGATACGCAGGGAATTGCGCATATCGCCCCCCTCGCAGAGGCGGTTTCGCAATGTCCGAACTGGCGTGATTCTGGTTTGCCGCGCAAATCTTTGATGGCGTCGCCGGCGGTTTGGCAGGGTGAAACCCTGATTGCGGCCCCTTTGGCGGGGTTAAATCCCAATTGGACGGCGCAGATTGCCACGGATTTCAACTCGTTCCTGCTTTCGCATTGAAGTACGCGCACAAACCCTTATTTTAGACAGGTGGTCGGCGCGCCCCACGCGCGCCCGCAAATAATTCTATAGGAGCCTCCTTTGGGCAACGCACGTAATCTGGCTTTCTGGGTCGTCCTCTTCTTGTTGATCCTCGCGCTTTTCAATCTGTTCAGCGGAGGGCAAGGCACGACGTCTTCGACCGCGCGGACGTATTCCGATTTTGTTGAGGCTGTCGATAATGGCACCGTGACCCAAGTTGTGCTGGATGGCGAACAATTGCGCTATGTCACAACGGGCGGCGATGCCTATGTCACGATCCGCCCGGATGACGCCAAAGTCACCGACATGCTGATCGCCAACGACATTCCTGTGCGCGCCGAAGCCCAAGAGCAGAACGGTTTCGCAACCTTCATCCTTGGGCTGTTGCCCTTCTTGCTGCTGATCGGTGTCTGGATCTATTTCATGAACCGGATGCAGGGCGGCGGCAAAGGCGGCGCGATGGGCTTTGGCAAATCCAAGGCCAAACTACTGACCGAGAAAAACGGTCGTGTCACGTTTGACGATGTGGCCGGGATCGACGAAGCCAAAGAAGAGCTGGAAGAGATCGTCGAATTCCTACGCAATCCACAGAAATTCAGCCGTCTTGGCGGGAAAATCCCCAAAGGCGCGTTGCTGGTGGGCCCTCCGGGGACAGGTAAAACGCTGCTGGCGCGTGCGATTGCAGGCGAAGCGGGCGTGCCGTTCTTTACCATTTCGGGGTCTGACTTTGTGGAAATGTTCGTCGGTGTGGGTGCATCCCGTGTGCGCGACATGTTTGAACAGGCCAAGAAAAACGCGCCATGTATTTTGTTCATCGATGAAATCGACGCTGTGGGCCGGGCCCGTGGTGTGGGCATTGGCGGTGGCAATGACGAACGCGAACAGACATTGAACCAATTGCTGGTGGAAATGGACGGCTTTGAGGCCAATGAAGGCATCATTATCGTTGCTGCCACCAACCGCCGTGATGTTTTGGACCCGGCTTTGCTGCGTCCGGGTCGGTTTGACCGTCAGGTGACTGTGCCCAACCCAGATATCAAAGGGCGCGACAAAATCCTTGGCGTGCATGCCCGCAAAGTGCCACTGGGCCCTGATGTAGATCTGCGCATCATTGCCCGTGGGACCCCCGGTTTTTCCGGTGCGGATCTGGCCAACCTTGTGAACGAAGCCGCGTTGATGGCCGCCCGGATCGGGCGACGCTTTGTGACGATGCTGGACTTTGAACAGGCCAAAGACAAAGTGATGATGGGCGCGGAACGGCGATCCATGGTTCTGACCGATGATCAGAAAGAAAAGACCGCCTATCACGAGGCTGGCCATGCGCTGGTTGGGATTAAATTGCCCAAATGTGATCCGGTTTATAAGGCGACGATCATTCCGCGCGGCGGGGCCTTGGGTATGGTGATGAGCCTGCCTGAAATGGACAAGCTGCAAATGTTCAAAGACGAAGCCGAAGAGCGTATCGCCATGACCATGGCGGGCAAAGCGGCAGAAATCTGGAAATACGGCGCCGAAAGTGTATCATCGGGTCCGGTTGGCGATATCCAACAGGCCAGCGCTTTAGCGCGATCCATGGTGATGCGGTATGGCATGTCCGACAAGGTCGGCAACATCGATTACGCAGAAGCAGCCGAAGGCTATTCCGGCAACACGGCTGGTTTTTCAGTGTCGGCCAGCACCAAAGAAATGATCGAAGAAGAAGTGAAACGCTTTATCGATGAGGGCTATAACGAAGCCTATCGTCTGATCGAAGAATATTCGGTTGAGTTCGAACGTCTGGCGCAGGGTCTGTTGGAATATGAAACCCTGACGGGTGACGAAATCAAACGGGTCATGGCCGGTGAGCCGCTGAAATCTGATGATGATGACACGCATTCGGATTCTGGCAATGCGCCTTCTGTGACCGCGGTACCCAAAACCAAGCCAAAGAAACCAAAATCTGATGGCGACATGGAGCCAGAGCCAAGCGCGTAATCACGCGTCAGGTCCGAAACAAAGAAACGGCTGGGGTAACCCGGCCGTTTTTGGTTTTGGGGTTTGATGCGCGTCTGGATCGGGAATGTGGCCGCTGTTATGCTGTTGGCATGACAAACCCATGTGCCACCGCCAAAGTGTTCATCCGTCGTCCCGTCAGTGCCGTTTACGACGCTTTTGCCGACCCTGAAATCATGACAAAGTTTTGGTTCCCCAAGGCCCGCGGCCAATTGGAAACGGGCAAAGACGTGTTGTGGTATTTGGGGACAGACACAGACGCCTATGCGATCACGGTGCGGGTCAAATCCGCGATCGCACCGCGCGAAATTATCATCGACTGGGGCGATGAGGATCAATTTACCCAAGTGGTCTGGACGTTTGAAGGCGTGGATGATGGCACGGTGATGACCATCACCGAAAGCGGATTTGCAGGCCCTGGTGCTGAAATCAACGCCGCTGCATTAGCGTCAACAGGGGGCTTTAATCAGGTGGCGATTGCCGCCAAGGCCCTGTTAGAACACAGGGCAGCGATCAATATCGTGCAGGATCATGTGGCTTGATTAAATCAAAGCCCGGCTTCGGCGGCGCGTTGTAATCCCATGCCGAGGAACACCATGATCATCAACGCACCGAATGACACGCCAAACGCGACATAGGTGATCCGGCCAACTTTGCTGAAGTCCTGAAAAAGTTTGTACATTTCATTGAACGACGCGCCGAGCGGTATAAAAACCAGCGTTGCCGCCATCAAACAAACGGTCGTAACCAATAGGACCAACAGGTAGGAATCCATCCAATCCGGGCCACGGACAAATCCGAAATCATAGGCAGAGGCATGTGTGGGGGTGATGAGGGCCAAACAAAGGGCAACTCTTAGATACATCGTTTTTTCCAATAGTTAGGTGACTGGGTTTTTCATGCCTGCAGCGGTGGCAAATTTTTGACATCTGAACAAAGGACGGTCGTCGATTGAGCAGGGTTGCGATTGGATTGCTTTGTATGCAATTGTATACCAAATTGTGAGGCGCGGAAAAATGACATCAGTCGATTGGAATACCACCCAGTATACTGCGTACAGGTCGTTGCGATTGCAGCCAGCACTGGATTTGCTGGCGCGGGTGCCCAGCCTGCCGCAAGGGGATGTGATTGATCTGGGGTGTGGCACGGGCGTTGCGGCGGCGGATCTGCAAACGCGGTTTCCGGGTCGCAAATTAATAGGCGTGGAACAATCCGAAACGATGATTGGCAAAGCCATCCAAACGGGGCTGTATCACCGGTTGGATCAGGCGGATATCGCGCTTTGGTCGCCGCATGATCGCCCGGCATTGATTTTTTCCAACGCCGTGCTGCATTGGTTGCCGGATCACTCAGCCCTGTTTGCCCGACTTGTTCAAATGCTTGCGCCGCGCGGCGTGCTTGCTGTGCAAATGCCACGCCAGTTTATGGCGCCGTCCCATCATCTATTGCGCGATCTTGCGCAACAGATGTTTCCCGACAGGTTTAACTTTGATTATTGGTCCCCGCCGGTGGCGACGCCGGACATATATATGTCGATGCTGTCAGAACTGGGCGCGACGCAGATTTGGGAAACCGAATATTACCAACGTTTGGTCCCCGTGACAGCAGGCCACCCCGTGCGCCATTTTACCCAATCCACCGCGATGCGCCCGATCCTTGCCAAACTTTCTGATGCAGAGACCGCGCAATTCATATCTCACTATGATGCGGCGTTGATTGCGCAATATCCGCGACAATCCGACGGGGGGGTCGTGTTCCCGTTTCGGCGGTTATTTATGGTTGTCGCCAGTTAAGGCGCGTCAGGCGCTGTGCTGACTTTATAGAAATAGCAAAGCCCGCAGCCTGCGCCCGTCCAACGTGCCGGGGCAGGACAAATGACCCCATAACGGTGCACAGGTTTCTTATCCACGAAACTCATTTCTGGAATTGACGATTTTGGTCGTGAAAATGTCGCTATAGAATTTCACGGACCATTGACGGACGGCTACATCTTGGGGGACGCATAAGACAACGCATCAGAACACGCACCCGTTTCTTTTCTACCGGTGCCAATAGGGAACGACGTTATGAGCTTTAAGACCGATATTGAGATCGCCCGCGAGGCCAACAAAAAGCCGATTCAAGAGATTGGTGCGAAACTGGGCATCGCCAGCGAACACCTGCTGCCCTATGGCCATGACAAAGCAAAGGTCAGCCAGGACTTTATCAATTCCGTTCAGGACCGCGAAAACGGCAAACTGATTCTGGTGACAGCGATCAACCCTACCCCGGCTGGGGAAGGCAAAACCACCACCACGGTTGGTCTGGGTGACGGTCTGAATGCGATCGGCAAAAACGCCGCGATCTGTATCCGCGAAGCATCCCTTGGGCCGAACTTTGGGATGAAAGGTGGTGCTGCCGGGGGTGGCTACGCCCAAGTGGTTCCGATGGAAGAAATGAACCTGCATTTCACAGGCGATTTCCACGCGATCACATCCGCCCATAACCTGTTATCCGCAATGATCGACAACCACATCTATTGGGGCAATGAGCTGGAAATCGATGAACGCCGTGTGACATGGCGCCGGGTTCTGGACATGAACGACCGCGCGCTGCGTGACACCGTGACATCCCTTGGTGGCGTGTCCAACGGTTTCCCACGTCAGACCGGGTTTGACATCACCGTTGCCTCCGAAGTGATGGCGATCCTGTGCCTGTCCAACGATCTGGACGATCTGCAAAAACGTCTGGGTGACATGATTGTGGCCTATCGCCGTGATCGCAGCCCGATCTATGCCCGTGACATCAAAGCCGACGGTGCGATGACGGTTCTGCTGCGCGACGCCATGCAGCCAAACATCGTGCAAACGCTGGAAAACAACCCAGCCTTTGTACATGGCGGCCCATTTGCCAACATCGCCCATGGCTGTAACTCTGTTATTGCGACAAACACCGCGCTGAAACTGGCCGATTTTGTTGTGACCGAGGCCGGCTTTGGTGCCGATCTGGGTGCTGAAAAGTTCATGAACATCAAATGCCGCAAAGCAGGTCTGGCACCTGATTGTGTGGTTCTGGTGGCGACGATCCGCGCGATGAAAATGAACGGCGGCGTGGCCAAGGCCGATCTGGGCGACGAAAACGTCGATGCGGTCAACGAAGGCTGCGCAAACCTGGGACGTCACATTGGCAACCTGAAATCGTTCGGCGTGCCGGTTGTGGTTGCGATCAACCACTTTGTCACCGACACAGACGCCGAAGTGCAGGCCGTCAAAGACTATGTGGAAACTCAAGGGTCCGAAGCCATCCTGTGCATGCACTGGGCCAAAGGGTCCGAAGGCACCAAGGAACTGGCAACACGTGTGGCTGAAATCGCCGAAGCGGATGTCAGCCAGTTCTCACCGCTTTACAAAGACGAACTGCCTTTGTTTGAAAAAATGGAAACCATCGCGAAACGTATTTATCGCGCTGACGAAGTTTTGGCTGACAAGAAAATCCGCGATCAGCTGAAAGCTTGGGAAGATGCGGGATACGGTAACCTGCCGATCTGTATGGCAAAAACCCAGTATTCCTTTAGCACCGATCCAAGCCTGCGCGGCGCGCCGGTCGGCCATTCGGTTCCAGTTCGCGAAGTGCGTCTGGCCGCAGGCGCCGGGTTCATCGTGGCGGTCTGTGGTGAAATCATGACCATGCCGGGTTTGCCCCGCAAACCAGCCGCGGAAAACATCCGCATCAACGAAGAAGGCGTCGTCGAAGGCTTGTTCTAAGCCGTCGATCCAAGTGGGGTCACAACGGTCGCAACCCCCTGCGGCCACATGATGCACCCCACTTGCATTTACGTGCGTTAAAACCGATCTAGGGCAAAGGACTTGCCCTGATCACCAAAATACGGTTTTTGCTGGGCGGGGCCGATTTGGCCCGTGGATTGCGCGACAGGAACCCCGATGAAAGATCTGAAACCGCCCCAAGATTGTGCCGATATGGTCGAATTACGACAGGCCATTGACGTTGTAGATCGTGAATTGGTGGCACTGTTGACGATCCGTGCGGGCTATATCGACCGGGCCATTGAAATCAAACGTGGCAACGGATTACCGGCACGGATTCCAACCCGTGTCGAAGATGTGGTCACCAAGGTGAAAGCCGAGGCAACCGAAACCGGTTTGGATGCGGATCTGGTAGAAGCGCTGTGGCGCAGATTGATTGACTGGTCGATCGCCCGCGAAGCCATGGTGATCGATCCCGAATAAGGGAATTGCCCATGCGGGCCGCATTAATTGACGGAAAATCCATTGGCGCGAAAATCCGCGCTGACGTGGCCAAAGAGGCCGCTGAACTGACCGACCATGGCTGGGCGCCGCGATTGGTGTCCGTCAGCGTTGGCGACACGTCAGCCGCTGAACTTTACGTGCGCAACCAACAACGTAGCGCCCAAAGCGCCGGTGTGGAATTTGAAGCGCGCGCCTATCCAGCCGACACATCGCTGGAACAATTGATGGGCATTTTGCAGGGCTTGAACGCGGATCCACGTGTGAACGGTGTGATCATTCAGCGCCCGCTGCCTGATCACATCCCGGTTAAAACCCTGCAAAAGGCGATCCACCCCCTAAAAGACGTCGAAGGCATGCACCCCGCCAGCATCGGCAACATCGTTTATAACGACCTCGCGCTGGGGCCCTGTACGGCTGTGGCGGCGGTGGAAATCCTGAAAACTCTGCCTATGCAAATGGAAGGGCTGAATGTCACTGTGATTGGCCATTCCGAAATCGTTGGCAAACCGATTGCGTTTTTGATGATGGGGCTAGGGGCCACGGTCACCGTGTGTCACCACATGACCCGCAGCGTGGCCATGCATAGCCGCGCGTCGGATGCGGTGTTTGTGGCCGTGGGCAAACCGGGGTTGGTGACGGGCGACATGTTAAAACCGGGGGCAGCGCTGATTGATATCGGCATCAACCGGGTCGATGGCAAAACCGTAGGCGACGCAGATTTTGACAGCTGCGCCGAAGTGGCCGGCTGGATCACGCCCGTGCCCGGCGGGGTCGGCCCCGTTACGGTCGCCACGTTGATGAAAAACGCAGTCCTAGCCACGCGCATGCAGATGGAGCATTACCGCGAAAGCTATGCCCGCGCAGAATTTTGAATTTGAGACACAAAAGGAGCCTCTGATGAGCGCACATATTATCGACGGTAAGGTCTTTGCGGCCAATGTCCGTGAAAAAGTGGCCGGCCATGTTGCCCGCCTAAAAGAAGAGCACGGGATCACCCCCGGTCTGGCCGTTGTGTTGGTGGGCGAAGACCCGGCAAGTCAGGTCTATGTGCGCTCCAAGGGCAAAATGACCGTCGAAGTCGGCATGAATTCGATCGAACACAAACTAGAAGCCGACACATCCGAGGCTGATCTGCTGGCACTGATCGATCAGTTGAACAACGATCCAGCGATCCACGGGATTCTGGTGCAATTGCCACTGCCGGATCATCTTGATTCTGATCTGGTGATCAATTCCATCAACCCCGCCAAAGACGTCGACGGGTTCCACATATCCAATGTTGGTCTGTTGGGCACAGGGCAGAAATCCATGGTGCCTTGTACACCGCTGGGCTGTTTGATGATGCTGCGCGATCACCTTGGATCGCTGTCCGGGCTGAACGCGGTGGTTGTGGGCCGGTCCAACATCGTTGGCAAACCAATGGCGCAATTGCTGTTGGGCGATAGCTGCACGGTGACCATCGCGCATTCACGCACCAAAGACATCGAAGCCGTGTGCAAACAGGCCGATATTCTGGTCGCCGCAGTCGGGCGCCCTGAAATGATCACAGGTGACTGGGTCAAACCCGGCGCAACCGTGATTGATGTGGGCATCAACCGCATCCCGCACCCCGAAAAAGAAGGCAAATCCAAGCTGGTCGGCGATGTGGAATTTGCATCTGCCGCGGCCGTGGCTGGCGCGATCACTCCGGTTCCCGGTGGTGTTGGCCCCATGACCATTGCCTGTCTGCTGGCCAATACGGTCACGGCCTGTTGCCGCGCCAATGATCTGGCCGAACCCGAAGGCCTGACCGCCTAAGCCCGCTTTGGGAACAGGCTTTGCGGTTTTGCGGTCTTGAACTACCATGGCTCAAACCCAAGGGAGAGAGCCATGGCCAAGACCTATTCCGGCAAAGACATTGAGATCAGTTTTGACATGGCCCGCTGCATTCATGCGCGGGCCTGTTTTTTGAAATTGCCACAGGTGTTTGACCCCGCCAAACGCCCCTGGGTCAGCCCCGATGCAGCCCATGCCGAAGACATCGCCGCCATGGTGCGCACCTGTCCGTCTGGGGCGCTGGGGTTCAAACGGTTGGATGGCGGGGTTGACGAAACACCCCCGGTGATCAATCGCGTTCAGGTATTGGAAAACGGTCCGCTGGCTTTGGCCGGGGATCTGAACATTGACGGCAAACCCGACGCACGCGCCACGCTTTGCCGCTGTGGGCAATCCGCCAATATGCCCTATTGTGACTATTCTCACACCAAGGCCGAATTTACCGCATCCGGCGAACCCAACCCCGACATCCAAGACCGCCCCGCTGAGGATTCCAAAGCCACATTGACCGTCACACCGGTTGAAAACGGCCCCCTAATTATGTCCGGCCCCGCCGAGGTGATCACAGGCACCGGCAAACGCATCAACCGCGCCGAAAAGCTGTTTTTATGTCGCTGCGGGCAGTCCAAAAACAAACCCTTTTGCGACGGGACCCATAAACAAACCGGGTTCACGGTGCCCGGCCCATCAACCTAAAAATTACGCAGGTTCGACGATTGGATTTGCTAAGTGTCTGGCCATAAGACAAAAGTTAGTTTAAATTTCTGCTATAATTATGTGCATTTGGTGGGTTCTACGTGCTTCGGGGTGATTTTACCGCTCTTGTTCGACTCGGATTAAAGAGCTTTTTCACGGTTCTATTTTCAGGCCAGACCTGTCTGATCTGGTTTGTTTTGCTCGGCGCATTTGTCGTGACAGGCCCGTTTGGGACCTATACGGGCATGTCTATTGCGACGCGCCTGACGTTCTGGGGGGTGATTTGCACCACCGGTGTTGTTGTCGCCAGCTTTGTACGTGTTGTGACGGTTTCCCTCATCAAATATCACGGACGTAAGCCCCATCTGTTGCTGGAATCTGGTTGTTTTGCGCTGATTTCAGTGCCGATTTTTGTGGGGCTCACGCGGGAAATGGCAACCAACACCCAGTTCCAATTGCCCCCAATCGAACAAGCCTTTGTTTACACGATGTTGTTTCATTTATTCGGCGTCGCGATCCGAAAAATGTCCCGCCCAGAGGACAAAATTCACGCGCCCGCAATGACACCTATGGTGCAAAGCAAACCAACACCACCGCGTCTTTTGGATCGAATCCAAGGTCATAATAACGCGGAAATTGTGCATTTAACCGTGGATGATCACTATGTGGAAATTTTGCTATCCAATGGTTTGCGCCATAGATTGTTAATGCGTTTTCGCGATGCCGTTGCCGAGATGGACGGAGTGCCGGGCCATATGGTGCATCGGTCGCATTGGGTTAGCCACGCCGCGATCCGTTCCGTAGAGCGCGACAATGGCCGCGAGTTTGTGTTGCTGAATACCGGGGGCAAAGTCCCGGTGGGGCGCACTTATCGGGACACTTTGGTGCGGGTGAACCTATTGGCGCCGCGCGATTGATTGGGGCGCGGAAACGGGATGACCAAAGGTGTGGATCCGGTAAGGATTGCGATGGTTTTGGACGGGAACAAGTCCTGTAAAACCGCGTCCTGACAGCGCAGCCCACCTGTGAATGCCCCATAGGCGGGCAGGATCATGCGCTGCGCATCCACGACGAAACAGGGGCGGGACCCATAGGCGGCAGGCCTGCTGGCCTTTGGGTGGTAATGTCCTGATATTTCGTGGCTTTTGTTCGGGTCCGCGATGTGGCGAAACGTCAGCGGCCCATGGGTCCATTCACATAAATGTGTGCCCCCCAATGCCACCGGACCGGGGTCATGATTGCCTTCGATCCAAATCCATTCCCGCCCCGCCTGCAGGCGTTGCAGTCGTGAAATATCATCGGGATTAAGCGCATTTGCAGCGGCCAGATCATCAAAACTATCGCCCAGACAAATGACCCTGCGCGGCGAAATGTGGTCCAAATCCTGTTCCAACTGGTCCAGAGTTGCCCGAATTTCATACGGCGGCAATAATCCCCCCGAACGCCGCGCGATGCGTTCTGATTTTCCCAAATGCAAATCAGAGACGCACAGCGTTTTTTCGTCCGGCCAATACAATGCCCCCGACGCCAGCGCGATCAATTGGGTCCCGCAAAAAGTTAAGGAATGTCCGTTCATGATCTGTTCTTGCCCGTTTCAATTCGGCCAGGCAATCAAATTCGACGCCTTTTCACAATTGATCCAGTCCGGCCTCTTTCATCAATTGCGCTGCCGCCCGTGCGGCCAATTGTTCAGCGCCGGCACCGATGACAGGGACTTTGCCCACTTCGAAAAACATAGGCGCGCTGAGCGGGGTTAGGTGATCTGTTGTCACATGATCAATGCGCCCGGCCGTGCGATCCAACATTTCTTCGATCCGGGCGAAATCGACCAACCCGCGCAACGCTTCTTCGCGGGTGATACGCAACATCAGATGATCGGGGTCGTATTTCAGCAAAGTGTCATACAAAATGTCGCTGGAAAAGGTCGCCTGTCGCCCTGATTTTCGCGCAGCTTGGGGTAGATTGCGTTCAATCAATCCAGCGATGGTCGCCGTCCCGCGAAAACTGCGTTTCATCATGGCGTTCCCGCTGAGCCAATCGTCCAACGCATCCCCCAAAGTGTGATTTGTCAGCAGCGATGTCGGATCAGAAACGGGCTCTAACCCCCAGATAAGTGTGGCATAATCCGTCGCAACAAAGCCCAGAGGCGCGAGTTTTGCGATCTCCATCCGTTGGGTCATCAACAGACCCAATGTTTGCTGCGCATTGCGTCCAGCAAAGCCGTAGATGCAGGTATATTCCCGTCCATCCTGCGGAAAACTTTCGATTAACAAACGATCAGGTTCAGGCAATTTGGACCGGTCTTTTTGCAAGGTTAGCCAGTCGCGCGTATGAGGGGGCAGTTCGGGCCAGTCGGTCTGTTGAAACATCCGCAAAATGCGCTGGCTCAGCTGGGTTGATGTGGAAAATTTACTGCCGGAAAACACCGCAACCCGTGGGGTTTTATCCGCGCGGCGACGGACCTGAACGGTCATTTCCTTGATCTTTTCATAGGCGACAACCTGACCGCCAATCAGAAACGTATCACCGGGCGATAATGTCATGGCAAAGCTTTCTTCGACCTCGCCCAACGGTTTGCCACGCCCGCCCATCCGCACCTTTAGCAGGTCCGCATCCTGAATGGTGCCAATGTTCATGCGAATACGCTGTGCGGCGCGTGGATCGCGCAACGTCCACAGCCCGTCGCGCAGCATCAATCGTTGCCATTTGTCATAGGCGCGCAGGGCATAGCCCCCGGTGGCACAGAAATCCAGACAATCGTCAAATGCGGCCCGAGACAGATCACGATAGGCGCCCACAGTTTTGATTTCGTGGAACAATTCCGTGTCATCAAACGGACCTGCACAGGCGCGGATCAGGATATGCTGGCACAAAACATCGCGCGGGCCGGGGCCTTTGGGATCGCCGTCCAGATCGTGTTCGCGGGCGGCGTCCAGCGCGGCGACGCATTCGATCACTTCGAACCGATTGGCCGGCACAAGGATCGCTTTGGACGGGGCATTATAGCGGTGATTGGCCCGCCCGATGCGTTGGATCAGGCGTTTGACGTTTTTGGGCGCGCCGATCTGGATGATCAGATCCACATCCCCCCAATCGATGCCCAGATCCAACGTGCCGGTGCAAACAATCGCACGCAAGTCGCCGCGCAGCATGGCGGCTTCGACGCGATCACGCTGTTCGCGGGCCAAACTGCCGTGGTGAATGCCGATGGGCAGGGCATCGTCATTGGCCAGCCACAGATTGTGAAAAAAGATTTCGGCCTGCGCGCGTGTGTTGTGAAAAATCAGCGTGGTTTTGTGCTGTTTCACCTGTTCCAGCACCGCGGGAATTGCGTATTTGGCCCCGCCGCCAGACCAAGGGGGTGGCGCATCTGTGACCAACATCGAAATATCGGGGGCCGGGCCGGGATCGGCGTGCAGGATCGGGCAAGGATCGGGATGGCGCGCCAGAGTTTTGGCCAGCGACTCGGGGTCTTGGACCGTGGCGGATAATCCAACCCGGCGCAGGCCCGGCGCTATGGTTTGCAACCGCGACAGGGCCAGCATCAATTGATCGCCCCGTTTGCTGTCATCCAGCGCGTGAATTTCGTCAACAATCACCCGCTGTAGCCCGGCAAACATACGCGGCGCATCCTCATACGATGTCAACAAAGCCAGACTTTCGGGTGTGGTCAGCAAAATATGCGGCGGGTCGGCGCGTTGGCGTTTTTTGCGGGTGGCGGATGTGTCGCCAGTGCGATCCTCAATACGGATCGGCAGGTTCATTTCCGCAACTGGTGTGGAAAGATTGCGTTTAATATCGGCGGCTAAGGCCTTAAGCGGGCTAACATAAAGCGTGTGCAGCCCGTCGTGATTTCCATCGGCCAATTCCACCAAAGACGGCAAAAACCCCGCCAATGTTTTACCCCCGCCGGTCGGGGCGATCAACATCAACGCGGGGTCAGCGGATCGCGCCAGCATATCGGATTGATGCGGATGAACTGTCCATCCGCGCGATGCAAACCAGTCAGAAAAACGAGGGGGCAAATTGCTCATCTGCGCAATCTGCCCCATCTAAGGGGCAAGTCCAAGATCAAGATCGGTGGAACTATTGCGATCCTGCGCCCGCGCGTGACAGGTTGGAACAGGTCGAAACCATAGCCATCGCAATGATTTGTAACACGGGAAACATGGGCGGCATTGGGAAACAGCCGCCGCGCCAAAGGTCCAGTGTTTCTTGGTGGAATTTACACCGCCAAGCGGGATTAGTGAACGATCTCTTCTTCTTTGACGAACATGTTTTCCCAAGCCCGGTCAATCAGTTCCGGGGTCATCTGATTGGGGATGCCTTCGAATTCACAAATCGAAATCATCTGATCAATCAAAAACACCGGCTGATAGTTCGCATAGATATTATCGATTTCCGGATATTTGTTGTTCAACAAATGGATCAGCGCCGCTTCGTCCAGGGGCATCTTTTTCTTACGCGCAACGAGGGCGAAAATCTTGAGGAAGTCCTCTTGGTCGGGGCCGTCGATCTTGATTTTGTAGAAAATCCGACGCAACGCCGCTTTGTCGAAGATTTCGTTCGGGTGGAAGTTGGTCGAAAAAATCACCAACGTATCAAACGGAACTTCGAATTTTTCACCGGATTGCAGGGCCAGAATATCGCGGCTTTCTTCCAGCGGAACAATCCAGCGGTTGACCAGCGCCTGTGGCGGCTCGGCCTGACGTCCAAGGTCATCCACGATAAACACGCCGCCCGAGGATTTTAGCTGCAACGGGGCCTGATAGGTCCGCGCAGTGGGGTTATAAACCAGATCCAACATCGATAGGGACAATTCACCACCGGTGATCACGGTTGGGCGTTCGCAACGCACGTAACGTGTGTCAAATCGGCCCGATGTGCGACGCAGGGAGTTTGGGTCATCCACGTCGTCCTCTGCCGAAGTGTGCACAATCGGGTCATAAACGGTGATCACCTGACCAGAATATTCGATGGCGCGTGGGATATAAATTTTGTCCCCCAGCGCGTCGCGAATCCCGTTTGAGATTGACGATTTACCATTCCCCGGAGGGCCATACATCAGGATCGAACGACCCGCGCCAACCGCTGGCCCCAATTGGTCCAGCAGGGTCGGGGGCAGGATCAGATGGCCCATCGCATTGGTCAGCTGACCACGGGAAACCATAATGTTGCGGATCGATTGGCGTTTAACCTGTTCGCGGTACACATCCAGCGGCACGGGCATCGCCCCGAAATATTCCGACTGCGCCAGCGCATCCAGCGCGCGCGCTTTGCCGTTATCCGTCAGCTGATAGCCCATTTCATTGCTGGTCGCGGCGGCCGACATGGTGCCCATCGCTTCTACCAATTGCTGGGTGCGGCTGAGATCGATCAGTTCCTGCGTCACCGGAACGGGCAGGCAAATGGCCCGCGCCAGCGCGGTCACCATCGTCAGGTTTTTGCGGAACATGGTTTTCAACAGAATGTCGCGCATCATCACAACGGGCAATTGCATGGCCTCCAGCGATTTTGGCGCGGGCGGTGCAATCACATTTGAAACTTGCATATTCATCGGTCTTGGCCTCGGTTTGCTCGTCCTATTTGTGGCCTTTGCGCCGCGTCGTTAACCATTTGGGAACACACACAGCACAGGCTTTGCTTTTGGTGTTTTGCCAGCCTAATGTGGCCACAAATGGGCAAACCATTGCAAAGAGGCAGACATGAACAGTTCAAACGCGGCAAGATTGCCGCTTTTCATCGGGATTCTGATCGTTTTGATGGGCGCCGTTGCCCTGATGAAGGGTGGGTTGCTCATTGGGAAACACGAAGGTGACACGCTGCATCTGATGCAGATCGTGTTTCGAATGTCGACCGGACAGGTGCCGCATATTGATTTCATGACACCGATTGGGGCCTTGGCCTTTGCGCCGATTGTTTTCTTTGTGAAACAAGGGTTTGGGATCGGCATTTCGGTGATCTATGCGCAAATCCTGATGGCCGTTTTGATCGCGCCGATTGTGTGGCATGTGGCCCGCACCCGGTTCAATCAAACGCTGGGGCTGCTGTTTGCGTTGGTGATTATGGTGATGATGCTGGCGCTGGTGCACGGCGAAAGCGAACGCGCGATTTCGATTTCGATGCATTACAATCGCTGGGCTTGGTCGGCGGCATTTGTTGCAATTTTAACAGCGTTGATCCCCTCAAAAGGCAAAACCGGCATCGCGGATGGGGTGATTGTCGGCGGGATGATGGCTGTTTTGGTCATGATCAAGATGACCTATTTCGCCGCTTTTGCGATTCCCGTTTTGGTCGCCTTGATTGTCACCCGGCAATATATGGCCACGATTGTATCGCTATTGACCGGTGTTGGAATCATTGCCGTGATCACGATGATTGCAGGTGACATTTACTGGACCGCCTACCTGACCGACCTGATCACCGTGGCTGGGTCCGAAGTCCGCCCACAGCCGGGCGAGGACTTTGTTGGGGTGATTTCCGCCCCTGCCTACAAAGGCGCGTCACTGCTGGCTTTGGCATCTGTGATCGTGTTGCGTCAATCCGGCGCCAAGGCGGCGGGGCTGGTTTTGCTGCTGCTGTTGCCGGGCTTTTTCTATGTGACCTTTCAGAATTTCGGCAATGATCCGCAATGGCTGTGGGTGCTGGCGTTGATCCTGTTTGCATGGCGTCCTGCGGCGGATGTGGTGAATTCCTATGGCTGGAACATGCGTCAGGCGGTGAACATCACCGGGGCGATGGCGCTGGCCTTTGGCATGCCGTCCTTCTTTAACCTCGCATTTTCGCCATTCCGCCATATCGCGATTGATGCGACGGAATATGCGCCGCTGCTGCCCCGTGGCGGGCGGCATTCGGATATCCAAACCAACGAAGTGCGCGCCATGCGCGTGGATGCCCGTGTGGCCTGGGATGGCGAAGGCTCAGGCCTAGAAGCTTATAAAGAAGCGGCGGATCGCGATGATCTGACCACCTTTATGGGCGAAACCTTTGAATATTGTTCGATCGAACTGGGCCTATCGGCGTTTTTTGATGCCATCACCCAAGATCTGGAAAACAGCGGTTGGGCTGATGGTCGCAAACTGTTCGCGGCGGATTTGTTCAGTTCTTATTGGTTGTTTGGCAACCTGACACCGGTGGATGGCGGCGCGCCTTGGTATTATGGTGGCCTGCCGGGCTATGAGGATGCGGATCTGTTGCTGGTGCCGATTTGCCCGCTGGCCTATGATGTACATGGCCAAGTTCTGGAAGCGATCCAAGAGGTGGGCACAGATGATCTGACCGAAGTGCGCCGCACCCCGCTTTATATTCTATATGAAAAGGGCGGGGCGCAATCGGAGGGTTAATCGTGCGAAATCGCCTGTTTTCGCCATTTGTGTGACTCTTTTCTAAAGATCAGCGGCCATTTCACGTGAATTGGTGTTGACTCGGGGGCGGTGCAGGCTACAAGGCAAACCTCATACGAATTCACGCGAGGCACACCGCCCGCGAACCGGAGAATAGAAACATGGCGAAGCCGACCACTATCAAAATCCGCCTGAACTCCACCGCGGGGACTGGCCACTTTTATGTAGCTAAGAAAAACGCACGGACCATGACCGAAAAAATGGTTGTCCGTAAGTATGACCCGGTTGTGCGCAAGCACGTGGAATACAAAGAAGGCAAGATCAAGTAAGATCGCTGGACATTGGATTTCAAAGGGCCGCTCCGCAAGGACGCGGCCTTTTTGTTTATATAAGTATATGTGATGCCCCACCTTAACGTTGATATTCGTCCCAGCCACGGCGCCGACTTTGACGCGGTTGACGACCTGTTGGGTTGCGCCTATCCGGTGCTGCTGGCCCCGGATTATCGGGCGGATTTATTGGCCAAGGCATTGCCAATCATATCCCGCGCCAATCCCGAATTATTGTCCAGCGGCACCTATTTCGTCGCCCACCAAGACGGGCAATTGCTGGGAGCAGGGGGGTGGTCACGGGGGTTGCCCGGCGGCGGCGCGGCCTTGCCGGATCGGGGTAATATTCGCCATCTGGTCACGGCTGAAACGGTTGTGCGTCAGGGGGTGGGCCGCGCGTTGATGCAGCATATCCTTGCAGATGCCAAACGCGCAGGCATGGGGTGGATGCATTGCATTGCCACCCTGACGGCCGTGCCATTTTATCACGCGATGGGGTTTAGCGATATTGGCGCAATCGACGTGCCATTGCAGACGGATCTACACTTTCCTGCGATGGAAATGCAGCTGTGGTTTTGATCACAGGATCAGCGTCAGCCCCAATGTCAGCAACAGGTTGACCTGCACAATCACCGTGGTCAACATCCCGTAATAGCGGAATTTGAAATGGGTGCCGGGGGCGGTGAAATACCGCGCATGCAATCCCCGCCCAATGATCAGACCACAGGCCAACAGCGCCAACCAAGACGTCCAGGCACCGGCCAATTCTGACAATCCCATCAGGATCAGCGACATGGGGATGGTTTCGACCGCATTGGCATGACCCCGGATCGCCTTGGCCATGTCGCGGTTGTCATTGTCGCCCAGCACCACCTTATGCAGACGGCGCATTTTCACCACCTTTAACGTCAGCCAAAGGATCAAAGCGCCCAGGAGCAGGGCAGTTACGGATGTGACGGGTAAACTGATATTATGTTCCATGGCCGAACTTTAGGGCCATACCCACAAAAGAAAAGGGCCGCCCGAAGGCAGCCCTAAATGACGTAAGGTCAGTTCCGAATTATTCGCGGTTGCCCAGGAATTGCAGCAGGAACATGAACATGTTGATAAAGTCCATATACAGGTTCAATGCGCCCATGATGGCCGCTTTGCCCAACCATTCCTGATCGCTATGCGCCGCATGGGCCACATATTCGGATTTGATTTTCTGTGTGTCATAGGCGGTCAGACCGGCAAAGATCAAAACACCCAATACAGAGATCGCAAAATGGATCGCGCTAGAGCCGATGAACATGTTGACGATTGACGCAACGATCAGGCCGATCACACCCATGATCAAAAACGTGCCCATGGCGGACAGGTCTTTTTTGGTGGTGTAACCATAAAGGCTAAGACCGGCGAACGCGATCGACGTCACAAGGAATGTGGTCGCGATGGACACGCCCGTAAACGCGGCGAAAATCCAGCTGATCGACAGGCCCATAACAGCGGCAAAAGCATAGAAAAACAATTGCGCGGCGGCGGCGGACATTTTGTTGATCATCGCACCAAAGACAAAAACCATGCCCAAAGGTGCAAACATCACAATGTAACCTAGGATGTTTGGTCTAAACGTGGCCGGATCGCGCAGCACGCTCAGCAATTCTGGGTTGGACCCAAATGCCCATGCCACAGCAAAGGTCAGCAACATGCCGACAGACATCGTGCCGTAAACTTTGTTCATATGGGCGCGAAGGCCCGCATCGATTTCAGCCGCGCGAACGCCGCTCACAGAACCGATTGTATTATATTCAGCCATCAATACCTCCAGGGGCTTGAACAATGACCCCGCATGCGACGCATGAAAGGGATTGTGGTGAATATCGGTGTTCGCGACAGCTTTTTCAAGGTTTTCTAAGGTGAACGCAGTGTTTCCCAATCAAATTGCGGGTGGGCAACATTGCGGTCTTTGTCACCCACGCCAGTTGGATGGCGCGTCCCAGAGGGGGCGTTGTGTTTCGATCAGAACGTCTGCTGTGCTCAGACCGATGTCTTTCAGCGCAGTTGCGTCCAATTTTGCAAGGGCGCGGCGCTGACGGAACAGGGAATGCGCATCGGACAGACGCTTAAGCAGGCTAACTTTGCGTGGGGCGCAGGCGGCGGTTTGGATCATGGTGGCCATTGTGTCTCTCCTTTGAAAGTGATGAGTCGTCGGGTTTGTATTTCGATGCTTGATATATGCAGGTGCTGGATGCATAAGTGAAATGAATGTTTATCGGATTGAACATCAAGGAATGTGATATGTTGCGAAATTTGGACATGACGGCCCTGCGCAGTTTTGTGGCGGTGGCTGATTCTGGGGGGGTGACGCGGGCGGCCGGATTGCTGAATCTGACCCAATCCGCGGTGTCTATGCAGTTGAAACGACTAGAAGAAAGCCTGGACGCGAACCTGCTTGATCGCACGGGGCGCACCATTGGCCTGACCCCGGCCGGGGAACAATTGGTGTCTCAGGCGCGGCAAATTCTGACGTTGAACGATCAAATTGTACGTAAATTGACGTCTCAGGAATTCGAAGGCGAAATTGTATTGGGGGTGCCGCATGATGTGGTCTATCCGGCGATTCCTCAGGTCCTGAAACAATTCGCGCGCGACTATCCGCGGGTAAAAGTTCATCTGATTTCGTCGTTTACCCGCCGATTGAAGGAAATTTTTGCCAAAGGAGAGGCCGATGTCATCCTGTCCACGGAAACCGGTGTGGAATCGGGGGGCGAAACCTTGGCGTCGCGTCGATTGACATGGGTTGGTGCGCCAAACGGAACCGCATGGAAAGAGCGGCCTTTGCGATTGGCGTTTGAAGAACGCTGCATTTTTCGCGCCGGTGTTCAGCGACGGTTAGATGAAGCAGGGATCCCTTGGGAAATGGCGGTTGAAAGCAATTCAACTCGCACAATCGAAGCGACGGTGAGCGCGGATTTGGCGATTTACGCCATGTTGGACGGGACCGAACCGCCTTATTTTGAGCGGATCAATCACAACGGAGCCCTGCCAGAGCTGCGCGACAATCAGATCAACGTCTATCACAGTGATGTGGGCGAAGGCCCGATTGTCGGGGATTTGGTCAACCTGTTGCGAACCATGATCACGGATTAAGGCGTCACGACAACCTTGCCGGTGGATTTGCGATCTCTGAGCAGGGCCAGCGCGTCGTCGGCCCGATCCAGCGGCAAAACATGTGATATATGCGGGCTGAGTTTGCCTTGGGCATGCCATTGCATCAGCGTAGCAAGGGAATCGGTCAACGCTTGGGGGGCGAATTTCAAATAACCGCCCCAATAAAACCCAATGACATCGACGTTTTTAACCAACAGATGGTTTGCCGGCACCTGAGGCACGTCCCCACCGGCAAATCCGATGGCCAGAATACGGGCTTCGCGGTTACAGGCCCGCAGGGCGGTTTTGAACAAATCCCCCCCAATCGCCTCATACACCACGTCCACGCCCCCAAGGTCCTTTAACTTTTGCAACAAATCCGGATCGCCACTGTCAAAGACGTGATCCGCACCGGCCTGTTGGGCGATGGCGCATTTTTCCGCGCCCCGTGCCAGACCAATCACGCGCGCCCCCATCCGTTTTCCGATTTCAACCGCAGTCAGACCCACACCGCCCGCTGCCCCCGTGACCAGCAATGTTTCCCCCGGTTGCAATCGCGCACGCCGAGACAACGCAAGGTGGGATGTGCCATAAGCCACCATAAACCCGGCGGCTACGGTGGATGACATGCTATCGGGCACAGGCACGCAGCGGGAGACGTCAAAACACCCCTGTTCCGCCAGACCACCCTGACCGCCAAAAATAGCCACCCGGGTTCCAATGGCGGGGCCTTTTGTGTCGGGTCCCAGTTGCGCAACCGTCCCGCAAATCTCTAGGCCGAGGGTAAAGGGCGGCTCTGGGGTGTCTTGGTATTGACCACGCGTCATCAGCAAGTCAGCGAAATTCAAACCGCAAGCCTCGACGTTAACCAATACCTCTCCTTTGACGGGAATGGTTAACGGAACATCGACGAGCTGTGGAGGAGTGTCAAAAGACAAGGTCTGATAGGCGCGCATTTGGGGTATTTGTCCATTCTTAGTAGTCTTTATGGGTTATTAGCATGATTTTGCCGACGGGTCTGCGGGATTTCGCCACGCTTCGAAATGATATTTAACAAACTTGTGACGCATACCTGTCCTTAAGGGTAGGTTGGGCACTGCAACCGTTGCGTGTTTTTGTTTCATCCTGTCAATGATAGGTCAGAGACCGACACGAGTCGGATGGGAGAGGGCCGATGCCCGGCTGCGTAACGAATGAGACTTCGGCGCGCACAACGTGACTAGTAAAGGAAACGAACATGAAACACCCAGTTGATGTCCATGTGGGAAAACGCATTCGCCACCGCCGCTGGATGATCGGAACGACACAACAACAGCTTGCTGAAAAAGTTGGGATCAAATTCCAGCAGATTCAAAAATACGAAACCGGCATGAACCGCGTCAGCGCGTCTCGGCTCTGGGATATTGCGCACGCATTGGATGTGCCTGTGTCCTTCTTCTTTGAAGGTTTGGCCGCCGGTGACATGCCCCAGACTGATGGCTCTATGCCCAGCGATATCCTGTCAGATCGCGAAGCGCTTGAACTGCTGCGGTCCTATTACGCGATTCCTGAAAATCAACGCCGCCGCCTGTTTGATCTGGCGCGTGTTCTGTCAGAAGCCGCTTAATCACACATAATTCAAGCCGCCGGGGACATTGTTCCCGGCGCTTGACCGACAGGTGCGGGACCGCTACCGCTTTGGTAACTTTATCAGAGGCAGGAGCGCGCCAAGCTGCGCAGCGATTTTATGACACGCACCGAAATGTCCCCAAAACCACCCCTGACAACCATCGAACAAAACCAAATTGTGCTGGTGGCGCATCGGTTGGCGGATGCGGCTCGTGTTGAAACACTGGCCCATTTTCGCAACCAAGCCCTGACCGAAGACAACAAACTGGCCAAAGGGTTTGATCCCGTAACCGTTGGGGATCGCAACGCCGAACGTGCCATGCGCGATATTCTAGATCGTGACCGCCCGGACGATGCCATTCTGGGCGAAGAGTTCGGCGCCAAGCCGGGAAAATCCGGTCTGACCTGGGTGTTGGACCCGATTGATGGCACACGTGGGTTTATATCGGGCACGCCGACTTGGGGCGTTTTGATTTCGATCGCGGATGAAACAGGCCCGCTTTATGGGATCATCGATCAGCCCTATATTGGCGAACGTTTTGAGGGTGGCTTTGGCCGTGCTGATATGAACGGACCGCAGGGACCGCGCAAATTATGCAGCCACGCGCCGCGGGATTTATCCGACGCGATTGTGTTGTCGACCTTTCCCGAAATCAACACGCCGCGTGATCAGCAAGGGTTCCAAGCCGTTGCAAACAAAACGAAATTAACCCGCTATGGGATGGATTGTTACGGATATGCTTTGATCGCGACCGGGCAGGTGGATCTGGTGATCGAGGCAGGATTGCAGGCCTATGACATCCAAGCGCCCATCGCCGTGGTGCAGGCCGCAGGGGGCGTGGTGACCAATTGGCGCGGCGACCCCGCCCACCAAGGCGGTCAGGTGATCGCTGCGGCCAATGCCCAAATTCACGCACAAGCCTTGGCGCTTTTGGCCCCGTTTGCTGACTAAACATCGCATTTGGCGGCGGCAGGGGGACCGGTGCGACGGTTTCCCCCTTTTCTAAATCACACCAGCAAGGCACAAACAGGCATGACCCAAGATCAAATCCTGCTGTTCACCCTATTCGCTGTTGTCTTTGGCATGTTGCTATGGGGGCGCTATCGCTATGATCTGGTGGCGTTTTCTGCGTTGATGATCGCCGTCGTTCTGGGCTTGGTCCCGTCCAAAGACGCCTTTGCCGGGTTCGGCCACCCCGCGACATTGGTGGTGGCTTTGGTCTTGGTTGTGTCGGCTGGGCTGGTGCGGTCCGGGGCGGTGCATTTGATCACCCGCACATTGGTGTCGCCCAACACGCCGCTGGGTGGGCATATCACTTTGATGGGTCTGATCGGTGGGGTTCTGTCGGCGTTTATGAACAATGTCGCAGCGCTGGCGCTGTTGATGCCGGTTGATATGCAAACCGCCCGCAAAGCAGGCCGCGCACCGGGGCTGAGCCTGATGCCGCTATCCTTTGCCACCATTCTGGGCGGCATGGTCACGTTGATTGGCACGCCGCCCAACATCATCATCGCCGCCATCCGCGAGGACCAATTGGGCGAACCATTTGGGATGTTTGATTTTGCCCCCGTGGGCGGGATCGCGGCCATCACGGGGCTGATTTTTGTGGCATTGATCGGCTGGCGATTGATCCCCAAAGCCGCCACCGAAAACGACGCCGCCAAAAAGCTGATGGAAACATCTGCCTATATCGCGGAATTGGCCGTGCCTGAGGGGAACAAGAAACTGGGCCAGAAACTGTCTGATCTGGACGAAGACGCCGCTAAGGCGGATGTGGGCATTTTGGGGCTCATTCGGGATGGCAAACGTCGGTTTGGGGCAGGGCGCAATGTGACGCTAAAGGCGGGGGATATTTTGATCCTAGAGGCCGCGCCAGATGCGTTGGACGAATTTCGCGTGGCCCTAAACCTTGAATTCATTGATGAAAGCCGCAAAGAAATCGTAGCCGGTGAGGCAGACGGTCTGTCCCTGATCGAAGTGGTTGTGCCGCGTGATGCGCGGATCGCTGGCAAAACATCCCAAGCGGTGGGGCTGCATTGGCGGCAGCGATCCATATTGGTCGGCATTTCCCGTCAGGGCAAACGGATCACATCGCAATTGCGCCGCACCATCATCAAACCCGGTGATATTTTGCTGCTTTTGGCCCCGTCTGACCGGGCTGATGCGGTCGCGGATTGGCTGGGCTGTTTGCCATTGGCGGATCGCGGTCTGACGGTGACGGAAAACTCAAAAATCTGGTTGGCCATTGGGTTATTTGCAGGTGCTGTGGCCGCGGCGTCGTTCGGGTTCATCTACCTCCCGGTCGCCTTGGGCTTGGTGGTGGTGGCGTATGTTTTGACGCGCATTGTGCCGCTGGCAGAACTCTATGATCACATCGAATGGCCGGTGGTGGTGTTGCTGGGATCAATGATCCCACTTGGCGCCGCCCTAGAGGCATCGGGCGGCACCGAATTGATCGCCGGTGGCTTGCTAAACCTCACGGACGGCTTGCCCGCTTGGATGATCCTGACATTGCTGATGGTGGTGACCATGACCCTGTCGGATGTGTTAAACAACACGGCCACGGCCATTGTCGCCGCGCCAATCGGCATCCAAATGGCACAGAACTTGGGCGTGTCACCCGATCCGTTTTTGATGGCTGTGGCCATTGCCGCTTCGGCGGCGTTCCTCACCCCAATTGGCCATAAAAACAACACCTTGATCCTTGGCCCCGGCGGCTATCGGTTCGGCGATTATTGGCGAATGGGGCTGCCGCTGGAAATCTTGGTTGTTGCGGTTTCGATCCCATCCATACTGGTTTTTTGGCCGCTATCAGGCTAAGGCAGGCCCATGAAAAAGTTTTTGATCCTGCAATTGCGCCCCGAGGCCGAAGTTTCGGACGATGAATTTACCGCCATCCTCAGAAAAGGTGGTCTGACGGCGGATCAAACCCATCGGATTCGGTTGGATATCGAAGATATTCCATCATCGTTGAACGTGACGGATTATGCCGGTGTGATTGTTGGCGGCGGGCCGGGCTGTGTGTCTGACAGCCCCGCGCAGAAAACCCCGATGGAGGCCCGGATCGAAGCCGAAGTCCTGGGACTGATGCCGCAGATTATTGAACAAGATCATCCCTTTATGGGCTGTTGTTACGGGATCGGCATTCTGGCGCATCATCTGGGGGCCGATGTCAATAAATCCCAATACGGCGAATCTGTCGGCCCGACGATCTGTCAGATGACCGATGCAGGCGCGCAGGATCCGATGTTGGCGAATATGCCGTCGACGTTTTCGGCCTTTGTTGGCCACAAAGAAGCGGTGCAACACCTGCCAGACGGCTGCGTGCATTTGCTGGCCTCTGATCCGTGCCCGTTTCAAATGATCCGCCATGGTCAGAACGTCTATGCCACCCAATTCCACCCCGAAGCGGATGCAGACGGGTTTGAAACGCGCATTAAGTTCTACAAAGACAAAGGCTATTTCGACCCCGCTGATGCAGGCAAGTTGATCGATATGTGCCGCGCTTCGGATGTGGTTGAGCCAGAAAAAATCCTACGGAATTTTGTGCAGCGCTATCGCTAAGCCCTTGGCGAGAACCTTTGGCCCAACAACACCGCTATAGCGACCATAAAAACGGGATCGCGGCCGAGGCAAGCAACCCAATGCTGAGGTTCAGCGGGATGCCCACGCGCATGAAATCGCTGAATTTATAGCCGCCGGGACCGTAAACTAACGTGTTGGTCTGATAGCCAATTGGCGTGGCAAAACTGGCTGATGCGGCCACCATCACCGCCACCACCAACGGCCGTGGATCAAGCCCAAGAGCGGTTGCCAAACCGATGGCAATGGGCGTCACCACCACGGCAACGGCATTGTTGGACACCAATTCGGTCAACACGGATGTCAGCAAATACACCGCCCAAACAATCAGGAACGGCGGCAACATGCCCACATAGGGCGCGACGGCATTGACCAGCATTTCAACGGCGCCCGACGATTCCAGCCCGGCCCCAATGGCCAGCATGGAAAAAATCAGCGCCAATAGGCGGCCCTCGACAAAGGAAAACGCCTCTTCTGCGTCGATGCAGCGGGTGATCAGGACCAAGGTCACGGCCAGCACTGACAGCGCAAAAATCGGCGCGACACCCAGCGCGGCCAACACCACAATCCCGATCAGCGCTGCGATCACAATCGGCGCATGGGCACGGCGAAATGCCCGTGCGGATGGGTGCGAAACGTCGACCAGATCCATATCGCTGGCCAGCCGCTGGATGTCCTCTGGGGACCCTTCCAGCAACAATGTGTCGCCCACGCGCACGGTCAGATCATCCAATTGGCGACCGATGTTTTGATTGCGCCGATGCACCGCCAAAACATAGACCCCAAATCGACGCCGCAATCGCAGTGCGCCCAATGTGCGCCCCACCATTTTACAGCCCGGTGTGATCAAAACTTCAACGGTTTGGGTTTCAACCGCGCTGACTTGGTCGACGCGTTTCAGGGATTTATTGCGTTGCAAGCTCAGCAATTCGGTCATCGCGGTGCGCAAAACCACCCGGTCGCCGACCTGCAATTGCACCGCCTTCAAATCGCGCCGCAGGGATGTATCGCCGCGCACCACATCGACCAGCCGCACGCCTTCGCGTTTGAACAATTGCACGCCAATCGCGTCGCGTCCGATCAGGTTGCTGTCGGGGGGGATCACGGCCTCGGTGAAAAACCGCATTTTGGATCGATCCGACAATAGGTTCGCCATGCTGTCGCGATCAGGCAGCAGGCGTGGCGCAATAAAGCGCAAATAAATCATGCCCCAGATCACCAAAATGATCGCCAGCGGCGTGACCTCAAAGATGGAAAAACCGTCCAATCCCTGCGCGCGCGCAACCCCGTCCACCAACAGGTTAGTTGACGTCCCGATCAGCGTCAATGTCCCGCCCAGAATGGCCGCATATGACAGCGGTATCAACAACTTAGAGGCCGACAAATCCATCGTGCGCGCCAGCTGCACAAAGACTGGGATCATCACCACAACCACCGGCGTGTTGGACACAATCGCCGAGCTGAGGACGACAAATCCCATCAATCCCCCCAGCGCCAATGCCGGGCGGGTTTTGGCATGCCGCGTGGCAAAGCTGGTCAGGTTTTCCAACGCGCCGGTGCGCACCAAGGCGCCCATGATCACAAACATCGCCGCAATCGTCCACGGCGCGGGGTTGGCCAAAACCGGCAACGCCAATTCATAGGGCAGCACCCCGGTGATCAGCATCATCGACACGCCTGTCATCGCCACAACTTCGGTTGGGAATGTTTCGCGCAAAAACAGAATGAACATCACCAAAACGATGGTCAGGGCCAACACGGCCTCGCCGGTTTGGGAAAGTGCAAAAATATCAGTCATCTAAGCTCTTGCCCATCGCTGTGATCAATCCAAGGTTCCAATGAACTTCGGTGATTTTACGCGGCTGGCCCCCAAGAACAAGCACAAGATCACACCGGCCCTGCATTCCCGGTTTCCTGTGACTTAAATCAGTTAAATTTTGGCGAAACCGCGTTTTTTGTTGGCAGAAATACGCATCGGTAGAAAAACGCCGGGATCAAAGCCCTAATTCGGCCCCGCGGGGGCCAGTCGGCCACCTTGGCGCACCATTTCCACTCGGGTGGCTTTGCCGGTGCGATCATCGGTTTCCACATACAAGCCAGACAATGTGGCATCCCCCAGTGCGGGGCTGAACCGATCCTTTGGCATGCCAGTGATAAACCGGCGCAATGGTTCGGTTTTTTCCATACCGATCACGGAATTATAGTCGCCACACATGCCAGCATCGGTCTGAAACGCCGTGCCACCGTTTAGGATCTGCGCATCACCCGTCGGGACATGGGTATGCGTGCCAACCACGATGCTGGCGCGGCCATCGCAATAATGGCCCATGGCCATTTTTTCAGATGTGGCTTCGCAATGCATGTCGATCAGGCTGGCCTGCACCATGCCACCCATGGGATGGGCTTTCATCACGGTATCAACCGCTGAAAACGGATCATCAAACGGGCGTTTCATGAACACTTGGCCCAAAACCTGCGCGACCAGAACCTTGCGGCCATTGGTGGCGGCAAACACGCGCGCGCCTTTGCCCGGTGCAGATTTGGAAAAATTCAGCGGACGAATGATGCGCGGTTCCTGTTCGGAAAACTGCAGCATGTCCTTTTGATCAAAGGCATGATCGCCCAGCGTGATCACATCGGCGCCTGCTTCTAGGATAAGTTTGGCGTGATTGCCCGACAGGCCCATGCCGCCGGTGGCGTTTTCGCCATTGACCACAACAAAATCCAGCCGCCATTCCTGCCGCAGCTTAGGAAGGTGGTGGGTAATGGCAGCGCGCCCCGCGCGGCCCATGACATCGCCTAGAAACATAATACGCATGCAGGGCGTTTAATTCGGGTTGTGACCGGGGGCAAGGGGGGCGCGTGTCGCAGGCTGGATTGCCGCGCGGCTGTGCCCAAAGCTTAGCTGAATTCGATGATTTCACGTTCGGTGATCATCATATCCAGCGGCTGATCGGTGGGTTCCAGCGGCAAATCCTCTGCCTCTTGGGCCGCAAAGGCAAACCCGATCGCCAGCGCTGGACCATTGGCGCGCAGGCCCTCCAAGGTGCGGTCATAGAACCCACCGCCATAGCCCAAACGGCCGCCATTGCGATCAAACGCCACCAGAGGCACGATCAGGATTTGCGGCGTGATCAGGGTTTCCGTGGCGGGAATGCGCGCCCCAAACGGACCGTCGATCAATTCACAGCCCGGTTCCCATTGCGAAAACACCAATGGCTGGCCTGCACCGCGGATAACGGGGATGCCAACGGGGCCGTGGGCGGCGGCTTCTTCCATGGCGGGCAGGGGGGATATTTCGGTGCGGATCGGCATGAACCCCGACAGGGGCACGCCGCGATAGCCGGCCAAAACCGACGACAACAGCGCCGCAGAGCCCAGCCCGGCATCAAAGGCACCTTTGCGCCGTTCAAAGGCAGCCTTGCGGGCGGCGTTTTTTATTTCGATCAGATCATTCATAGCAACACCATCGCGGCCAGTCCCAGAAAGGCAAAGAAACCAACGACATCCGTGACCGTTGTCACAAACGCACCTGATGCCAGCGCCGGGTCGATTTTCAATTTTTCAAGCGCCACCGGGATGATTGTCCCGGCTAGGCCAGCAATCACCAGATTAACGACCATGGCGACGCCAATGACCACCCCCAGCATGGGCGCGCCAAACCAGATCATGCCAACAATGCCCATCACAATCGCAAAGATCAGCCCGTTGACCAGCCCGACCATCACTTCGCGGCGGATCACGCGCCAGACGTTGGATCCGGTCAAATCCTTCGTGGCGATGGCGCGCACGGCCACGGTCAGGGATTGGGTGCCCGCATTGCCGCCCATGGACGCCACAATCGGCATCAATACCGCCAAGGCCACAAACCCGGCAATCACCGCTTCGAATTGGGCAATCACCAATGAAGCAAGGATCGCGGTGACCAAATTGACCGCCAACCAAGGAAAGCGCCGCCCGACTGTGTCCCAGACCCGATCTGACAGCGACCCGTCGCCAACACCGGCAAGCCGCAGAATGTCTTCTTCGTGTTCTTCGTCCAGAACCACCATCGCATCATCGATGGTAATCACACCCACCAGCCGGTCATTTTCATCCACAACCGGGGCGGAAATCAGGTGGTATTGATTGAACGCATAGGCCACTTCGCCTTCGTCCTGATCCACGGGAATGGTTTGAAAAACCTCTTCTTTGATATCCGTCAGCTTGACGTCTCGATGGGACCCCAGCAACCGACCCAGGGTGACATTGCCAATGGGCTTCATCCGGGGATCAACCAGAATGACGTGGTAAAATTGTTCGGGCAATTCGTCGGTTTGTTCGCGCAGAAAATCAATGGTTTCGCCGACGCTCCAGTGATCTGGCGCGCGCACGACCTCCACTTGCATCAAGCGTCCGGCGGATTCCTCGGGATAGGCCAGGGATTTTTCAACCGCGACCCGGTCCAACGGTTCCAGATGTTCCAGCACCGCCTCTTGCTGGGTTTCGTCCAGATCTTCGAGCAGATCAACGACGTCATCGCTTTCCAGATCACGGACCGCTTCGGCCAGTTGATCGGGGTTCAGCGCATCCAGAACTTCTTCGCGCAGGGATTCATCCAGCTCTGACAGAACGTCCCCTTCCAGGGTGCTCTTCATCAGGCCAAGCAGGTCGGCGCGGTGTTTTTCGTCGGTTTGTTCTATGACATCGGCGATGTCGGCCGCGTGCAGCGGTTCAAACAGTGCGGCCAATGCCAGCGAATCACGATCTTTGACGGCTGATTTAACCTCATCCATCAAATCGCGGCTTAGGGCATATGAAACATCGTCTGTTTCTTCATAATCGGGTGGGGGATTTTCCGCGAAATTGTCCGCCATGTGATCGCCCCCTATCTGCCTATCGCGTTGCGGCGCAGCATAGAGGATTGCAACGCTACGGCAAGCGTTGAGCCCCCCCCGGCGACGATTTACGCCCCAGTTTAAACCCCCTAAGATGGCTGGATGAATGAACATCTGATCCTTGGCCAGACCTTGCGGTTTTCTGGCGACCCGTTTGACGCTCCGTTTGAAACCGTGACCCATATTTCCACATCTGGCGCGGTGTTGGTGCGCGATGGGCGCATTGCGGAAATGGGCGAGGCACAAACCCTGCGCCAGAAATATCCGCAAATCCCGGTGACGGATTATGGGTCCGACCTGATCACCGCCGGGTTTGTGGATGCCCACATGCATTATCCCCAAACGGCGATGATTGCGTCCTGGGGCAAACGGCTGATTGATTGGCTGAACACCTATACATTCCCAGAAGAGAAGCGTTTTGCTGATCCCGATTACGCCGCTGACATCGCCGGGCGGACGCTGGATCTGGCGCTGGCCCATGGGACAACGACGCTGACGTCGTTTTGCACGATCCATCCGCAATCGGTGGATGCGTTGTTTCACGCGGCGGACATGCGCGGCATGGCGGTGGTTGCGGGCAAAACCTGTATGGATCGCAACGCGCCAGACGGTCTGCGCGATGATGCGAAATCGGCCTATGATGACAGCAAAACGTTGATAGATCGCTGGCATGGGACGGGCCGTGCGACCTATGCGATCACGCCGCGGTTTTCGCCCACATCCACGCCGGATCAACTGCGCGCATTGGGGGATTTGTGGGCCGAACATCCCGATTGTCTGATGCAAACCCATCTCAGCGAACAGGTCGATGAAATTGACTGGGTGCGCGGGCTATATCCAGATGCGCGTGATTATCTGGACACTTACGAAGCCTTTGGTTTGCTTGGACAAAAGGGGCTTTATGGGCATGCGATCCATCTGGAGGCGCGTGAATTGGACCGCCTGTCTGAACTGGGCGCTGGCGTGGTGCATTGCCCCACATCCAACACGTTCATTGGGTCGGGGCTGTTTGATATGGCCGGCCTAAAGGCACGCCAAATCCCGGTTGGTTTGGCCACGGATACGGGCGGCGGATCCAGTTTTTCGATGCTGCGCACCATGGCTGCGGCCTATGAAATCGCGCAATTGCGTCACGTGCCCCTGCATCCAGCGCAATTGATGTGGCTCGCTACCGAAGGATCGGCACAGACATTGCACAAAGCGGGCGAAATCGGGTCACTGAATGTAGGGGCGATGGCGGATATCACCGTGTTGAACCTGCAATCCACACCCGCGATCGCCCAACGCAGCACCCGTACCACTGATCTATGGGAGGCATTGTTCCCAACCATTATGATGGGGGATGACCGGGCCATTCGCGATGTCTGGATCGCCGGAAACCGGCATCAGCCGCGGTCGGCTTAATCAGCAGCCATTGGCAAAAACCATCACACGGTAGGACCCGCTGACGCCATATCCATATTGCGTGACATTGCGGTTCAGGAGGTTGCGCTGATGGCCGGGGCTGTTGGTCCAGGCCTGCATGGCCTGCGCATCAGAACTGTAACCGCCGGATATGTTTTCGGCGCCATGTCCACCAAAACAATAGCCCGTATCCCGAATACGGCGGCTAAAATTCGACCCACCAGCACCGGTATGAGACAACGTATCGGTCTGCGCCATATAGGCCGCGTGACCGGCCGCTGCACGATCCAATGCTGCATTGCGCGTCAATGCCCCCAGCCCATTGGACGCACGATAGGCATTCAGGCTCTGCCCAATCGAGGACGTATCCGGAATGGCGGCGTTTGACGCACTGGATGATCCGGTTTGCGATGTGGTCACACAGGCGGTTAGGGCGGCGCAGGTCAGAATGGCGGCAAGTGCGGCTTTCATTGGGGGATCTCCGTTTGGCTAGTCCACCAAAGCATGGGCCAGTGTGTTGGTGCGGTCAATGATCGCGTGTTCTGACGCTGTTTTTAGCACGCCGTCGCGCACGATCTGGCGTCCCTCGACCAACAAATCCCGCACTTTTCGCGGGCCGGATAACAGCATGGCCGCTTTGTCCCATGATCCGGCGGCTTCAATCCCGGTGGTGTCCCAGATGGCAATATCGGCGCGTTTTCCCACCATCAATCGGCCGCAATCCGGGCGGTTCAACACGTCAGCCCCCCCGCGCGTGGCGATTTCCAGCGCTTCGCGGGATGACATGCTGTCGGCCCCGCCTGCGACGCGCTGCAACAGCATGGTTTGGCGGGCTTCATCCATCAAATTGGCCATGTCATTGCTGGCCGATCCATCCACGCCCAACCCCACATTCACACCGGCATCCCGCATGGCGCGCACCGGTGCAATGCCGGACCCAAGCCGGCAATTGGAACAGGGACAATGGGCAACACCAGTGCCTGTTTTGGCAAATAGATCAATCTCTTGCCCGTCTAACTTCACGCAGTGCGCATGCCAGACATCATCCCCGACCCAGCCCAAATCTTGGGCATATTGGCCTGGACGACAGCCGAATTTTGCCAACGAATAGGCAATGTCTTCGTCGTTTTCAGCCAAATGCGTGTGCAGCATCACGCCTTTGTCGCGCGCCAATAGCGCTGCATCCCGCATCAGATCGCGGCTGACGGAAAATGGCGAACAGGGGGCCAGACCAACCCGGCACATGGACCCTTCGGATGGGTCATGGAACTGATCCACGACGCGGATACTGTCGTTTAGGATGTCACACTCTGCCTCGACCAACGCATCCGGTGGCAGGCCACCATCGCTGACCCCAATCGACATCGCCCCGCGGGTTGGATGGAACCGCAACCCGATATCGGCGGCGGCGGCGATTGTGTCATCCAGCCGCGATCCGTTGGGATAGAGATACAGATGATCAGATGTCAGCGAACAGCCCGACAGGGCCAATTCGGCCAGCCCCAATTGGGCGGACACATACATTTCCTCAGGCCCAAAGCGCGACCAAATCGGATACAGCGCCTGCAGCCAGCCAAATAACAGCGCATTTTGCCCACCGGGCACGGCACGGGTCAGGGATTGGTATAAATGATGATGCGTGTTGACCAAACCGGGCGTCACTACACAGCCGCGCGCATGGATGATTTCCGCATCCGGGGCATGTAAATTAGGGCCAATTGCCTTGATCACACCGCCTGATACATGAATGTCGGCATCCGTCAATTCGCGCCGCGTGTCATCCATGGTCAAAATGGTCTGCGCGCCCTGAATAAGCCAGTCCGTCATCGACGTCCTCCTTCCCTTTCGGTGAACAATGGACGCCGCCAGAAAGGGAAAGGACGCGAGCGCCATCCTAGGCTAACGCACCGCACGCATGGGTCAAGGCAGAACCGCTTGCAGGGACCCCGGCCGATGCAGTATTAAACCCCGAACTCAAATTCGCCCGAACTCAAATTCGTAGGAGCATCCCATGGCAGGCCATAGTAAATGGGCAAACATTCAGCACCGCAAAGGCCGTCAGGACAAATTGCGGTCCAAGCTGTTTTCGAAACTGTCCAAAGAAATCACCGTGGCCGCCAAAATGGGCGACCCGGATCCGGAAAATAACCCGCGTTTGCGCATGGCTGTCAAAGAAGCCAAATCCAATTCTGTCCCCAAGGACGTGATCGACCGCGCGATTAAAAAATCTGCCGCCGGAGAAGGCGACGATTACGAAGAAATCCGCTATGAAGGTTATGGCCCCAACGGCGTGGCGGTGATCGTCGAAGCGATGACCGACAACCGCAACCGCACTGCGTCCACTGTGCGGTCCACGTTTACCAAAAACGGTGGCAATCTGGGGGAAACCGGGTCGGTTGGGTTCATGTTCAACCGCACGGGTCAGATCACCTATCCGGCGGATGTGGGCGACGATGACACGGTCATGATGGCCGCATTAGAAGCGGGTGCCGACGACGTCGAAAGCAGCGAAGAAGGCCATGTGATTTTCTGCGAAGGCACTGAATTACATGCAGTTTCCACCGCGCTTGAGGCGGAGCTGGGCGAATCTGAATCAACCAAGCTGATCTGGAAGCCAAACATCACAACCGAAATGGACCTGACAGGCATGGAAAAGCTGATGAAGCTGATCGATGCGCTGGAAGACGACGATGACGTGCAGACCGTGACCACGAATTTTGAAGCCTCAGACGAAGTTTTGTCGCAGCTTTGATTCGATCCGGATGAATTAAAACGCCCTCGCATCCGCGGGGGCGTTTTGCGTTTTTGGGGGCAGTGAACAGGGCACCTTTGAGGGTACGTTTGTCAGGCACTTTGGCCACAGAAATCTGCAAATCTGACCTGAACCAAGGTCAGCGGGACGGAGCAGCACTTTTCCACCGACGCGGATAATGACCGCTTTTAGAAAGTCACCTGAAGTTGTATTGCTCTTCAAATGGCAAACCGTGATGATTTTAGAGCACCCGTAGTAAGAACAATTGCGCAACGTGCAGGATTTCGTTGTTCAAATCAAACTTGTTTGCGTCCAACCATCGGACCGGACGGTGCCAACGAGACCGCTAGCATTGGTGTTGCAGCGCACATTACTGCCGCTGCCGAGGGCGGGCCGAGGTATGATCCTACTTTGACCCCCGAGGAACGATCCGCTGCCGGAAATGGAATTTGGCTCTGTCAAACCTGCAGCAGGCTGGTGGACGTTGATGTCCCCAGTCATTCCATTGATCATCTTAGGGAGTGGAAAACCCTCGCTGAGATGCGGGCATATCTGGGTATTCGCGGCTTTGCGATTGTAGTGTCTAGGAGTTTTCAAAGTCTTGAAAACAAGATGCCGGACCTCGTGGCGGAAATGCGGGACGATATGAAAACGGAACCATTTGTCCGAGAGTTCATAGTTTTCTCGAGAAAATGGTCCTACACTGGCGACCCAGAGAAACCAGTTTTCTCCTACTTCTTTGAAGACCACGACAACTTGAAGCCGAAGCTGAAAGTTATGCAAAATTATGGTGCGATTATTGAAACGACGCACAACAATACTGACCGCTTTGAGTTTACAGAAGATTTTTCTGAATACCTTCAGTTGCCCGTTTAACCCCCTCACTCAAGGTTTGGATTTGAGCCGAGTTGTCTGTGCGCGATGTCGTGTTCCCTTAAAGTGAACTTTAGCTACACGCAAAAAACCAATCTTTCTGACCAGTCATCCGGATCAGAGCAGGGCGCCGCGGGCTAGTTGGATCAGGTAGATCGACAGTGCACCGGCGAGGGGTAATCCCATGGGGAAGCGTTTGCCAGCGACCCAGCTTTCCCATGTGGGGACCAGGTTTTTGATGGCAGTGGCGCGGGCGGTGCGGTGCACAACCAACCCGGCAATAAACGCGCCCGCCAGCAGTAGAAACACAAATTGCAGATCGGATTTGGCGATAAAAGGCGAGGCGGCGGCGATGAATTTGGCATCCCCAGCCCCCATAATCCCGCCCGCGTTCAAAAACATCCCGATGATCAGCACAATCGGCAGATGCCCCAATTGCCACAGATAGGTTTCCCAAGACATCACAAACGGACCGATCAGGATGAACACCATCGCCATGGATTGCACATTCCAATCGCGAATCTTCATGTATTTCATGTCGCTATAGGCCGTGTGCAGGCAAAGCGGCAGGATGAAGGGCAAAAACCAAAGCGCCGCAAGCGGCGGCATTGGTTCTGCCAACGGGGCGAAAAACTGCGCCATCATGTCAGATCAGACCTGTCTGCGGGGACCATGTTTAGTTGGTCACGTTGTCTTCTAGGGCGCGCAAGGACCGCACGGCGGCCTCAAAATGCTGAGGATGTGTGTCGATGGCTTCGCGCAACAGACCTTTGCCGGTGGACACATCGCCATGACGCACGGCGGCCAAGGCCAGAGTGTGTAGCAATTGCGCGCGTTCGGTCTGGGTCATGGGAATGACGGGCAGATCATAGTTGCGCTGGGCACCACGGGCCAAAACAAGGTTGTTTTTCGCGGTAAACAGCTGTGGATCATGACGAATGGCATCCACAAACAGACGTTCCGCGGCGGTATAATCGCCCCGTGTCAGATTGGAAAAACCCCAATTGTTCAGAACGCCTGCTGGTTTGGTGGTCAGGCCAATGGCGGTTTCATAGAAACTGTCGGCGCGGTCCCAATCTTCGTTGCTGTCGGCGACCATTGCCTCTAGGCGATAACGCTTAAACGTTTCGTGGGTCGGGGGAATGGTGTTCAGCACGCCTTCGGCGTCTTCCCATTGATTGGCGCGGATCATGGCATCGGCCAGATCAACACGGTCATCATTGTTGGCTTCTTCGTGATCCACCACGGCCTGCCATGCAGCCACCGCATCAGGGCCCCGGCTTGCGCGCACCATGGACGACGCCAAGCCACGCATCAAATCAATCCGTCCCGGTTCATTGTTGCTGGCACGGGTGAAATAGGTGACGGCTTCGTTGGGATCCGCAACCGTGAGCATCACGTCATTGAGGTTGCTTTCATCAACAACGTTCACGTCCTGAAGGGCGCGGTTAACTTGGGCTTCGCCGGATTGATCACAGGCGGACAGGGCAATTACCCCGGCAACGCCGATGGAAATAAGAAGGGGGTGGCGCATGTTTTGCGTCCTTTACTGCTCTTGCCTCACTACGGCACGGTCTGAAGCAGGAAATCCCCCGCACCACGTTGTACCAATCGGAACTCTTCGTTCTCATTGGTTTCACCGTAGTTAGGATCATCGTATTTTGCGAGTGCCAAGCGCAGATTGTCGCGAATCTGGTCGCTTTGACCGCTATCCGTTGCAAAGGCGCGACGGAAAACCTCGACCGCTTCGCCAATTTTGCCGCGTTCCATCAGGATCACGCCCAAATTGTTCCATGCGGGCGCAAAGGCTGGGTCGGCTTCAACGGCGCGGCGCATCAGGGCTTCGGCTTGGCCCAAACGGCCCAATCGCAGGTTGGCCGATCCCAGTGCGGACAGCGTATCGACGTTCAATCCCTGTTGGGCGGCGGCGCGGGTATACGCTTCTAGGGCGAGTTCATATTCGCCGTTGGCCATCATGCGGTGGCCGATTTCCAGCCCGTCCATTTCCATCAGGCCCGACACGCCCGGCGCAAAGGTTCCGTCCCCACGATTAAGGCCGTCCTGCGCGCAAGCGGCAAGAACGGCCAAAGTCAGTGTCATTCCGATTAGTCGCATCATTCGCCCATAGCTGAGGGCAAAATGCCCCTTAGAAATTCGCGCCTTGCAGGGTTTCGTAGATCCCATAGACCGAAGGCCCGATCAAAATGATCAACAGGGGCGGAACCGTCAACATCATCGTGGCCAATGTCATCTTTGTGGGCAATGTATTGGCCTTTTCTTCGGCGCGCATGACCCTTTTGTCACGCATTTCTTCGGCATAGACCCGCAACGCATCGGCGATGGATGTCCCGAATTTCTGAGATTGCACCAAAACGGTCACAAAACTGCGCACATCATCGACGCCGGCCCGCTCTGACATATCCTTCAGAACTTGTTGGCGATCTTTACCGGCTTTCATTTCATGGGCGACGATATCGAATTCTTCGGCCAGGGCAGGGTGCCCGGCCTTCAACTCGACCGCAACCCGCACGATGGATTGATCCAGCGATTGACCGGCCTCAACACAGACCAGCAGCATATCCAGACTGTCGGGGAAACCGTTGATAATTTCCTCTTCGCGTTGACCATGGCGTTTGTTGACCCAATATTTGGGCGCCATATAGCCAACCACGCCGGGCAGCAGGATCGACAGGATTGTGTTTTGCGGCGTTGGATCGCCGGTGCTGGAATTGTAGATCGCATAAGCAACCCCCAGCAATAACAGGCCAGACCCCAGCGCAAATTGCGCAAAGTGATACATCCGCACCGCGTTTTTGCTGCGATAACCGGCTTGGATCAGTTTCAGCCGGATTGCGGAATATTCTTCGTCATCCTGTGGCTCCAAAAAGTTTGAGTATTTCTCAAGCTTGTCATGGCCATCATTCATCCGCAGCTTGTCAGCTTTGTTGGGTTTGCTGACGCGGTTGGCTTCGCGCAGCTTATCCAGCGGATCCTTTTCCTTTTTCAGCATGACCGGCAGGGTCAGCAGGATCAGGACCACGCCCACAAAGCCCAACACAAACAGCGGACCCAGCGGGCCAAGCAAATCGGTGATCTGGGTGTTGATCTGGTTCAGAAATTCCATAACCGCCTCACACTTTGATATTCACGAGCCGCTTCATGACGATCATGTTCGTCACAAGGAAGCCAGCAACGACAAGACAGGCCGGGATAAAGGCGGATGTCTCTTTGACGTCGTCATAATAATTGGGTTGGATCACGTTGATCATCACCAATGCGCCCAATGGGAAAATGGACAGGAACATGCCGGACCACTTGGCCTCGGCGGTGATGGCTTTGACGCGGCGGAACAATTTGAACCGCGCCCGGATCACTTTGGCCAGACCGTGCAGAATTTCGGCCAGGTTACCACCGGCCTGCTGTTGAATGGTCACAGCCACGGCCAAGAACCGCAAATCCTGCATGTCCATACGTTCGGCCAATTGTTTTAGCGCATCACCCATGTCCCGCCCATAGGCGGCCTCATCCGCGATGAACCCCATTTCGGTGCCCAGTGGATCAGGGACCTCTTCGGCGACCGATGCCACCGCGAACGAAAACGGGTTCCCGACGCGCAACGATCGCACCATCAGTTCCACCGCATCGGGCAGTTGTTCTTCGAGTAGGGCAATGCGTTTTTTCGCCTTGCCGTTGACCCAGACGTAAACACCGCCCACGCCCATCGCGACGGACACCACGGCCCGCACGGCCACACCGGTTGCGGTGCCAACGGTCAACCCAACAAAGGCCACACAGGCCAACAAGGCCATGATCATAATCAGCTGAGACGGGGAAAACGCGATATTCGCCTTTTGCGCCTTTTCGGCCAGCATCGCATAAAGCGGCAGGCCCTGCGATTTCATATGCTGGCCCATTTCTTTGCGCAGCTGTTCCATCACGTCTTCGCGCTGGCCACCCTTTTGCATCAATTCCAGACGGCGATTGACCTTGGAATTCAGGCTGATGGATTTGCCAAAGATCGTCAGATAGATGCCTTCGACCATGACCAGAATGGCGACAAAAATCAGGCCATAAATGATTGGTTCTGGTGAAATACCCATGTTCGATTACTCCGCAGCAAAGGGTTCAAAAATCGCAGGCGGCAGATCGTAGCCCCACAATTTGAACCGTTCTGAATAGTGGCTTCGCACGCCGGTCGCGGTGAAATGACCGATGATTTTGTTGTCCGGCGTCAGACCAACGCGCTGATAACGGAACACTTCCTGCATCGAAATCACGTCGCCTTCCATGCCGGTCACTTCGGTGATCGACACCATGCGCCGCGACCCGTCCTGCAGACGCGAAGCTTGCACGATCAGGTTCACCGCCGATGCGATCTGGGCGCGCATGGCTTTGATCGGCATTTCGATCCCGGCCATGGCAATCATGTTTTCCAAACGGCTGATCCCGTCACGGGCGCTGTTGGCGTGAATTGTGGTCATCGATCCGTCATGGCCGGTGTTCATGGCCTGCAACATATCGATCACTTCTTCGCCACGGGTTTCCCCCACGATGATCCGGTCCGGACGCATCCGCAGCGCGTTTCGCAGACAATCCCGCTGGGTCACAGCGCCTTTGCCTTCGACGTTGGCGGGTTTGGATTCCATCCGGCCCACATGGGTCTGTTGCAGTTGAAGTTCCGCCGTATCCTCAATCGTCAGGATACGTTCGTCATCGTCAATAAACGACGACAACGCGTTCAACGTGGTCGTTTTACCAGACCCCGTACCACCCGACACAATCACGTTCAGACGTGTGGACACAGCGGCCTGCAAATAAGCGGCCATTTCTTCGGTAAAGGCGCCAAATTTGACCAGATCGTCGATGGCCAGTTTGTCTTTCTTAAATTTCCGAATGGACACCAGGCTGCCATCCACGGCAACCGGCGGCACCATGGCGTTGAAACGTGACCCATCGGCCAATCGCGCATCCACATAGGGGTTGGATTCATCCACCCGACGCCCAACGGCCGATACAATTTTGTCGATGATCCGCATCAGATGGCGTTCATCTTTGAACGTGATGTCGGACAATTCCAACTTACCGGCGCGTTCGATGAAAATCTGCTGCGGGCCGTTGATCAGAATGTCGTTGACGGTGTCATCTTTCAGCAGCGGTTCCAGCGGGCCAAGGCCCGTCACTTCGTTATAAAGATCCTGATTGAGGGTGGTGCGTTCTTCGCGGTTCAGCACCACACCCATTTCTTCTAGGGATTCCGCCGAAATCGCGGTGATTTCCTGACGCAATTCGTTTTCTGTGGCTGTTTCCAAGGCCGCAAGGTTCAAATTGTCCAAAAGCGATTTGTGCAGCTCCAGCTTAATCTCGCCGAGCCGCTCTTTGCGCTTTTTCTCTTTGTCCATTGGGGCTGCCTGCGCCGCCTTTTTGGGGGCGGGTGCGACGGGTGTTGCGACCTTGTCGGCGACTTCTGTGGCTTCCCCATTGGTGGGTTGGGGGGGCGCCGCAGCGGGTGCAGGCTTTTTATACTTGGAAAACATACTCTTACCTCTCTATCAGCTGCCGGTCGCGGTGCTGAGGTTCACGTCATGGACCGATTTGGCCAACTTCGCGATTTCTTTGCGCAGCGGATTTTTGGCAATGCCTTCGGCCATGGGGACCCCGTGGTCGGCGTTTTGTGCAACAGGCTTGCCGCCATCCGGCAGTTGAATTTCGATGCCAATCCCCAGGCTTTCGGCCAAGCGTTTTACGCGGGCCTTGCCATTGAGATCTGTGAATTTCGGGGCGCGGTTCAACGTGAACCGCAGTTTTTCAAACGGCAGATCTTCGGCCTGAAGGGCGCGTTTGATCCGAACGGTGTTGTTGGCCGATCGCATATCCATTTCGATGGTCGCAAACCCGATGGCCGCATGTTCCAGCACATTCTGGGTCCATTCCACCAAGGCGGATGGCATGTCGATCACCACGTAATCAAAATTGGCTTTGGCCATATTGATCACACGATCCACGTCTTCTGGGGTGATCAGGTCCAGCGGAATCAATTCCGTTGGTGCGGTCAAAACGTGCAATTTCTGTTCGTAGGTCAACAGCGCCTGCATAAAGCTTTCGCCGTCCATGCTTTCTGTGTCGGACAGCAATTCAAACACCGCCTCGCGCCGTGGCAGATCGAGGAAGGTCGACACAGACCCGAATTGCAGATCCAGATCCAAAATGCAGACCCGAGGGGGCTCTGTTTTGTCCTGCAAACACAATTCCCAAGCCAGATTGACCGCCAAGGTCGTGGCACCCGTGCCCCCGGCCATGGAAATCACCGGGATCACAACCCCGTTGCGATCATCTGTGGGTTTCAACGTGTTTTGATGTTCGGCGGCCAGCGGTGGCTCTTCGACCGGGGTTAGCACCCGTTCGATGGCTTTGGCCAATTCGCCTTCTGGCAGAGGGTAGGGGACAAATTCATCCCCCCCTTCGTTCAGCAATTGGCGCAATGTGGCCGGCATCAAATCTTCGGCGATCAAGACGACCTTGATCCCTTTGGATTTGGCGGCCGAAATGATGTTGATGATCAGCGTTAGATCGCTCTCATCTTCTTCGTCCAGCGCGACGGCGACGAATTGCAGCTCTTCTGCGTCGGGTTGATCAAGGAACGCAAGCGCGTCCTCAAAGCTCAGGTCTCCCCAGCTTTCCCCAAGATTCGCCTCCATGTCTTCGATCAACAGATCGAAAATCTGCACGTCACGACTGATCGTGCATGCCCGGAGCGGCTGCGGTTCTGGTCTCAATACGGCGTTACTGCTCATTGCCTTCAGGTCCTTCAACGACAGGGATTGGCAGAAATGCCAGTTTGGTATTTCCGAGATCCCTTCTGCGATCTCAGCCCGGAATCATCCGAGTGCTTTTCCCGTTGAAGCTAAATTCGCTGACAATCGTGACGAGATTGGGGCCAAAAGATCGTAATTGTGCGGTTTCTTGCGACGATCACGGTCTCAGAGGGCGGTTGTTCACAGATTGGAAAGGCAAAAGCCCGCGAAAATCGCGGGCTTTTGTAAAAATCGTGGATTTTCCGGCTTATTGCAGGGTGTCGGACACTTCTGCTGTGGTCAAAGCGGATTGTGGTTCGCCGCTGGTGACATATTCGCGGAAGATCACCTCCGCATATTTGCCATCCAGCACCGTCGGGTGGTTCTGAACAAAGCCTGACACCTCGGTCACGGTCCGGCGGTTGCGCCGTTCGCGGCCCTCGGTCACAACCAATGGCTGGGTTTCACCGTGGGATACGACCGCTTCCAGACGGCTGCGGTCAATCCCTTGGCTGGTCAAATACAGAACAACCGCCTGGGCACGGCGCAATCCAAGACGACGGTTATAGGCCGTCCCCCCAACCAGATCGGTGTGACCGTAAACGGTGAACCGGATTTCTGGGAATTGCTTGATCCAATCAGCCTGTTGACGCAGAACCGCGCGGGCCTCTTCGTCTAGGGCTGTGGAATTGAACGGGAAGTTGATCGTTGTGTTCACTTCGGCTGCGAACCGATGTGCCAGATTGACCGTGTAATCCCGTTCGCCCGATTGAACCAACGTGTTGTTCATCGTGGAATTGCCGAAATCGGTGGATCCCAGAATGGTCCCTGTGGTTTCCGAATTTGTGCCAAAGCCCACTTCGGAGGTGCTACAGGCGGCAAGGGTTGCAGCCATAACAGTCATTGTAATTAGACGTTTCATCTGCCTGTCCCCACTCATTCCAGCACGTAGCCATAAGACCCGCTAAAGTCCTGACGTGCAACCTCTCCTGCGCCGCCATCGGTCGACGCGACCCGACCAAACAGGAACAAATCACGCTCAGATGGTGGGCGCACACGATCCGTTGGCAGGGCCAGAGCCTCGCCACGGGTTGGCGTCACCAGATGCGGTGTTACGATGATGACAAGTTCGGTTTGTTCACGCGCATATTCAGCGGACCGGAACAAAGCGCCCAGAACCGGGATGTCACCCAGCCATGGCACCTGACCGTTCAGGTCGCGGAAATCATCCATCAGCAAACCAGCGATCGCAAAGCTTTCGCCATCACGCATTTCAACCGTGGTGGATGTTTTGCGCGTTGAAAAAGAGCTGACCGTAAAGCCGTTTTGAACGATGCCGTTGCTGGTATCCAAGGCCGAAACTTCGGCTTCGAGTTCCAGATTGATGATATCACCGTCCACAACACGTGGCACAAAGTTCAGAGCGATACCAAAGGGTTTGTATTCAATTGTGGTGGACCCAGATTCCTGTGTCACAGGGATCGGATATTCCCCACCTGCCAAAAACCGCGCCTCTTGGCCGCTGAGTGCGGTCAGGTTTGGTTCGGCCAATGTGCGTACAACGCCTCGGCTTTCCAGTGCTTCCAACAGGATGCCCACTTCGACCGCGCCGGCGTTAAAGCCAAACATGATCGCGCCGTTATTGTTACCAGCGCCCACATTGTCACCCGAAAGGGCGGATGTGATTGTTTCCGCAGTGGTAAATGCGCCACCGCCGCCGTTTACGCCCAGATCACCGCCCAATGTGGTGCCTTGCAGCGCCAACGAAGAAGACAGGGATTTGGAAACCGACCGCTGCATTTCTGCAAAACGGACCCGCAGCATCACCTGCTGTGTGCCGCCGACAACCATCAGGTTGGAAACGCGATCAGGTGCGTAACGCTGTGCCAGATCCAAGGCGCGATCCATACGCGCGGTTGAACTGACGGTGCCTGACAGGACAATCCCGTCATTGGCGGTGCGCACTTCGATGCTTTCACCGGGTAGGATCTGTTCCAGACGTTCCTTAAATTCAGCAACGTCGGGGGTGACATGCACCTCAACGTTGGTGATCAGCCGCCCATCCGCGCCCAAAAGCGTCAGCGTGGTCCGCCCCGGCTCTTTGCCCAGCACATAGATTGTGCTTTCGGAGAGCGTGGAAATATCCGCGATCCCTGGGTTTGCGATGGAAACCTGTGCAAATGGCGCGTCACTTTCGACGACCACCGCGCGGTTCATGGGAACAGCCAACGCCCGAGAAGGAGCGCCGCGTGTCACTTGCAATGTTTCCGCGGGGACAGATGTCGCCGTGGTGGAAAGCGCAAGTGTAAAGCCGACAAGTGCGGCCTTTATAAATCTACTATGTTTCATGTGACCTGCCTCTGTGCCACGACCAAATTATGGGTCTTATTGCCCTATACTTTGGCCAAGCTGCCCTAATTAATAGTTTTTTGCAAGAATCAGTTGCTTGGAGGGTGAAGTTTGTGTGGATAAGTGGCAACAAAGGCGTTTTTTGAAACGCAAAAACGCCCGGATGAACCGGGCGTTTGAGGTGTTTCATGGTTTATTAGTTTGTGCAGGGAACCGGGATTTCGATGATATCTGCACCACGACGGTTGACGATGGTACAAACCCGTTCTTCTTCTACAATTTCTGGCGCCTGTTCGGTCACACCCAGCAACGAGGCCTGATTAACGGCGATGGCGTCATTGACAATTGAATCGTCCTGCGCGCCCACCAATGCCAATGACAAACGGCCACTGGATTGCGCCTGAGCCAAGGCGGCCACCTGATGTGGGCTGGCCTCAACTGTGACGGTCCGTGCGATGGATGCTTCGGTCACACCACTATCTGCAGATTGGTCCACCGCAATAATGCGGATGCTGGTTTCGATCAGCTGCGTGATATCATTGCCGCGTTGGTCCTGGGCCTGACCGGACCAATAAACGTCGACACGGTCCCCTGGGCGCAAAAATCCGGACACACCTGATGTGGCATCCACACGGATCGCAAAGGCACGCATGCCGCGAGTCAGGTGGGACGTAATCCCCACAACTTCGCCGGGATCGGACACTTTGCTGGCCAAAACGGGTTCCAGCGGTTCCATTCGACGGGTCACAACCCGCAATTCTTCGTCACCCTCTGGAAACAGCTCTTCTTCGGTGCGGTACACACCTTCGGGCAGGGCGGCTTCTACATATCGGATGATTTGCACATCGTCTTTGGTCAATTGTTCGCCGTAATTGATCGTCCGCTTTAGTGCAAAGACATCAACTGTGGGAACGATCGCCGCTGCCTGTGCGCGTTCATGATCCAGAGCAAGTTGCTGCTGCTGGAAGTAACCCTTGGCCATGTAGACGGCAAAGCCGGCAAGCCCCATCCCAATAACCAAGACCAATCCAAACACTGCTCGCATACTCTTTCCTTTCGACCTGTACTGACTTTTTGACGTCAGATGAAATTCACTGTTTCGATTCCTGACACGAAATTGCGGCAAAAACAGGACAAGGTTTGGTCGCTGCCGGGGCGATTAGACGGCCCCAACGCATTTTTAGTTATATTGAACCAAAGCCTGATTTTCGACGCGATTTCCCACGCCTTTTGATCTGTCTGTTGCTGTCACAGAAATCATCGTAACCACACCAATACCTAACCCAACAATGGCGGCCGTTAACACGACCCAATCAACCGTTACAGCACCTGTTTCGTCACCGCGAAACCGCTGAAAAAAATTATACATTGGGATCTCCAATTATTTTACCCAGGCTTAGGGCATTGGACGCCGACAATGTGTCAGCAATCTGGTGCCTGATGGGTAAAACCGCGCCGTTGTGTTTGGTATTAGACAGAGTTTTACTCAAATTGCGCTGGATGTGTCGTCTGATCGTGGCATGTTTTGCCGTGATATGGTCCTGACGGAGAACGTCATATCCGGGTAAATGAAAAGGACCGCATCAGGGATGCGGTCCCGTTCAATTCGTGCCGTCGAAACTTAGTTATAAGTTACGATGGTTTGGTTGGCCAACTGGCTGGATACTTTGGAACCCAGGGCTGTTGTCCCGTTACCAACGGATGTCAGAACTGCGATGCCGAGGCCAACGATTGCGGCTGTCAGAACAACCCAGTCAACAGTTACAGCGCCGTCTTCGTCGTTGCGGAAGTTTTTGATGAAGTTAAGCATGTGTTTTATCCTTCGGATCGAGAATTAGTTATATGTTACGATGGTTTGGTTGGCCAACTGGCTGGATACTTTGGAACCCAGGGCTGTTGTACCGTTACCAACGGATGTCAGAACTGCGATGCCGAGGCCAACGATTGCGGCTGTCAGAACAACCCAGTCAACAGTTACAGCGCCGTCTTCGTCGTTGCGGAAGTTTTTGATGAAGTTAAGCATGTGTTTTATCCTTCGGATCGAGAATTAGTTATATGTTACGATGGTTTGGTTGGCCAACTGCGAGCTAACTTTGGAGCCCAGAGCGGTTGTACCGTTACCAACGGATGTCAGAACGGCGATGCCCAGACCAACGATTGCGGCTGTCAGAACAACCCAGTCAACGGTCACGGCGCCGTCTTCGTCTTGACGGAAGTTTTTGATGAAGTTCAGCATTTCGGTCCCTCCTAGGGGTGTTCGCTCAGTTTATGTTACCTTGCCGGGGCAGTTGCGAACCGGCCTCTCAATGGCCCGCTCCCCGTCTTGGATGAACATATATAGCCCCCACAATGGGGCGAGACTTGGGCCGGTTTGGTTCAATTTTCGTGCAATGCGTTTTTTTGTCGAAAAATTTATAAGTTATTGAAAATTAACGAATTACAAACGAATCCCGCCCTATGACCAAAGGTAAATAAAGGGTTAATGGGGCGTTTTTGCCCCGTTTTCCTGCTAAATTGGACCTGGATTTGCGTGCCCACTGGCCTGATCACCGGTTTTCTGCAATATATGTCTTAACAATAATGAGGCAGGGCAGACGCGAATGACGCGCAGCTCATCAAACATGGCACTATATATACTGTATGGGCTCTCACTTGCGGTGGGCCTGTCTTCGGCTGCGTTGGCAGACAGTCACCGTTTGCAACCTGATTTCACCTTTCGCAGCGTCGGGGTCCCGGAACCGGGATCAACTGCGCCGCGGATCACCGTGCAAATCGCGCCTTCCGCGCCCAGCGGTCCCGCTGCGCCCAATGCGGCCGGGCAGGGGGGCGCCACCGCTGCTGCCCCTCAGCAACGTCCACCGGGCGAATATGATTGGTTCTGGGAAACGATTTCACCTGATGTGTCTGAATCCGGTCCGGGCCGATTGGACCCGGCCTTGGCGGCGATACGTGCAGGATCGGTCCCACAGCCGCGTCTGGCCACGCTGCAGGGGATTGCCAGCACTCATGGTCTGGACATTTTGCGGGCCACGGTGGGCACGGATGTGTCCCCAGCGCTGGCTCTGGCGGTGATTTCCGTCGAAAGTGCGGGCCAAAGCGATGCGGTCAGCGGTGCCGGGGCAGCGGGATTGATGCAATTGATGCCCGCCACTGCGGAACGGTTCGGTGTGACGGACCGTATGAACAGCGCTGATAACATCAAAGGCGGCGTGGCCTATCTGGCATGGCTGATGGACCATTTCGACAAAGACCCGATATTGGTGCTGGCCGCCTATAATGCAGGCGAAGGATCGGTGCGCGACAATTCCGGCGTGCCGCCTTATGCTGAAACGCGCGCCTATGTACCCAAAGTTCTGGCTGCGTGGTCTGTCGCCCGCGGTCTGTGCATAACCCCCCCGCAGCTGATCACCGATGGCTGCGTCTTTTCCGTGAATTGAGGGATATTACCGTGACGAAACGCCCGCTGGTATTAGATGTGGACGGGACGCTGCTGCGCACCGATATGTTGTTGGAATGTTTTTGGGCCGGGCTGGGCAAAGATCCCATGGCGACGCTCAAAGCATCGCTGTTGCACTGGCGTGACCGCGCGCGGCTGAAATCGGAACTGGCCCAGATCGCGCCGCTGCGCACGGATTTGCTTCCGGTTGAACCCGAAGTCATGGAATTGGTCGAAACTGCCAAATCTGAAGGCCGCGAAGTGGCCTTGGCGTCAGCCTCTGACATGTCTTTGGTTGAACCGCTGGCCAAACATCACGGCATCGAACGGGTATTTGCGTCCGATGGCGATGTGAACCTCAAAGGCGACGCCAAGGCAGACGCGCTGGTCGCCGCCTACGGAGAAGGCGGGTTTGACTATGCCGGTAACGACATTTCCGACCTCAAGATCTGGCAGCGCGGGGCGGGGGCCATTGTGGTCACCGATCCCGGTGATAGCGTCGCGAAACTGCGCCGTGATGGCCATGAGGTCACAGACATCAAAGGTGGCTGGGAACCACGCGATCTGATCCGCGCTATGCGGCCCCATCAATGGGTGAAAAACATCCTGTTGATCCTGCCGATGATTGCGTCGCATCATTTTGGTTTGGGGACATTGATGTTGGTGCTGTTGGGCATGGCCAGTTTTTCGGCCGCTGCATCCTGTATCTATTTGGTCAATGACCTGCTGGACCTAGAAGCCGACCGCCTGCACGTCAAAAAATGCAAACGCCCTTTTGCCAGTGGGGCGGTGCCCATATCGGTGGGCATGGCGGCCACATTGGCGCTGGGCGCAATCGCTATTGGGCTGGGCGCATTTCTGGGCGGGCCGTTTTTGGTGGTGGTAATCACCTATATGACGCTGTCGCTGGCCTATTCGCTGAAACTGAAACGCATGCGCTGGGTCGATATCATGGTGCTGGCATCGCTGTATACATTGCGCGTTGTCGCCGGGGCGGCGGCCAGTCGGGTGGATGCGTCGATCTTTATGCTGATCTTTATCTTCCCGATCTTTATCTCGCTGGGCTGTGTGAAACGCCTGACCGAATTGACGCTGGCGGTGGATGATGAACGTCTGCCGGGGCGCGGCTATGGCCGCCCGGATCGCCCGGATTTGTTGAATATGGCCGGGATCGGCATGGCGGGGGCCTTGGTGATCTTTTTCCTGTATTCATTGTCGGATCAGGCGCAGGTTCTCTATCCTGATCGCTGGCTTTTGTGGGTGGCGCTGTTGCCGATTGGCTGGTGGCTGTGGCGGATGATCCGGCTGGGCTGGTACGGAAAACAGGATTACGACCCAATTGTTTTTGCGCTCAAAGACAAACGCGGCATGGGCCTGTTGCTGATCACATTGTCGCTGATGTTCTACGCCGCTGGCCTATGGGAGGTCTGGTTCGCCCGCATTGGCGTGCTGTAACAAAGACGACATAAACATCAAAACAGGGCGCGGAATAATTCCCGCGCCCTGTTTTGTTTTGCCTTTATGTCGGATGTGTCAGAACGACATCTTCTTAAAGATCGGTTCGGGAACACAGCGGATTACGGTCATCACGATGCGCCAAATCCCGGCCGTATAGATCGTGTTGCGCTTTTTGCGCACCCCTTTGAGGATATCGTTGGCCACAGCATCGGCGGTGGTCATAAACGGCATTTTACCAAGTCCCCAGGTCATGGCCGTGTCCACAGGGCCGGGTTTGACGGTCATCACATGGACGCCTGAACGTCCCAAACGATTGCGCAGACCAGATAGATAGGTGGCAAAGCCGCCCTTGGCCGCACCATAGACGTAATTCGCGATACGTCCGCGATCCCCGGCAACGGATCCAACGCCGACGACCACACCTGCGCCGATTTCTTCCATCTGGGGGGCTATCATTTGCAGGAACCGGGCCGGGCCGGTCAAGCTGTCGATGACAACGCCGTCGATCAGCGACGGGTCCGCGTCGATGTCAGATTGATCCGGCATCGAGCCAACAAACACCGCTACATTGACGATGCTGTGCAGCCCAACAGCGCGATCAATTATGGGTTGGAACGTGTCCGCATTGCGCACATCCAGCGCGGCGGCTTCGGCAAATGTGGCCCCACGCGCCATGGCATCTGTGCAGCTGGCGTTCAAATCGTCCATATCGCGCCCGGCCAGGATCAGGGAATGACCCGCCGCGGCCAGTTTGCGCATAAAGGGGCGCGCCATTGAGGACGTCGCGCCGAGAATGATCCATGTTTCGCTCATTGTTCGTTCCTCAATTGCAGGCGGCGGACCATGTCGGTCTCATATGTTTTTGTGGGGTCGGCTTTGGCGACTTCGGCGGCCCATTGGCCATATTCGGTGTACATCGCTTTGATGTTGTCGCCGCGCGACAGGGCGTCTTTGGCCAGATAAATCCGCCCGCCCGCCTTTAGGCATTTATCCTCAAGTTGCTGGATCAATGATTGCGCAGCGTCCCGCGCCGGGAAATCGACGGCCAATGTGTAGCCTTCCATCGGGAAAGACATATATCCCGCACGCCCCGGTCCCATCCGTTTCAGAACCGCCAACGGTGACGCGAGCCCGGAATGGGCGATCTTTTCCAGTATTTCCTTCAGGGCGTCGGCCTGATCCAACGGGACCACGCATTGAAACTGATGAAATCCGCGTTTGCCATAAAGCCGGTTCCAGTCATGGATTTTGTCCAGCGGAAAAAAGAATTCCTGGATCGGTTTGACCACAGTCCGCCCCGCCGCAGGCACCCGGCGATAATAGGCATTGTTGAACATTTTAACGATCGGGGCAGAGAGCGCGAAATTCGGCGCATCCATCGGAATGGTGCGCGATTTTTTCGGCTTGGTCACCAGACCCGCGCCGGTTTCGCCCTCTTCGACGATCCCACGGCCCAGTGCCGCGCCGCGCGCAGTTGCATCAATCCAGCCCACCACATAGGTCGCATCGGATGCGTCCAGAATGGCCAGATGATCATCCCAGTTTTCGGCCCGCCGTTCCGTGACCATCATCACGTCGCCTTTGCAGGATTTTAACTGCATCGTCGCGCTGGCGATGATCCCGGTTTGGCCCAAGCCCCCAATCGTGGCCCGCCACAGCGCGTCATCGTTGGGGGTCACATCGCGCGACACACCGTTCTGGATCAGGGTGATCTGGGTGATGTGTTGACCAAAGGATCCTTCGTTATGGTGGTTTTTGCCGTGCACATCCATCGCAATGGCACCGCCCACTGTGCAAAACCCGGTGCCGGGCATCACCATCGGCAGCCAGCCTTTGGGGGCGAACATTTCGGCCAATTCGCCCAATGTCATGCCAGCCTCGACCTGCAAAAGACCGGTTTTGTCATCAAAGGACAGGATGCGGTCCAGCCGGGTCATATCGGTGATTTTGCCGCCGGAATTCAGCGATGCATCCCCATAGGACCGGCAATTGCCCATGGCAGGCCCCTCTTTAGACAGGGCGGTCAGGGCGCGGGCGCGTTCGGGCCGGGCGGCATCGCCTTTGGCTTTGCGGGCGCGGCCCCAGCCAGCATATGTGATATTATTCCAAGTCATTCTACTACCTTAGCGGGCGAATTTGAGGGACATGCGTTCAGCAAAAGGAAAGACCAACAGGCCGATCCCAATGGCGAACCAAAGCGTGGTCACACGGATAATGGCCGTGGCCGGGATAGAGGTTTCAAGCGGTACCCCTTCGAGGGACAAAAGCGCGATCATCGCGGCTTCGGCACCACCAACACCGCCCGGCGCGCCCGTTAGGCCGCCTGCCAACGTGGAAAAGGTGAAGATGGCCAGCGCCATGGCGAAATGCACATCCGCCCCCAGCCAGACCAACAACAGATGAAACGCCCAGCCTTCGGCAGCCCAACCGATCAGGCCCAGCACAATGGCGGTGATCATCACAGGGGCCGAGGTAAAGGCGGTCAATGACCGCGCAGCGCTGCGAATGCGCGCCATCAGCCGGGGAAACAGCCCCGTGGCGCGATAGGTCAATGTGGTCAGCCCCGCCAACAGGCGTGGGCGTGTGGCAATCACCGCCCCCAACAGGGCCAGCGCGGCCACAGGAACCGCAAAACTGATGCCGCCTGTGCCCAGTGCAATCGACAGTGCAAGGATCAGCGCCATTGCGGCCAAATCCGATGCGCGGTCCACCAAAACCAACGGGGCAGTGCGTTCGACCGGCCAACCGGTTTCGCGACGAAGCCAGCGCATGCGGATCAATTCACCCACCCGGCCCGGCGTGACGGACATGGCGAACCCACCCAGAAAATGGCGCAAATCCTGGATCAGTCCCGTTGGCAGGCCCAGTCGGCGGGCAAATAAATGCCACCGCGCACCGCGAAACAGGTAATTTACCAGCGACAGCGCAAACAGGATCACAACTTGTGTCATGTTCAGTTTCATCAACTGCGCTTTGGTTTCTTCCCAGCCAGTGGCCAGTGCCAGACTGATCAATCCGGCCAAAACAAACCCAAACAACACTGCCAATAGGGCAATGTCACGCCAGCGCCGGTTTTTTTCGGACGCGGCGGGCTGAGGCGCATGGGGCGGGGTGCTATGCAGGCTACTTGTGGTCATTGCGCTATGATTAGCGACAAAATGGGGCAACAATGTGAAGCTGTTTCGATTTTGGAAACGATTTTTAGGCTGGTTTTTGCCATTCTGACAGCATCAGATAGGCCGTATTGTTGTATTGGTCGCGAATTGCGGCATCCGGATGGGTCGATGGCGGTTCGTCAAAATGGGTTAGAATCAGGCCTTCGTACAGGAAAGCCTGAAAATAGGCGGTCAGGGGACGATGCCAATTATGGACCCTTATGCCGTTCCATTCGGCCCAATACACGTCATTTTCCAGATACCCGCGCAGGTGGATATCTGCGGTATTGGTTTTTGTGACGGTCCACCCGGTTTGTCGCGCTGCGGTAAAGAAGCCGGACAAATTGCCCATCAGGATATGCCCGCCGGGCCGCAATACGCGCTTTGCCTCGGCGATGGCGGCAGGAAAATCGGGGATGTCGATCAGCGACAGATAAAACACCACCAGATCGGTGCTGGCATCGGGCAGGGGCAGGTTTTCGCCAAAGGCAGATAGATATGTGCCCACAGGATCAAGCGCCCGGGCCTGTTCCAAAAGGGCCGGAGTGGGATCAATGCCAAGTGTTTGCAGCCCCGCATTCCGGGCCATCCGGCAAAACCTGCCTTCTCCGCAACCGACATCAACCAGATGTTTGGCCCCGCTGGCCCGCACCCGCGCCATCATCGGCTGATCCAACACATAGGCGCGGCTTTGATCACCAATGTCGCCCAATGTGGTGATCCAGGCATCAGCCGATTTGGTCCAGCCATCATCATTTTGGTGTGTCATGAAATTCCGCCACGCCTAAGGTTACCTGTTGATAAGAATGTTTTTACCAACAAAAAGCAACCAAGTGGGGGGGAGGAAAAAGGGCCGGAAAATGCGGCCCCTTTTGGGATCTAAGTGGTCTGGAATTAAACAATGGTTGCCTGTGTGGCGGCCCGCAATTCATCCTCGGTCACGCCATCGGCGGTTTCGACGATTTTCAAACCACCCTCAACAACATCCAGCACACCAAGGTTGGTGATGATGCGATCCACAACGGATTTACCTGTCAACGGCAGGGTGCATTCGCGCAGAACTTTGCTGTCGCCATGTTTGTTGGTGTGATCCATGACCACCACAACGCGGCCAACACCTGCGACCAGATCCATCGCGCCGCCCATGCCTTTGACCAGCTTGCCGGGGATCATCCAATTGGCCAGATCGCCGTTTTCGGCCACTTCCATCGCGCCAAGGATCGCCATGGCGATTTTGCCACCCCGGATCATCGCAAAGCTTTGGGCGCTGTCAAAATACGCGGTTTGGGGCAATTCGGTGATGGTCTGTTTGCCCGCATTGATCAGGTCGGCATCTTCTTCACCTTCGATCGGAAAGGGGCCCATGCCCAGCATGCCGTTTTCCGATTGCAGGGTCACTTCGACACCTTCGGGGATGTAGTTGGACACCAAAGTAGGGATGCCGATCCCCAGATTAACGTACCAGCCGTCTTGCAGTTCTTGTGCGGCGCGGGCCGCCATTTGATTACGATCCCACATATTATGCGCTCCTTGTGGTGCGTTGTTCGATGCGTTTTTCGTGATCGCCCTGAATGATCCGGTTCACATAAATACCGGGCAGGTGGATCGCATCTGGATCAAGCGACCCTGTGGGGACGATTTCCTCAACTTCAGCGATGCAGACTTTGCCACATGTGGCCGCGGGCGCGTTGAAATTGCGCGCGGTTTTGCGGAAAACCAGATTGCCCGTTTCGTCCGCTTTCCACGCCTTTACAATGGCCAGGTCGGCAAAAATGCCTTCTTCCATGATGTAGGTTTCGCCGTTGAAATCGCGGTGATCTTTGCCGTCGGCGATCACAGTGCCCACACCGGTTTTGGTGAAAAAGCCCGGAATGCCAGCACCACCAGCGCGCATGCGTTCGGCCAGCGTGCCTTGGGGGTTGAATTCCAGCTCCAGCTCGCCTGACAGGTATTGGCGCATAAATTCGGCGTTTTCCCCAACATATGAGCTGATCATTTTTTTGACCTGTTTGGTCTGCAACAAAATGCCGATGCCAAAGTCATCAACGCCCGCATTGTTGGACGCAAATGTCAGATCCTTGGTGCCCGCATCGCGGATCGCATCCAGCAGCAATTCGGGAATACCGCATAGGCCAAATCCGCCAGCTGCAATAAACATGCCGTCCTTCAGCAGCCCGTCCAGGGCAGCGGCGGCATTGGGATAGATTTTCTTCATGGTGCCTCCTCAGAGTATCTGCATCTTTGATACGCTGAGAAGGGCGCGAGTCAACGGGTCACACAGGCGCTACGTATTCCTACGTAAGCCCCGTTTGACCCGTTGAAAATCAGGGTGTGAAAATCAGGCTTCGTCGGTCTTTTTCGCGGCAGTTTTCTTCGCCGCTGTCTTCTTGGTCGCGGGCTTCTTTGCGGGGGCCTTTTTCTTAGCTGCAGGCTTCTTGGCTGCGGCTTTGCGGGCTGGCTTCTTCTTGGCGGTTTTTTCTGCGATCAAGGCCACCGCCTGATCCATTGTGATGTTGGCGACGTCGATGTCTTTGGGGATCGTCGCGTTGACTTTGCCCCATTTCACATAAGGCCCGAATTTGCCGTCCATGACATTTACCGGCCCGCCCTCATCGGGGTGTTCGCCCATTTCTTTCAACGCTTTGGCTGCCGTGCGGCCACGTCCGGGATTGGCACGTTTATGAGCCAGCAATTCCACCGCGTGGTTCATGCCCACTTCGAACATTTCGTTATATTGTTTGAAGTTCACATAGACGGGTTTTTCATCCCCAGGCAATTTATGCATCAAATAGGGGCCAAACCGCCCCAGATTGGCACTGATCCGGCCGCCATCAGGATGTTCACCCACATTGCGTGGCAAAGACAGCAATTGCACCGCCAATTCCAGCGTGGTTGCATCCTTTTCCCAGCCGCCATGTCGGGCTTGGGGCAAAGATGTCCGTTTGGGTTTTTTGTTTTCAGGCGTGACATCGCCGCGCTGAACATACGGCCCATAACGTCCTGATTTCAGGTGGATTTCATCCCCTGCATCTTCGCCCAGAACCCGTTCTTCGCCATCAGCACCTTCGCCCGCGATGGGGCGCGTATAGGTGCATTCGGGGTAATTGCCGCAGCCGACAAACCCGCCGGTGCGCGATGTTTTCAAATGCAGGCTGCCATTGCCGCATTTCGGACAGACCCGTGGATCGGTGCCATCGTCGCGGGGCGGGTACAGCTGTGGCGCCAGCGCGTCATCCAAAATGTCCAGCACTTCGGAAATGCGCAAATCAGACGTTTCATCGATGGCTTTGTGGAAATCGCTCCAGAACCCATGCAAAACCGTCTTATAGTCGCGATCCCCGGCCGATACTTCGTCCAGCTCGCTTTCCAAATTCGCGGTGAATTCATAGCCCACATATTTGCGAAAGAAATTCATCAAGAAGATGGTGACGATCCGGCCTTTATCCTCTGGGAACAGGCGGTTTTTGTCTTTGCGCACATATTCGCGATCTTGGATCGTGGTGATCACCGACGCATAGGTGGACGGGCGGCCAATGCCCAATTCTTCCATCTTTTTCACCAAAGTCGCCTCGGTGTAGCGCGGCGGCGGCTGGGTGTGGTGCTGTTCAGGTGTCACGGTTTTCTTGGCGGTTGGTTCACCCTGGCTCAGGGCTGGCAGACGTTTGTCATCGTCATCCACCACGTCATCGCGGCCTTCTTCGTAGACCTTCATAAAGCCGTCAAACATCACCACCTGACCGGATGCGCGCAGGCCAACCTGACCATCAGCAGATCCGATTTCGACCGTTGTACGTTCAAACCGGGCCGATTCCATCTGGCTGGCAATCGTGCGTTTATAGATCAGATCATAGACTTTGTGCTGATCGGCATCCTTGATGCTTAGATCATCGGCGGATTTCATCATATCCGTCGGGCGGATACATTCATGCGCCTCTTGGGCGTTTTTAGCTTTGTTTTTATAGATACGCGGCGATTTGGGCAGATAGCTGTCGCCGAATTTCGTGCCAATGGCGTCGCGTGCGGCGGTGACCGCTTCGGGGGCCATGTCGATCCCGTCGGTCCGCATATATGTGATATATCCAGCCTCATACAGACGCTGCGCCGCGCTCATGGTTTGGCGCGCGCCCATGGAAAATTTGCGGCTGGCCTCTTGCTGCAACGTGGACGTCATGAACGGTGCGGCCGGGTTGCGGGTTGCTGGTTTGGCCTCAACGGATGTCACCGACAAATCGCGGCTTTGGACGGCGGCGACGGCCAATTCGGCCTTGGTTTGATCGCCCAGATCAAATTTATCCAGCTTATCGCCCGCCAATGTGACCAGACGTGCCTCAAAGTCTTGGCCGCGCGGGTTGGTCAGCAGGGCTTTGACGGTCCAATATTCTTTGGCGTCAAAGGCTTCGATTTCAGTTTCGCGTTCCACGATCAGGCGCAGGCACACGGATTGCACCCGTCCCGCGGACCGCGCACCGGGCAATTTGCGCCACAACACCGGCGACAATTTGAACCCAACTAAATAGTCCAGCGCGCGGCGGGCCAGATAGGCTTCGACCAATGGCGCATCCACTTGGCGTGGGTTTTTCATCGCCTCGGTGATGGCGGATTTGGTGATCGCGTTGAACACAACCCGGCTGACCGGAGTGTCCTTTTTGATGGATCGGCGTTTGGTCAGGGTTTCCTGCAAATGCCACGAAATCGCTTCTCCTTCGCGATCCGGGTCAGTTGCGAGGATCAGTTCGTTGTCCTCTTTTAGGGCGTCTGCGATCGCTTTGACGTGTTTGCGGGAATCATTCCCGACCTCCCAAATCATCGAAAAATCGTCTTCGGTGTCGACCGAACCGTTTTTGGCAGGCAGGTCACGAACATGGCCATACGACGCTAAAACCGTATAGTTAGAGCCCAAATACTTGTTAATTGTCTTAGCTTTAGCGGGGGACTCGACGACGACAACGGGCATGGGAATCCTTTGAATACAAACGAAGTGCTATGGCCGCGCAAAATGTGGGCGCTTGGGTAGGAATGTCAATGCGCTGGTTTAAGGGAGTGGCAAATTGACATGATATTATGCCACAGAATTTACAAAGGGGGCTGAAATGCGTTGGATTTATTCGATGATATTGATTGTGATCGGTGCCGCACAGGCGTGGGGCTGGACCGAACCTGAACGCGGCAGCGACACCCGTGCGGCGCTGATGGATGCGATGCGCCCCCATGCAGAGTGGGTTTTTTGCGCGCCGGTTCAATTCGTGGTGCGTGACCTGCGGGTTTCGGGGGAATATGGGTTTGCGATGTTATCGGCCCAGCGCCCGGGCGGTGGCGCCATTCATGTACCATCCACGCCGGGGTTCGCGCGTGGGACGATTGATACGGTCATCAGTGATCCAACCCAGATCGAGGTTTTGTATCGATTGTCAGGGCAGACATGGGTTGCGGTGCATTTCGGTATGGGATCCACAGATGTTTGGTTTTCTTGGACGCCTTATTGCGACGAATACGGCGCTGTGATCGCGGATTATTGCAAATAGGTATGGTTGCGATTGTCTAAGAGGCCAGCGATAGCAACCCGCCGGGTTGACGATGCAGGCTGCCGTCAAGCTCTAGCTCTAGCAGGATCGCAGATAATTGATCCGCGGAACTGTTCAGATCGCGGATCAGCTGATCCTCTGCGACGGGGGATGGGCCCAGTCTGTTCAGGATTTGTTGATGCAGATCGGCGGTTTCCCTTAGGCTGCGGCGTGGTTTTTTGGGGGGGCTTTGGGATGAGGGGGCGTCAAATTGCAGATCAGGTTGATCGGGAACCGTGTTTTCGACGTCCCTGGCTGGGCCAACCGCCTCGGTGACGTCAACAGCGCCCCGGATCAGCGTTGCCCCATCGCGCAATAACATATTGCAGCCAGCCGCGCGTGCATCAAAAGGATGGCCGGGCACCGCAAAGACATCGCGCCCTTGGTCCAAGGCATTTCGTGCGGTGATCAGGCTGCCGGATCTGGCGGCGGCCTCTACCACAACAACGGCCCGAGACAGGCCCGAAATGATACGATTGCGGATCGGAAAATGGCGCGCCTGTGGTTTTAACCCCATCGGTTGTTCAGATATACGTAACCCGGACTTTTCTATTTTCTGAGCGATTTCAGTGTTTTCCAGCGGGTATATAACGTCGACCCCTCCGGCTTGAACCGCGATTGTTCCCGATTCAAGCGCCGCAGAATGGGCGATCGCGTCGATCCCGCGCGCCAATCCTGACACGATGGCGAACCCTTCGGCCGAAAGGTCAGTCGCCAATTTACGCGCCATTCGGGTGCCCAGCGAGGATGCGTTGCGCGCGCCCACCATCGCAATGGCGGGGCGGTTTAACAGCGATACATCCCCCAAACACCACAAAAACGGCGGCGCATCCGGCAGATCGTTTAACATCAAAGGATAGTGTTGCGTCCCGCGAAAGATCAGCTGCGCGCCTGCGCGATCACCATTGCGCATTTCAGCGTCGATGACGCCAGTTGGGCAGATGGTGTAATCTGATACACCAGCGGATCGCGCAACATGGGGCAGGGCCGCCAATGCGGACTGGGCGGAACCGTGTTCGCGCAACAATCTGTAATAGGTTGAGATGCCAACACGTCGAGAGCGCAACAAGCGAAGGCTAGCGAACCTATCGTCTTCCGTGGTGGGTGGGAGTGGGGGGTGAGTGGAAGAAGTGAGTTCCTCTGTCATCCTGGTCTCCGCTTGTTGCAGAATCAGGTTTACGCCGTCGAGGTTAACGGAAGGTTTACAATGGATATGACCCGCATTCTAAGGGCCGCAGCCACCAAGGTTTCACGATATTTTGCGCGATACATGTGCAGGAACTGCACGAGAGGCGCGTTGCCTGATTATCCGACCAGTCGTTAACGTCTTGGAAAGGGATACGAGGCGATGATGCCTTAGATTTTAATGGATATTTGACAACAAAAAGGAAATATCGCTGTGATTTGGTTCTTTTTGATGATTGGGGCAACGCTGGCCACCCTGAGCGGTGTTATCGCATATTGGGCAATGGATTGGGGCCTGTGGATGTCGATTGGGACCTATTTTGTTGTTGGATATGGCAGCGTCGGGTTGATGATGGCCGCCTCTATGCGGCCAACGGATCAGACCTCCATGCCCGATCCGATCAGGGATGGGCATGCTCGAAACAGCAAACTGGTCTAGCTAAGGCACAGCCGAACAGGTTTGAGAGTTAGCAACGGTGGCCGCGGATCAGGCCGCTGCACCACCCACCGTCAAACCACCGATCATCAGGCTGGGCTGCCCCACACCAACAGGCACCCATTGGCCGGCTTTGCCGCAATTGCCCACACCCGGATCCAGTGCCATATCATTGCCGATCCCGCGGATTTGTTTCATTGCCGTTGCGCCATCGCCAATCAGCGTCGCGCCTTTGACCGGTGCGCCCACTTGACCGTTGATCACCCGATAGGCTTCGGTGCAGGAAAACACGAATTTGCCGTTTGTGATGTCAACCTGACCACCGCCAAATCCAACCGCGTAAATCCCATCCTTTAGATCGGCCACCAAATCCTGCGGGTTCGTATCGCCGCCTAACATATAGGTGTTGGTCATGCGTGGCATGGGCGCATGGGCAAAGCTTTCGCGGCGACCGTTCCCGGTCGGGTCCACACCCATCAACCGCGCGTTTTGGCGGTCTTGCATATAGCCAACCAGAACACCGTCTTCGATCAATGTGTTTTTCCGGCTGGGCGTGCCTTCGTCATCGATCGTGATCGATCCACGGCGATCGGGAATCGTGCCATCATCCAGCACAGTCACCCCTTTGGCGGCCACCTGTTGGCCCATCAACCCCGCAAAAGCAGAGCTGCCCTTGCGGTTAAAATCACCTTCTAACCCGTGCCCCACCGCTTCGTGCAGCAAAATCCCGGGCCAGCCATTGCCCAGCACCACGTCCATCACGCCGGCAGGGGCGGCTTCGGCGCTGAGATTGACCAACGCCACCCGCAACGCTTCGCGTGCAACGGGTTGCCAGTGATCCGGGCCAATCAAACCGATCAAACCAGCACGACCCCCGCCGCCAAAACTTCCCGCTTCGCGTTTGCCATTCTCTTCGACAATGACGGAAATGTTCAGGCGCGACATGGGGCGTGTATCCGTCACTAACGTGCCTTCGGGACGCAGAATCGCCACTTCTTGGTGTGAGGCGGCGATGGTGGCTGTGACCTGAACCACGCGTTTGTCCAACCCGCGCGCAAAGTTATCAATTTCCCGCAACAGATCGATTTTGGCCGGGAATGTCGCCTCGGCCATTGGATCGGCATCCGTATAAAGCTGTACATTGGTGCGCACCGGCCCATCAGCCATCGTGCCGCCACCGGCCCCGACGGCCAGCCGGGTTGTCGAAACCGCACGGCGCAGGGCCTGTTCGGTCAGGGTGGTGGAATGGGCATAACCGGTGGTTTCCCCGCGCACAGCCCGCAGGCCGAACCCCTCTGAGGCGTCATATGACGCGGTTTTCACCCGGCCATCATCAAACGAAATCACCTCGGATCGGCGTCGTTCGAGGAATAATTCACCGTCATCCGCCCCCGCTGTGGCATCGCGCAGCGCCGCAAGCGCGGTTTCTTGGTCCAAATTCGTGTCGAATGGGCGGAAAGGATCGTGATTCATCGGGGGTGAATTCCACTTTTGCATTGATCTGGGTCAAAAAAGGTCAGTTTGCCGCAACTCACCTTCTTGTCTGTTGAGGTAGGATATGGGAAACCCATCAGCGGATACAACGGGATTCCGTTGGAGGGAGGCATGTGCCCGCCGAATGGCAGGGTCGGACCCCCTTCGCGAGTGAGAGACAGGGAAAGACATGCGATTGACCAATATTGCCAAAGCTGTTGCTGCATTGACGTTGGGGGCCACGGCGGCCACCGCACAAGAAGCAGGTGAAATCATCGGTGCACCAACACCGGGCGCGCTGGGATTTCAGCCCGCTGCAAGTGAACTGGCGCGTGACCTGCAATGGCTGGACGGAATGATTCTGGTGATCATCACCGCCGTCACGCTGTTTGTGGTTGGCCTGCTGGCCTATGTGATTTTGCGTTTCAACAGCAAAGCGAACCCAAAACCTGCGGGTTTCACCCATAATTCTCCGCTGGAAATCGCCTGGACTGTGGTGCCAATCGTTATTCTGGTCTTTATCGGGTCGTTTTCACTGCCGATTCTGTTCAAACAGCAGGAAATGCCAGAGGCGGAACTGCACATCAAAGTCACTGGGTATCAGTGGTATTGGTCCTATGAATATGTCGATGATGCGGTTTATTTCGAAAGCCGGATGATCGGTGCCGGGTCTAACCTGAACGACGCAACTATTGCTGAGCTGGAAGCTGCCGGTTTCACAGAAGACGAATGGCTGCTGGCGACTGACACTATTGTGGTTGTGCCTGTGGATACTGTGGTTGTGATGGATGTCACCGGTGCGGACGTGATCCACGCCTGGACCATCCCAGCGTTCGGCGTGAAACAGGATGCGGTTCCCGGTCGTTTGGCGCAGCTGTGGTTCGCCGCCGAAGAAGAAGGCATCTACTTTGGTCAGTGTTCCGAGCTTTGCGGCAAAGACCACGCCTATATGCCCATCACCGTCAAAGTTGTGAGCCAAGAAGAGTACGACGCTTGGTTGATCAATGCCAAAGACGAGTTTGCGGCCTAAATCGGCCTGATCCGAACCTGAGGCGGGCCCAGAGGGGCCCGCTTTGTTCCAAACTGCACCCAGACATGCATTGCCTTTTTGATGATGCGCTAGGACCAAGATGACCGATCTGAATTATCAGGACAGCACCACGCAAGAGGCGGGCATGGGCGACTATTTTGCCTTGCTGAAACCCCGCGTGATGTCGCTGGTTGTTTTCACGGCTCTGGTTGGGATCCTTGTCGCCCCCGGCGCATCCCTGCATCCGTTTGAGGCCTTTGTGTCGATCCTGTGTATCGCTGTTGGCGGCGGGGCGTCCGGGGCGCTGAACATGTGGTGGGATGCGGATATCGACCGTATCATGAAACGCACCGCCAACCGGCCCATCCCGTCGGGCCGCGTCCAACCCCAAGAAGCGCTGGCCATTGGTCTGGCCTTGTCCGGTTTCTCGGTCATTCTGTTGGGGCTGGCGTCAAACTGGCTGGCGGCGGGCATTCTGGCCTTTACCATCTTCTTTTATGCCGTGGTCTATTCCATGTGGCTGAAACGCTCGACCCCGCAGAACATCGTGATCGGTGGCGCGGCGGGCGCGTTTCCCCCCATGATCGGTTGGGCCGTGGCAACCGGATCAATCAGCATCGAAAGCGTGCTGATGTTTTCGCTGATCTTTATGTGGACACCACCGCATTTCTGGTCGTTGGCGATTTTTGTGAAATCTGATTACGGCAATGCGGGCGTGCCGATGTTGACCGAAACCCATGGTCGCCGCGTGACCCGTAACCATATCCTTGGCTATATGATCTGCCTGATCCCTGTTGCGCTGGGCCTTGCGTTCACATCCATTGGCGGGCCGATCTATCTGGCGGTTTCGATGGGTCTGAACCTGTGGTTCCTGCAGGCCTGTATCGTGGTTTGGCGCCGGAACGAAGACGCCGCCGAAGCCGACAAATTCGCCGCAGAACGCCGCGCCTTTAAGGTATCGCTGGCCTATTTGTTTGGCCATTTCACCGCATTGCTGGCCGAGGCCGCATTGACCCCTTGGGGGCTAGGAGGCTGGTAATGGCGATCAAAGTAGAACACGAATTGCACACCCGTCGCAAAGGCCGCAACAATGGTGTTGGCCTGCTGCTGGTTGGGTTTGTGGCCATCGTTTTTGGCCTGACGATTGTTAAGGTTCTGAACCTCGAACATATCGCGGAATTTGAACGTACCGATCACGCACTGCGGCCACAATTGCTGCCCACAGATGCCGAAGTAGAGGCCCAAACCAATGCGGCCCCCGCAACGACTGAGGACAGCGAATGAAGCTTTTCCCAAATATCCAAGGCCCCCAACGCACGGTGATCCAATTGGTCAGCGTTGTGTTGTTGATGGGCGGGTTGTCCTGGGCCTCGGTGCCGTTTTACGACTGGTTCTGCCGGGTCACCGGGTTTGGCGGGGCCACCAATGTGGCTGAATCTGCCAGTGATCTCATACTGGATGAAACCATCACCATCCGGTTTGATGGATCTATCGCCAGCGGATTGGCCTGGGAATTCAAGCCGGTTGTGCGCGAAATGGACCTGCGCATCGGCGAAACCGGATTGGCGTTTTACACAGCCACCAACATTTCTGACCGCCCCATTGCCGGGCAGGCCAGCTATAATGTCACGCCTTATGAGGCCGGTGGTTTTTTTGATAAAATCGATTGTTTCTGTTTCACCGAACAGGTTTTGATGCCCGGTGAATCCGTTGACATGCCTGTGTCGTTCTTTGTGGACCCCGCGATTGTGGATGACCGCGAAGGCCAGTACGTGCACACAATCACGCTAAGCTACACGTTTTACGAAATTGACCTGCCCGAAGAGATCGCGCAGGCCGACATCATTGGGGCGCAACCCGCCTCTGACTTGAATTAGACCATCCTTGGGGAGCAATCGAAATGGCGCATGAAAAGAACCATGATTATCACATCCTGAACCCCTCTATCTGGCCGTTGACCGGCGCAGTTGGGGCCTTTTTTATGCTATTCGGAGCGGTGCTCTGGATGTCACCAAATGTAGAGAATAACCAACCCTACATGTTCATCATCGGCTTTATCGCTGTGCTGTACACTATGTTTGCATGGTGGAGCGAAGTGGTGGTCGAAGGGCAGGGCGAAATAGACCACACACCGGTTGTGCGCATCGGTCTGCGCTACGGCTTTATCCTGTTCATCATGTCCGAAGTGATGTTCTTTGCCGCTTGGTTCTGGTCGTTCTTCAAACACGCGCTGTATTCCATGCACACCTATTACGGCACAGAATACACGTTGCCTGATATCCACGTGGTTGACCCGTTCCACCTGCCGCTGATCAACACTTTGGTGTTGTTGCTGTCGGGTTGTGCGGTGACTTGGGCGCACCACGCGCTGGTCCACGGCACAGGCACAGAACAGGAACGCAAAGACGTGTCCACAGGTCTGGGCATCGCGGTGGTTCTGGGCATCATCTTTACCATCCTGCAGGGCTACGAATATCGTGAACTGATCCTGCATGATGATTGGACATTTGGTGGCAACATCTTCTACTCCAACTTCTTTATGGCAACTGGGTTCCACGGGTTCCACGTGATCATCGGGACGATCTTCTTGGCGGTGTGCTGGTATCGCGTTGCGCGCGGTCACTTCACCGCTGAAAAACATGTCGGTTTCGAAGCGGCAGCTTGGTACTGGCACTTCGTTGACGTGGTGTGGTTGTTCCTGTTCGTTGCGGTCTACATTTGGGGCCAGGGGGCATAAAGCGGCATAATTCGCCCGGGCGGGTCTTGACCCTCCTGCTCAATCAGGATGAAACAGACGCGCGGGGTTTTACCCCGCGCGTTTTCGCATTTCGGAAGGCTTTCATGCGCAAACTTATCTTCCCGATCTTGCTGGGCCTGTCTGGCTGCGCTGTGCTGATGTCGCTTGGATTTTGGCAGGTGGATCGCTTGGGCCAAAAACAGGCCTATCTGGCCGAAATAGAAGCCCGCATTATCGATGCGCCTGTGGCCTTGCCCGATGACACCGACGAAAGCCGCGATAAATATCTGCCCGTCACTGTAACCGGCCAAATCACCGACGAACATGTTTACATGCTGGCCCCTGTGCGCGGCACATCGCCGGGCTATCGGGTGGTATCCGTGATGCTGGTTGAGGGACGCCGCCTGTTGGTGGATCGCGGGTTTATCACCGCTGATCTGCGTGGCAATCTGGCGGATGCAGGGCAGGTGACCTATCGCGGCAATCTGCACTGGCCCCAAGAGGCCGACAAATGGACCCCGGCCCAAGACGGTGATCTGATTTTTGCGCGCAATGTCGGACCGTTGGCCGCAGCGCTGAACGCCGAAAACGTGATGATTGTTGTAGCCGATCATGGCGGCACCGATCCGCAATTGACCCCGATGCCGGTGGGCACATCGGGCATTTCCAACGATCACAAAGAATACGCAATCACCTGGTTCATGTTGGCGGCCGTTTGGGCCCTGATGACCGGCTATCTGATTTTTCGAACTCTTCAGGCGAAGGAGTCCTGATCCATGAAATATATCTCAACCCGTGGTGGCGCCGAAGCGCTGAGCTTTGAGCAGGCGATGATGACCG